>JACOTG010000025.1 GCA_016178505.1 Planctomycetota bacterium
CACGGCGTCGCGGATGCGCGAGCCCTGACGAATCACCGATCGAATCCCGACGACCGAGCGCTCCACTTCCGCGCCGCTCACCACGCAGCCTTCGCTCAAGAGCACTTGCCGGAGCGTCGCGCGCTCGATCGACGAGGGGGGCAGGAAACGCGGGTGCGTGTAGATCGGTCGCTCGGGATCGTAGAAGGAGAACGGCGGCTTCGGATCCGTCAGCGCGAGGTTCGCCTCGTAGAACGATCGAATCGTACCGATGTCCGACCAGTAGCCGTCGAAGACGTGCGCGCAGACCTTGCATCGCTCGAGCGCTTTCGGAAAGACGTGCGAGCCGAAGTCGTGGTCGGATCCGTCGAGCAGTGAGACGAGCGCATCCTTCTCGAAGACGTAGATGCCCATGCTGCCGAGAAGGGAGTTCTTCTGACCATCGACGCCGAGGCGCTTGCACTCCTTGGGCGAAAGGCTGAATCGATCGAGGACTTCGGGGTCCTTCGGCTTCTCCGCGAAATCCACGATGCGACCCGCCCCGTCCACCTTCAGGATCCCGAAGCGCGACGCGTCCTCGTGTGAGACCGGAAGAACGGCAACGGTCGCGTCGGCTTCCGTGGACTGGTGCGTCGCCAACATCTCTCGATAGTCCATTCGATAGAGCTGATCGCCGGAGAGGATGAGCACGCGCTCCAGCATCGGATCTTGGATGTAGCGCAGGTTCTGCCGAACCGCGTCCGCCGTCCCCTGATACCAGTCCTCGCTGTCGTATCGCTGCTCGGCGGCGAGGATCGCGACGAAGCCCCGGGTGAACGCGTCGAACTTGTAGGTCAGCGCGCAGTGATTGTTCAGCGACTTCGAGTTGAACTGCGTGAGAACGTAGATCTGGATCAAGCCCGAGTTGATGCAGTTCGAAATCGGAATGTCGACGAACCGAAATTTGGCGCCGATCGGCACCGCGGGCTTGCTGCGATCCTTCGTGAGCGGAAAGAGGCGCTGACCTCGGCCGCCGCCGAGGATCATCACGACCGTCGAGCGCGCCAGAGTGTCGCGCGTCGCTCCGTATTGCATCCTCGCCTCCCGAAAAGCCTATACGGCCGGCGAGGATAGCGCGGCGCGGCGGCCTTTGCCAAGCGAGAGCGTGACGCGTCGATTTGCTAGACTCCTGGCTCGTTCTCGTCGAATTCGATTTCTCGAGGAGATCGAACGGATGTTCTTCGATCCGATGTATCTGCTGTACATGTCGCCGGCGCTCATCCTGAGCCTTTGGGCCACGATCAAGGTACAGGGCGCGTTTGCGAAGTATTCCAAGGTTCAGACGCGCCGGCGGCTCACCGGCGCCGAAGTGGCGAAAGCCATCCTCCAGCGAAACGGCATCGCGGACGTCAGCGTGGAGGAAGTGAGCGGCATGCTCTCGGACCACTACGATCCGCGCGAGAAAGTGCTACGGCTCTCACCGAAGGTCTATCGAGAGGACTCGATTTCGTCGGTTGCGGTCGCGGCGCACGAAGTCGGCCACGCGATCCAACATCAGCAAGGGTACGCGCCGCTCGCGCTACGCTCGTCGCTCGTGCCGGTGGCGAACATCGGTTCGAACCTCGCGATGCCGCTCTTCTTCATCGGGATGATCCTCCATTTCACGGGCCTCATCTGGGCCGGGATCGTCGTGTTCGGCGCAGCGGTCCTGTTCAGCCTCGTGACGCTGCCGGTCGAATTCAACGCCTCGGCTCGCGCGATGGTTCAAATCACCGAGGGCGGTCTCATCGACCCGGACGAGGCGCAAGGTGCGCGCAAGATGCTGAACGCGGCCGCCATGACCTACGTCGCCGCGGCGCTGATGGCGATCTTGCAGCTTCTCTACCTCGTCACCGCCGCGCGCCGGCGCGACTAGGACGTTCGCTCGCGTCCGCCACCTGGAATTCAGATCGGGATGACCGAGGTCGAGCCAGTCACGCCGACGGATCCTCGCTCGCCTCCTGAGCGAGGCTCGAAATAAATCCGGCGAATCTTCCTCGCAAGTTGCGTGTTCAGTTTCGCCCATACGCCAACCCGAGAGACCAGCGAGGAGCGAACATGCGACTAAGATTCCAGTCTTGCTTCGTGCCCGTCGTCGGCTTCGTCTTGTCGTCCGCGGCAATGGCTCAGCTGCCGCCGCCGCCCTTTCCGCCCGAGAACCCGCCGAATCCCGCAAAGTCGGTGCTCGGAAAGATCCTCTTCTGGGACGAGCAACTGTCCAGCGACGACACGGTCGCGTGTGGCACGTGTCATCGACCGCTCTTGGGCGGGAGCGACCCGCGAGTCGTGCGCACCACGGGACTCGACGGCTTGCCGAACACGCGCGACGACCGCTTCGGATCGCCCGGCGTCGTGCGCCAGGATCCGCAAGGTCTCTACGCGCCGGATGCGGTCTTCGGCGTGCAGCCGCAGGTGACGAATCGTCATTCGCCGACGTTCGTCGGCGCTGCCTACTTCGACGAGTTGTTCTGGGACGGTCGAGCCCGCGGCACGTTCGTCGATCCCGTGACCGGCGTGACGAGCATCATTGCGGGCGGCGCCCTCGAGAGCCAATCGGTGGGACCTCCGACCTCCGACGTCGAGATGGCGCACGAAGCTCGCGATTGGTCCGAGATCATCGCGAAGCTCGAGCGCGTCACGCCGCTGCGGCTCGCGAGCGCGCTGACCCCGGACATCGTGGCCGCGCTCGCTTCGCACGCGAGCTACGCCGAGCTGTTCGCCGCCGCGTTCGGCGATCCGGCGATCACATCGGAGCGCATCGCGTTCGCGATCGCGACGTACGAGCGCACGCTCGTGCCCGACCAGACGCCGTGGGATCGATTCAACCAGGGCGACTCGACCGCGCTCACGCCGGGCCAGCAAGCCGGCCTCGGGCTGTTCACGGGCCGCGCGAACTGCTCGCGCTGCCACACGCTCGGCCTCTTCTCGGACAACCGATTCCACAACATCGGGCTGCGCCCACCGGTCGAGGACCTCGGCCGACAGAACGTCACCGGCGATCCCGCGGACCGCGGCAGATTCAAGACGCCGACGCTTCGCAATGCCGGGCTTCGCGGGCGCTACATGCACACGGGCGAGCTGAACTCGCTCCAGCTCGTCGTGAACTTCTACAACGGCGGCGGCAACTTCCCGGACAATCGCGATCCGCTGATCGTTCCCTTGGGACTCGCGCAGCAGCAGCGCAACGCGCTCGCAGACTTCGTCGCGAACGGCCTCACCGATCCGCGCGTCGCCGCCGAGGCGCCGCCGTTCGACCGGCCGAGACTCCACTCGGAATCGCAGCCGCCGAATCCGCGCGTATTCGGCCCGCCGAACGCGGGATCGGGCGGGTTCGTGCCCCTGATGATCGCACACACGCCGCCGGCACTCGGCAGTCCCGACTTCAAGCTCGGCATCGGCCAATCGCTCGGCGGCGCGACGGCGCATCTCGCGATCGCGCGAACGCAGGGGCCACCAGGTCAGAATCGCAACGGCGTCCCGGTCTTGGTCGCGCTCTCGCCGCTCCCGCGACTCGTGACCGTCCACCTCTCCGGCGCGGGCGCAGGCGGCGGGTTTGCAACCTGGCTGCGGCCGCTGCCGAACCGTTCTCAGCTCGCCGGTCGCACGTTCTTCGTGCAATGGTTCGTCACGGACCCCGGCGCCACGGGAGGTTTCGCGTCGACACCAGCGGCCGAAGTCACCCTCTTCTGAACGGTTCTGTATTGGCGGGCGGGTAGGAGTCCTTCGCGTCCCCATCGGGGAGCACGAGCTGCATGGCGCGCTCGCAGGCCGCGGCCGTCAACCTCGGATAGTGCTCGAGCACTCCCGGATCTCGAAACGATTGGAGGTTCACGCGGCCTTTCAACCATCGTGCGAGCCGAGCCGCTTGGCCGACGCAGAAGCGGCACCGCCCGTCGTAGATGAGAACCGGACGCGATCGCGCGAGTTCGCCGGGGGAGCGCTCGGGTGGGGAAGAATCCGCCGGAGTCGTGCCTGGCTCCGTAGGCGTCACTCGAGGTTGGCGTGGCGCTGGCGCATCTGGATCAGCGCTCGCGGACGCTTCTCGGCGATGCCGGCGGCGATCGCGTCGAGGAAGAGGAGCAGCGATTGCTCGAAGAGCGAGCCGAGCGGCTGGCGCGCCGAGAGGTCGGGACTCACCGGCAAGTGCACGAGTGGATGGCCGAGGTCCGCCAATGCGGAACTCGGCTGCGCGGTGACGACGGCAACGCGCGCGCCGCTCGCCGCTGCCGTCTGCGCGAGCACGACGACGGTTTTCGTTTCGCCCGTGCGCGAACAGACGAGGAGGAGATCGCCGCGACCGATCGCGGGCGTCGTCGATTCGCCGACGACGTGGCAGACCTTGCCGAGCTGCACGAGGCGCGTTCCGAATGCGCGCGTGACGAGCCCGCTGCGCCCGGCCCCGAGGAGGAAGATCGACTTCGCTTCCCAGAGCACGCGCGCGAGCGTCGCCATGTCCCGCTCGTAGTGGAAATCGGCATCACTCGCGTCGTGCACGGGGAAGACGCACGCGAGGCAAGTGCCGAAGCCGCACGCCATCATGCTCTCGAGCGACGCGAGGCACGGGACACCGCGCTCGGCGGCAAAGCTCGCCACGGCCTTCAACATCACGTTCGGCCCACACGCGAAGAGCTGGGCCCCGGGCGTCGACGCGGCGCCACGCGGCAGCGTCCAGTCGAGGAGCGGCATGACGGTGCCCTTCGTGCCGCGAGTGCCGTCGTCCGTGGCAAGCTCGATCTCGACGCCGAGCTTCTTGAACTCGTCGAGGAGGACGAGGTTCGCCGCGCTCCGCGCGCCGTACAGGAGCCTCAGTCGCGTCGCCTTCCCGCGCTGCTCGCGAAAGGTGCGAGCGAGCAGCAGGAACGGCGCGACGCCGATGCCACCGGCGACGAAGATTGCATCGGTGACGGCGGGCTCGACCGGAAACTCGCGACCGAGCGGACCCAGCACGTCGAGG
>JACOTG010000163.1 GCA_016178505.1 Planctomycetota bacterium
AGAGCGCACGCGTGCCGTCCCCCACCACCTCGATCAAGAGCTGCACGCCTCGCGGACGTCCCGCAGAGTCGCGTTCGATATCGAGCACGCTGAACGGCCGCGACAGGAATGGGAACGCGCCCTCGGCCGTCCGAACCATCACGAACTGCCCGGGGCGAAAGTCGCGAGCCATCTCGGGAGCGTCGAACGCGAGGACGAAGTGGTCGGCCGGTAGATCTCTTCGATAGAGAACGGGCGCTCGCACGAGGCTCTTCACGGCGCCAAGCTATCACGGCGCTCGCGCGTGGAGCAAGTCGGCCGGACCCGTCGGATTGAGAGCGATTCATTGACAAACTCTCACCACCCTGTCATCCCTAGCGCCCCGTCGTGCGGTGGAGATCGAGAGGGACCGGCCTCGTTTGGAGCGAGGACCGGCCGACCTGAGGGGCCGCATGGCATCGGGTAGCCAGGTCGACAAAGGAGAAACCCATGTTCAAGGGATTCAAAGAGTTCGTCATGCGCGGCAACGTGATGGACCTCGCCGTCGGCATCATCATCGGCGCGGCGTTCGGCAAGATCGTCTCGTCGTTCGTCGGCGACGTCCTCACGCCGTTGCTGGGACTCGTCCTCGGAAAGGTCGACTTCACGCACATGTACGTGTCGCTGACCGGCGGCACGTACGCAACGCTCGAGGAAGCACGAAAGGCGGGGCCGGTCCTCACCTACGGCAACTTCTTGCAAGCGGTGTTCGACTTCCTCATCGTCGCGTTCGCGATCTTCATCGTCATTCAGCAAGTCAACAAGCTGAAGCACGCGCCGGTGCCGGTGCCTGCCGGTCCGCCGACCACGAAGACGTGCAACTTCTGCGCGTCGACGATCCCGATCAAGGCGACGCGCTGCCCGAATTGCACTTCGCAGCTTCCGTCCGCGTAGCAGCGGCCGAACGCCACGGCCTCACAGCAGCGAAAGGAGTCTCCAATGAATCGAATCCTATCGGCTTCGTTCGTCAGTATCCTCGCGCTCGCCGCAACGGCGCGCGCGGACGAGGTGACGTTGAAGAACGGCGACCGACTCACGGGCACGCTCGTCGAGATCACCAAGGACAACCTCATCCTCAAGACGGAGTACGCCGGCGACGTGAAGGTCGCGCGCGGCTCGGTGGCATCGATCAAGACCGATGCACCGGTGACCGTCGTCCTCGCGGACGGGACGCGATTCGAGCGCAAGCTCGAGCCTGCCGATTCGGGCACGGTCAAGTTCGCCGACATGCCGGACGCACCCGCGATCGACTCGGTTGCGCTCGACAAGATCGGAGCGGTCAACCCGCCGGCGAAAGAAACCAAGTGGGAGGGCGCGATCGCTCTCGGCGCGACGTTCACGCGCGGCAACACGAGGAACAACCGGGTGAACGCGAGCCTGGACGCCGTTCGGCGCACCGACATCGACCGCCTCACGCTCGACGCGGGATGGGTCTACGCCTCGAGCCGCGCGAAGGGCGAGAACAAGGACACGACGACGGAGCGAAACGTCTTCGGCGCGGCAAAGTACGACTACTTCTTCACCGAGAAGATATTCGGCTATCTGCAGAATCGCGTCGAAGGCGATTCATTCAAGAGCCTCGAACTGCGCTACACGGCGGGCGCCGGCGCGGGCTACCAGTGGATCGAGGATGCCGACCTCAAGTTCTACACGGAAGGCGGCCTCTCCTACTTCTACGAGAAATTCAAAGACGAGCCCTCGAACGACTTCGTCGCCGCGCGCCTCGCGTACCGGGTCGATTGGAAGCCCTTCGATTGGCTCACTGCCATCCACAACTTCGAGTGGTATCCGAGCCTCGAGGACAAGGATGATCAGTTCATCCGAACCGACTTCACGCTGCGCGTCCCGATCGCGGGCCACCTGTCGGCGGAGGCGTCCGCCCTGTACTCGTGGGACAACACACCGGCCACGGGCGACAAGCGGCTCGACGAGAAGTACTTGCTCGGAGTCGGCTACACGTTCTGAGCGGAATCGACGTTCATCGCCACGCCGGCCGCGCGATCGGTCGGCGTGCTTTTCTTAGAAGTCGCGTTTGCGCGTGGTGATGCGCTCGACGAAGTCGAGCTTCACGGAAACGCCGATGCCCGGGCCCGTGGGCACCGCGACGTGGCCGTCGGCGCCCACCGTGAACGGCGGATCGACGACGTCTTCGTGGAAATAACGCGCGCTCTCGGATAGGTCCGCGGGCAACGTGAAGTGCGGCAGCGACGCCAGCGCCACGTTGTGCGCGCGGCCGATGCCGGTCTCGAGCATGCCGCCGCACCAGACCGCGATGCCGGCTTCGCGGCAGAGGTCGTGCACGCGCACGGCGCATGTCGGGCCGCCCACGCGGCCCATCTTGATGTTCACGATGCGTCCGGCACGCAAGCGAATCGCGGCGCGGACCGCGGCGACGTTCGCGGCACTCTCGTCTAGGCAGATCGGTGTCTTCAATCGCGCCTGCAGGTCGGCGTGCTCCACGAGGTCTTCGTGTCCGAACGGCTGCTCGATCATGAGGAGCCCGAGCGCGTCGAGCGCATCGAAGAGCGCGACGTCGCTCATCGAATAGGCCGAGTTCGCGTCCACCATCAGCGGCACGTCGGGATACGCGCGGCGCATCGCGAGGGCGGGCTCGCGATCCCAGCCGGGCTTGATCTTGATCTTCAGCCGGCGATAGCCCTTCTCGACGAACGGACGGGCGCGCGCGACGAGCGCGTCGAGCGTGGCTTCCACCCCGAGGCTCACGCCGACGGGCACGCGATCGCGCACGCCGCCGAGGAGCCTCGCAACCGAGATACGACGGGATCGCGCAAGCGCGTCTTGGAGCGCGCACTCGACGGCGCTCTTCGCGAACGAGTGGCCGCGAACCGGTGCGAGCGCGAGCTGCATCTCGGTCCCCGAATCGAACCGCCGGCCGATCACGCGCGGGACGAGGAATTCTTCCGTGACGTGCCATGCCGTCGCTGCCGTCTCCGGACCGTAGCCCGGGAACTCCGCAACCGGTGCCTCTCCCCATCCCTCGACGCCGTCGCCCTGCACGCGAACGAGCAGGCTGGAGCGATGCGGCTCGACGCCGAAGCTCGTCTCGAACGGTTCGCGCAGGGGAAGCCTCACGTGACGCATCTCGACGCGCTCGATCTTCATCGCCATCGCCTATTATTGTCGTGCGACAGCTCGCACGTACGGTTCATCGCCATCCCCGTTCGATCTCGCGCCGCACGTCGCGGTCGAGCAAATAGAACGCGCGACGTCGCCCGGCGTCGACGAAGCTCACGACGTCCGTCAGCGCGTAGCCGCGCGCGAAGTAGGTCTGCAGGGCCCGCCGGACGGTGAGCTGCCAGCGGCGCGCGATCCGCTGCTGATGGAGGCGCAGCTCTGCGGTCTCCGCCGGCACTTCGAGGGAAAGAACGGGCGCGCGGAGATTCAACCGCGCTCGTCCCGGCGCAATGAGACCGCCGCCGATCTCGCGCGATTCGAGGATTGGCGTCGCGTCATCGAACGACGCGCGCGGGGCGCGCCCGGCGAGGCGCTCCGTCACGCGCTTCGAGCGGATGTACCAGCGCGGCACCACGCGATCGGTGTCGAGACCGCGATGGAGCGGGCTCGACGTGCGGCCGTAGAGGTTCACCCAGTACTCCCACGCCACGCAGCCGAGCTTCGCGACGTTGAGGTTTGCGTTTCGCGACTCGAGCGGATCGAACGTCCACGTGACCAGGTCGATCGGTCGATCGAGGAGTCGCTGCCTCTGCTCGAGCTTCAGCCGATACCCGATGCCCGCGTCGCGCTCTTCGGCGACGACCGCGAGCATGTGCGAGCACCAGATGTGCCGGCCCTGGCGCCAGCCCGGGAAGCCAAACGCGAAGCCGACGGGCCGCCGCCCGCGAAACGCGCCAAGCACGATCGCGCCGCTCTTGCTCATCGCCGCGAGGAGCCGCGCCGGCACGATGTCGATGTCCGCGAAGCTCCACACCTCCTTTTGCAACGCCTCACAAATGCGGAACTCCTCGAGCCGCTCGAGGAGGCGGATGGTGATCGCGGGACGCGTCGTTGCGCGTGAGATCTTCGTGGCGCGGACGTGGATCGGCATTGGGCCGCGAATCATCCCCGGACGCGATGCGCGAGGCAAGTCACTCGCTGCGGCGGCGCTGGCGTAGCTGGTCGATCGTCACCGCGGCGACGATGATGACGCCGACGACGATCTTCTGGACCGGATCGCCGACTTCCGCGAAGGCGCAGCCGTTCCGCAGCGTCGTCATCATCGTGGCGCCGACGAGCGAGCCGAGCACGCTGCCGCGACCGCCGTTGAGGCTGCCGCCGCCGATCACCACCGCAGCGATCACGTCCAGCTCGAGGCCCACGCGCGTCGTCGGGTCGCCCTGCCGGTTGAGGTTGTTGAACTCGAAGAGCCCGGCGAGCGCGGTGAAAAAACCGCCGAGCGCATAGACCGCGATCTTCGTCTGCGCGACGGGCAGCCCGCATAGTCGCGCGGCCGATTCGTTCGAGCCGATCGCGAAAACGCGCGTGCCGAAGACCGTCCGTCGCAGCACCGTCGCGAGCACGACCGCGAGTACGACGACGATCCACACGCCGCGGCACACGAGCGCGACGCTTCCGGGCGCGGGCGGATCGAGCAGCGTCGACATCCAATCGGGGGCGCCTGCTGGGATCTTGTTCTGGCTCGAGACCTCCTCGGCGAGCCCTCGGAAGACGAGCATCGTCCCCAGCGTGACGATGAACGGGACGAGTCGAAGCCCGGTCACGAGGATCCCGTTCACGAGCCCCGCCGCGACGCCGGCGCCGACGGTGAGCGCGAGCGCCAACGCGGGTCCGGCTCCCTCCTTCAGGCTCAGCGCAAGTGTGACCGACGTCAGCGCGAGAACCGAGCCGACCGACAGATCGATGCCGCCGCTCGCAATGATCACGGTCATGCCGAGAGCGCCCATGCCGACGATTGCCGTCTGCTTTGCGATGAGCGCCATGCGAAAGCCGGAGAGGAAAACCGAGTCCGGCTTCCAGATCAGCCCGTAGAGCCAGAAGATCGCGAGCACGAGCAGAAGCCCGAGGAACGGCGCCACGGTCGACCAGACGACGGAGCGAACGCCGCGCTTCGCGGGAGTGGCGGCGACGTTCACGTTCTCACCTCGATCGGCGCGGACGCCGTTGCACAGCGCATGACGTCCTCCTCGGTCCACTCCCCCGCCGGCTTCACGGCGCGCAGCTCGCCGCGACTGAGGACGCCGATGCGGTCGCACACGTTCATCAACTCGGGCAGGTACGAGCTGACGAGCACGATCGCCTTTCCCTGCGCCGCGAGGTCGCCGACGAGTCGATAGATCTCCGCCTTCGTACCGACGTCGATGCCGCGAGTGGGCTCGTCGAGAAGGAGGACGTCCGCGTCCTGGTGCAGCAAGCGCGCGATGGCGATCTTCTGCTGGTTGCCGCCCGAGAGCGCGTCGATCGACTGCTCGGGGCCCCTGGCTTTGCAGCGCACGCGCTCCATCCAGTCGCGCGCGCTGCGGCGCCGTCGCGACAGCGAGAGCCAGCCGAATCGGCTGTAGGGCTCCAGCCGCGTCATCGTGAGGTTGTCCTCGATCGACAGCGACAGCGCGAGGCCTTCTCCCTTTCGATCCTCGCTCACGAAGCCGAGGCCGCGCGCGATGCTGGCGCGAGGCGCTTGGCCGACGGGGCCGACGGCGACGACGCGAACGCTCCCCGATCTCACCGCGTCGAGCCCGAAGATGCAGCGCACGAGCTCGCTCCGCCCCGCGCCCACGAGACCGGCGAGCCCGAGGATCTCGCCGCGACGCACCACGAGATCGACGCCTCGCGGTGCGCGCACGCCGGTGAGACCGCGCACCTCGAGGATCGGCTCGCCCGGCACGTGCGGGACGTGCGGGAACATCTCGCCGAGCTCGCGCCCGACCATCGCTCGCACGATCGCATCGAGCGTCGTCTCGCTCATCACGCCCGATGAGACGACCTCGCCGTCGCGAAGGACCGAGAACACGTCGCTGACTTGCGCGACCTCCTCGAGGAAATGGCTGATGTAGACGAGGCCGAGTCCGTGAGCGCGCAGGTCCCGGATCACCTCGAAGAGCCGCATCGCGTCCTCGCGCGTGAGCGAACTCGTCGGCTCGTCGAGCACGAGCACTCGCGCCTCGGACGCCAGCGCACGCGCGATCTCGACGAGCTGCTGCAGCGCGATCGGCAGGTCGCCGGCGCGAGCGCGGAGATCGAGGTCGGGATGCGAGAGCCGCGACAGCGCTTCCTTGGCGATCCGGCGCTGCTCGGCGCGGCGCACGAATCCCGCGCGCGAGCGCTCGCGACCGAGGAGCACGTTCGCTTCGACGCTGAGATCCGGCGCGATCGACAGCTCCTGGTAGATCATCGCGACGCCGGCGGCGCGCGCGGCGGCAGGACCGGTGGGCGCGTACGGGCGGCCGTCGACCTCCATCGATCCCGCGTCCGGCGCGTGCACGCCCGCGAGGATCTTCATCAGCGTCGATTTGCCCGCGCCGTTCTCGCCGATGAGCGCGTGGACTTGACCGCGCTCGACGCCGAACGTCACGCCCTCGAGCGCGCGGGTCGCCCCGAATCGCTTCGAGACGCCCGACATCTTCAGAAGTGGCGCCGGCACTATTTCCCTTCGAGCGGGAAGAGGAGCTCGTGGACTCGCGGCGTGCCCATGTTCTCCTTCGTCGCGAGCGTTTCACCGGTCTCGATGCGCGGCTTCACGTTCTTGCCCGTGAGTTTGTCGTGCATCGCCATCACCGAGCGATAGCCGATCTGCACGGGATCCTGGAGCACCGTGCCGTGAAGGACGCCTTCGTTCAGCGCGTCGACGATGTGCGCGCTCGAATCGAAGCCGAGGACCTTCACCTTGCCGGCGAGCTTGCGCGTGTCTCGACGCAGGACGGTGAGCATGCCCGCGGTCGACGACTCGTTCGAGCAGAAGATGCCGTCGACCTTGTCGCCGAACGTCGAGAGCAGATTCTCGCCGGCCTCGATCGCGTGCGCCTCGTCGGGACCACCGTGCTTGTCGCTCGAAAGGACGTGAACGTCTTGGGACTTCGCGAGCGCGTCGAGGAATCCCGACTCGCGCAGCTCGGTGCTCTCGGAGCCGATGGCGTAGCGCATGAGGATGACGTTTCCCTTGCCGCCGAGGAGCCGCACCATCTCCTGGGCCGCCAGCTCGCCGCCGTGGTGGTTGTCCGTGGCCACGTAGCTGGTGATCGCCACGTCCTTCGACGAAAGCCCGGAGTCGAAGATCACGACGGGAATGCCGGCGGCGATCGCCTGTTTCACCGGCGTTTCGAGCGCGCGCGCGTCGAGCGGCGCGAGGCAGATGCCGTCGACGCGGTCTGCGATGAACGATTCGACCAGCGAGATCTGTTGCGCCGCGTCGCCTTCGCCGGTCGGCCCTTTCCAGATCACGTCGAGGTCGGAAAGCTCCGCGTCCGCGCGGCGCGCGCCCTTTTCGACCGACTTCCAGAACTCGTGCGACGTGCCCTTCGGGATCACCGCGACGCGAAACGACTTCTTCCCGCCGGCGTTCGGGGAATTGCCGCAGCCCATGGCAAGCACCATCGAGCACGCGAGCACAGCGAACACGTGGGTCATTTTCATGTCGGTGGTCGTTCGTCCTCTCTCCATCAGCATCACCAAGACTGCGGGTTCACCGCGAAACGGGGCGGCATTATACTGCTCGTTCTCGTAGCTTCAGTCTTCTCGTGTTTCCTCGGATCGGAGGGAGGGGATGCCTACCCCCGCACCGTTTCGCCTCGATGGACGCGTCGCCGTCGTCACCGGTGGCGGCTCCGGAATCGGGGCGGCGATCTCTCGCCTCTTCGCGCAGCAAGGTGCGCGCGTCGCCGTGCTCGACGTCGACGGGGCAGCGGCGCGTAGCACGATCGACGCCATCCGGTCGGCCGGCGGAGACGCCGAGACCTTTGCGTGCGACGTCTCCGTCGCGGCACGGGTCGGGAGCGCGTTCGACGCCGTGGTTGCGCGGTTCGGCCGGCTCGACGTCCTCGTGAACAACGCCGGCGTCGTGCACGTCGGCAACGTCGAATCGACGACCGAAGCGGACTTCGACCGCGTGTACCGCGTGAACGTGAAAGGCGTGTTCCTCTGCACGCAAGCTGCGGTGAAGGCGATGCTCGCGCAGGGCGGCGGCGTGATCCTGAACCTCGCGTCGATCGTTTCGCTCATCGCCGTCGAGGATCGCTTCGCCTACACGATGAGCAAGGGCGCCGTGCTCACGATGACGCGCTCCGTCGCGGTCGACTACATGGCGAAAAAGATCCGCTGCAATTGCATCTGCCCCGCGCGCATCCACACGCCGATGGTGGACGGCTATCTCGCGAAGAGCTACCCGGGACACGAAGCCGAGATGTTCGCGAAGCTCTCCGCGTATCAGCCCATCGGTCGCATGGGCAAGCCCGAAGAAGTGGCGGCGCTCGCGCTCTACCTTTGCTCCGACGAAGCCGCGTTCATCACCGGGCAAGCGTTCCCGATCGACGGCGGCGTCCTGGTCCATTGACCGACAACCGAGAAATCGAAAGGAATTCCGCTTTCATGAAACTGATTCGCTTCGGTCCCGAGCGTCGAGAAATGCCCGGCGTGATCCTGACCGACGGCGCGCGCCTCGATTGCCGCGACTTCGGCGAGGATTGGAACGAGGCGTTCTTCGGGAACGACGGGCTCCGGCGGTTGCGAGCCTGGCTGACGCAGCACTCGGCGGATGCTCCGCGCATCGATCGCGCCGAACGGCTCGGCGCGCCGGTCGCGCGGCCGAGCAAGATCGTCTGCATCGGGCTCAACTATTCGGATCACGCGAAAGAGACGAAGGCCGAGATCCCGAAGGAGCCCGTGATCTTCTTCAAGGCAACCACTGCGCTCGTCGGTCCGGCGGACGACCTCGTCATGCCGCGCGGCGGAACGAAGGTCGACTGGGAAGTCGAGCTCGCCGTCGTCATCGGGCACGAGGCGCGATACGTTCAAAGACAGAATGCGATGGAGCACGTCGCCGGCTTCGCATTGCACAACGACTACTCCGAGCGCGCCTTCCAGATCGAGCGCGGCGGGCAATGGGTCAAAGGGAAGAGCTGCGACACTTTCGCGCCGCTCGGCCCGTGGGTCGCCACCGTCGACGAAGTGCCGGACTTCCAGAGCCTCGGCATGTGGCTCACCGTGAACGGCGAGTCGCGCCAGAAGAGCAGCACGTCGAACATGATCTTCGACGTCCCGACGCTCGTGAGCTACGTGAGCCAATTCATGACGCTGCTCCCCGGCGACGTCATCTCGACGGGCACGCCGGCCGGCGTCGGCCTCGGCATGAACCCGCCCGTCTACTTGCGCGAGAGCGACGTCGTCGAATGCGGCATCGACAAGCTCGGCCGGCAGCGACAGAAGTTCGTTCGGAAATGAAAGCTCGGACGAGCGCGTACGGAGCCAGGGACAACTCCGGCGGATTATTCCCCACCGGCGCAAATGCTCCGGGTCGCCGTCGCGCCGCGGATACGCGGGTGGTGGGACCTCATGGAGCGGATGCAGATTCCTCTGCACGATCGCGCGCCCGGCGAGTCGTGGAGCACCATGGTTGAGGTTTTCCATCTCGACTGAACCGCTGCGTCAATCGTGGCCGATGCCGTCGCGACCGCGGCCGATCGTGATCATCGGCGCGGGCGGCGTCGTGCGCGGCGCGCACCTGCCCGCGTATCACGATGCCGGATTCGAGATCGCGGGTCTCTTCGACGTCGACCGCGCGGCGAGTGACGAGACCGCGCGACAATTTGGCGTCGCTCGCGTGTTCCCGTCGCTGAAAGACGCGATGGCCACGCGCGACGTCGTCTTCGACGTGGCGGTGACGGCGGATCAGATCCTCACGGTGCTCGGCGACATCCCGAGCGGCTCGACGGTGCTTCTACAAAAACCGATGGGCCGCGACCTCGCGGAAGCCAAAAGCATCCTCGAGACGTGCCGGACGCGAGCGCTCGTGGCCGCCGTCAACTTCCAGCTTCGCTTCGCGCCGAACATGCTTGCGCTGGGCGACGCCATCGGGCGCGGCGATCTCGGCGAAATCACCGACGTCGAGATCCGTGTGATCACCCTCACGCCGTGGAGCCAGTGGCAATTCCTTGCAGGCATTCCGAGGCTCGAGGTGCTCTACCACTCGATCCACTATCTCGACCTCGTGCGTTCATTTTTCGGTGAGCCGCGCGGCGTTCACGGGGTCGCGATGACCGATCCGAGCGTCGAGGGTTTCGCCGACGCGCGCTCGACGACGATCCTCGTCTACGACGAGCAGCTTCGTTGCGTCGTCCACACGAATCACTCGCACGCGTTCGATCGACGGCACCGTGCATCGCAAGTCATCGTGCAGGGCACACGCGGCGCCGCCATCGCGACGATGGGCGTGAACCTCGATTACCCGCGCGGCGAACCGGACGCGCTCGAGATCGCGGAGCGTGGCGGCGCGTGGCGCGAGATTCCGCTTCGCGGTTCGTGGTTTCCGCAGGCGTTTGCCGGCACGATGGCGAACCTCCAGCGCTTCGCGGTCGGCGAGGATGCGGTCTTGCACACGCGCGTCGACGATGCGGTGAAGACGATGGCTCTCGTCGAGGCCTGCTACGCGTCCGCCGGTCGGCACGGCGCGGCGATTCCGTTCGGCGACGCGTCACCCACGGATCGCGGCTACTGAATGATCAGCTGCACCGCGTTCGTAACGCTGAAATTGAGTGCCGTCGTGGAACCGTTGTCCTGAACGATCCCTTGAAGAGAAAACACACCCGAAACCGGAATGCCATGCGCGACCGTGATCACCCAAGGCGCCCGTTGCGGCGAGGCGAGCCGACGAGCGTCGCCACATGTTCTCCCAAGAGGTAGGCCGCCGCTCATGCACCAGGCGGGCTGCGGAAATAGTCCTGGCTGAAGCGGTGAGGGATTCACCATGCATCCGAGATGATCGCTGCCGATGATCAAACCGATATTGAGCCTATACCCCCCTCGCCAGGCCCAGAGTGCGTATCGTGCAGAAGCAGGGCCGGCGGGAGAAGTCGAGAACGAGACTTGAATCGGCGAACCGGGTGATGAAACCGCAGAGTCTTGCATCCCGTTGACGCGCAGCACCGCGGTCGGCGGTCCGGCGCTCGAGTTCACGGTCCCCGCACTGCACGGCGCATCGTGCGTCTGCGTCGCCACGAAGAGCACGGACGGGTCGTCCGCGCGGCCGTTCCGGTTCAAGTCATGCATCCCTTGGCGAACTTCGCTGACCTCGAATGCGAGCACTCCGGCACCCATCAATGGCTCGTGGAGCCCGGCGACGTAATTCGCCAGCGCGTGTGGATGAGCCCGGAGCAATCGGGCGATCTCCCCGTGAACGAGCGTGGGCAAGTGCTCGTGCCCACGGTGGGGCGTCTGACGGTCGCGGGCATGACGCCGAGCGCGGTGGAATCCGCCATCCTGAAGAGCTATTCGGGACGCCTGGATTCGTCGCGAATCGAAGTCACGTTCCTGCGTCCGGTGTCGGTG
>JACOTG010000164.1 GCA_016178505.1 Planctomycetota bacterium
CCACCCACGGCCCTTCGGGCCGCGGGTACCCGTCGCTCCTAGCATCTGACGTCGCTCGCTGGCCCGCAGGAATGGCGCGCTTCTCGTCCGTTCCTTCCGTCCAATCGACATCTTGGCGAGAAAGGCGGGCTAACCGGCATCGATCAGGTGACACGTGGCGCGCCGATTCTCCGTCGCGATCTCGCGACGCGCCGGCGCTTCGATGCGGCACCGCTCGATCGCGCGCGCACAGCGCGGATGAAAGCGGCAACCGGGCGGCGGGTCGATTGCCGACGGCGGCTCCCCCGGCAAGAGCAAGCGCTGGCGCGTGCGTTCGGGATCCGGGACGGGCGTCGCCGCGAGAAGTGCTTGCGTGTAAGGGTGGAGCGGCTTCGCGAAGAGTCGGTCGGCCGGGGCCTCCTCCACGATCTCTCCGAGGTACATCACGGCAACGCGATCCGCGATCTGAGAGACGAGCGCGAGATCGTGGCTC
Organism: Planctomycetota bacterium; assembly: GCA_016178505.1. GTDB lineage: Bacteria > Planctomycetota > JACOTG01 > JACOTG01 > JACOTG01 > JACOTG01. Next base: position 473 of record JACOTG010000164.1, read on the forward strand.
ACGAACAAATAGGCGAGGCCGCGTCGCGCTCGAAGATCCAAGAGAAGGTTCACGATCTGCGCTTGCACGGAAACGTCGAGCGCCGAGACGGCTTCGTCGAGCACGATGAAGCGCGGCTCGACCGCGAGGGCGCGCGCGATGCCGACGCGCTGCTTCTGCCCGCCCGACAGCTCGTGCGGGTACCGCGCCGCGTGGTCCGCGAGCAAGCCCACCTGTGCGAGAAGATCCGCGACGCGATCCCGAAGCGCGCGGCCTCGCGCGAGCCGGTGGATCTCGAGCCCCTCCGCAACCGATTGCCCGACCGTGAGCCGGGGATCGAGGCTCGCATCGGGATCCTGAAAGACGATTTGGAAGCGCCGGCGCGCCGCGCGGAGCTCCCGGGGACCGAGTGCGAAGATCGACTCGCCGTCGAACAAGACGTCGCCCGACGTCGGATCGAGGAGTCGCACGAGCAGGCGGCCGACTGTGGACTTGCCGCAGCCCGACTCGCCGACCAGCGCGACGATCTCTCCCGGCGCGACCTGAAGCGATACGCCGTCGACCGCGCGCACGACCTCGCGCGCTCGCGCGAAGAAGCCCGGGCCTCGGACCGGAAAATGCTTCACGAGGTGTCGTGCCTCGACGAGCGGCACCGTGACCGGCTCGATCGTCACGCGAAGTGGCAGGCCACGCGGCGGCCGTCCTTCTCGAGGAGAGCTGGCTCGACGGCGCACGGCTCGGCCGCGAGCGGACATCGCGGTCGAAATCGGCAACCGGAGGGAAACGCGAAGGGATCCGGAACGGAACCGGGGATCGCACGAAGCCCACGCCGTTCGCCCACTCGCGGCCGCGCGTCGAGCAGCGCGCGCGTGTACGGATGCTTCGGCTCGCGGAAGAGATCGCGGGCCGTCGAATCTTCCACGATGCGTCCGGCGTACATCACGAGCACGCGCGACGCGGAGCCCGCGACGACACCGAGGTCGTGCGTGATCAGCAGGATCGCGATCCCCAGCTCGGCGCGAAGCCTGTCGAGCAGTTCGAGGACTTGCGCCTGCACGGTGACGTCGAGCGCGGTGGTCGGCTCGTCGAGAAGGAGCAGCGAGGGTCTGCATGCGAGCGCGGATGCGATGAGCACGCGCTGCCTCATGCCGCCCGACAACTCGTGCGGATACGCGCGCGCGCGGGACTCCGGCGAGGGAATGCCGACGCGACGCAGCCAGTCGACGGCGCGCGCACGAGCCGCGGCGCGCGACACGCGCTCGTGCGCAAGGATTCCCTCGGCGACCTGATCGCCGACGCGCATCACCGGGTTCAGCGCCGAGAGCGGCTCCTGGAAGACCATCGCGATTCCGGCGCCGCGCACGGCGCGCATGTCGCGCTCTCCGATCGAAACGAGGTCGCGGCCGCGAAACTCGACGCGACCCGCCGCAATTCGAGCGACGCCCTCGGGCAAGATTTTGAGGATCGCGAGCGCCGTGAGGCTCTTGCCGCAGCCGCTCTCCCCCACGAGCCCGACGACCTCGCCGGCGCGAATCGCGAACGAAACGCCGTCGACGACGGTCGCTTCGCTGGACGCGCCCGCAACGACGACGCGCAGATCGCGCACGTCGAGCAGCACGGGCGACTCACTCGCAGTCTCGATCACCGATTCCCTCCGCGCCGGCGTTCGGCGCGGCGCATTGTAGTCGCCCTCCGCAAATCAGGAAGAGTCGGCCGCCGCACCGACTCCGTAACCGACGCGTACGGAGCCAGGATCATATTCACCAGATTAGTCCCCACCGGTCGCGCGAGCGATCGCGATGACCGTGGACGATGCCCGTCTCGACACGCGTCCTTTCCGCTGCCTCGCGTCAGAAGTCCATTGGCGTCGGTTCGGTTCGTCGCTTGCCCGTTCGGCGAAGTGAGTGGCGTAAGTGGGAAAACGGATCCTGGCTCCGTACGCGTCAGTTAACATCGCGAGGCATGGGGACGGGACTTCGGGCGGGGCTCCTCGGGATCGGTCTGTTCGCGTCTTGCGCGCGCGGACCACGGGCTGACTTCGTCGCGGTGTTGTGGACCGAGGTCGAGACGTTCGACCCCGCGCAGATGACCGGAGTCGCCGACGGATCGGTCGCGCGGGCGCTGTGGGAGGGCTTGCTCGTTCCCGGCGATCGCGGGCCCGAGCCGGGCATTGCCGAGCGATTCGACGTGTCGGACGACGGGCTCGCCTACACGTTTCACCTGCGCGACGGCCTTCGGTTCTCGGACGGATCGACGCTCGACGCCGCGGACGTGGCGCGATCGTGGGCGCGCGTCGTCGATCCCGAGACCGCGGCGAACAACGCTGCGCTCTTCGACGGCATTCGCGGTGCGCGCGACGTTCGCGAGGGGCGCGTGCCGGTGGCGTCGCTCGGAGTCGTCGCCCCGGACCCGCGCACGCTCGTCGTCACGCTGGAGACGCCGATCGCGTCCTTTCCAGATCGCGTGACGCTGCCGCCGTTCTACCCCGTGCATCTCGCCTCGATCGCGAGCCATCCCGACGACTGGCAGCAGCCGGGACGCCTCGTGTGCAACGGACCCTACGTTCTCGAGTCGTGGCGCGTGAACGATCGAATGCGTCTCGTTCGCAACCCCTACTTCCGCGAGCGAGCACCATTCGGACGAATCGACTTCCTCTCGGTCGAGTCTCCGATGACCGCGTTCAACCTCTACGCGACCGGTCAAGCCGACTGGCTCGCGAGCGTGCCGCGCGACGTCATTCCCGACATTCGCGACCGCCCGGACCTCCACATCGAGCCGTATCTGGGCGTGTGTTTCTATCGAATCAACGTGACGCGAAAGCCGTTCGACGATCCGCGCGTGCGACGGGCGCTGTCGCTCGCGATCGATCGCGATGCGCTCGTGCGCCACGTCACGCGGGCCGGCGAGCGGCCCGCGACGAGCTTCGTGCCGCCGCTCGTCCCCGGCTATGATCCGCCGACGACGAGCTTCGTGCGCTTCGATCCCGCAACCGCCCGCGCCTGCCTCGCCGAAGCACGACTCTCGTCGCCGCTCGACGTCGAGATCCTGTACGCGTCCGCCGACGTGAACCGCGAGGTCGCGCTCGCGCTCCAGGATCAGTGGTCGCGCCAACTCGGCGCGCGAGTGCGGCTGCGAAATCAGGAGTGGAAGGTCTACATTCAGTCGACCAAGTCGTGCGACTACGACGTCGCGAGGTCTTCGTGGATCGCAGACTACCCCGACGCGGAAAGCTTCCTCGACGTCTTTCGCGGCGACGATCCGAACAACCGCACGGGTTGGCGATCCGACCGCTACGATGCGCTCCTCGAGGCCGCATCCCGGGTGCGCGACCGCGCGCGACGCTCCAAACTCCTCTCCGAAGCGGAGCGCATTCTGCTCGAAGAGGGGCCGGTACTTCCGCTCTACTTCATGGTCAGCACGAACCTCGTGCGTCCGAGCATCGTCGGTTTCGAGTCGAGCCCGATGGACTGGCACCTTCCGCATCGACTGCGACGGACGGCGTGATGCTTCGCTTCGCGGTACGGCGACTCGCGTTCCTGCCCGTTGCGGTCTTCGTGATCTTGAGCGCCGCGTTCTTCCTCGTCCGTACGTTGCCGGGCGGCCCGTTCGATCGCGAGCGATCGCTGCCTCCGGCCGTCCAGAAACGCGTGCGCGAGGCGTATCACCTCGACGAGCCCGTGTGGCGCCAATACGTTCGCTACCTCGAAGGGGTGGCGGCTGACCTCGATTTCGGGCCGTCGACGCGCTATGCGAACCGGTCGGTGAACGGACTGCTCGCGGACTCGCTGCCGACTTCGTTCGCGCTCGGCGCCGCCGCGCTCGCGTTCGCGGTGCTCCTCGGCGCGCCGATCGGCGTCTGGTCCGCCGCGCGACCTCGAGGCGCGCTTCCGCTCTTGTCGACGACGCTCGCACTCGTCGGCGTCGCGCTGCCGAGCTTCGTGGTCGCATCGCTCCTCCTGCTCCTCTTCGGCTTCGTGCTCGAATGGCTTCCCGTCGCCGGCTGGGGCACGCCCGCGCACGTCGTGCTGCCGGCGATCGCGCTCGGACTGCCGGTTGCCGCCGTCGTCGCGCGGCTCGTTCGCGTCGGCATGATCGATGCGCTGTCGCAGGATTTCGCGCGCACCGCGCGAGCAGACGGTGTCGCGCCGTCGCGGATCCTGTGGCGTCACGCGTTTCGAATCGGATGCTTGCCCGCCGTGTCGTACCTCGGTCCCGCTGCGGCGTCGGTCCTCACCGGCAGCTTCGTCGTCGAGAAGATCTTCGCGATCCCGGGGATGGGCGCGCACTTCGTGAACAGCGTCCTCAACCGTGATGCGCCGCTCCTCGTCGGCTGTGCCGTGACGTACTTCGTCGTGCTCTACGTGATGAACCTTTTTTCCGATCTCGTGCATGCCGGCCTCGATCCACGCATTCGGCTCCGTTGACGCGGCGCTGTCGCGCTTTCGCCGCGAGCCGCTAGCCCGCGCGGGGCTGATCGTGCTCGTCGCGCTCGCAGCGACATGCGTCGTCGGGCCCGCGATCCTCGATCGGCTCGGCATCGCCGCACGCACGATCGACCTCGAAGCGCAGTTCGAGCCGCCGTCGTTTCACCACTGGCTCGGAGCCGATCGACAAGGCCGCGACCTCCTCGCGCGCCTGCTCGAGGGGGGCCGGCTCTCGCTCGCCATCGGCATCCTCGGCGCGTCCGTCTCCCTCGCGCTCGGCGGAGCGTATGGAGCGGCGGCCGGGCTCGCGGGCGGGCGAACGGATCGCACGATGATGCGAGTGGTCGACCTGCTCTATGGCCTCCCCTACATGGTGATCGTGATCTTGCTCGGCGCGTATCTCGGAAGAAGCGTGCTCGTGCTCTTCCTCGCGCTCGGGCTCGTGGAGTGGTTGACGCCCGCGCGCATCGCGCGAGGCGAGGTCGCGCGCTTTCGCGAGCGCGAGTTCGTGCTCGCCGCTCGCGCACTCGGCTCGACGAACCGCGCGATCTTCCGGCGTCACCTGGTGCGAAATCTCCTGCCCGTGCTCGTCGCGTATCTCGCGCTCACGGTGCCGCGCGTCATTCTGTTCGAGGCGTTCTTGTCGTACCTCGGGCTCGGCGTTCAACCACCCGACGTCTCGTGGGGTCTTCTCGCGGCGGACGGAGTCCAAGCGTTGACGCCCGTGCGCGTCTACTGGTGGCTGGTGCTCTTCCCGGCGGCGGCGCTCGCGCTGACGCTTCTCTCGCTCAACTGGGTGGGCGAGGGACTGCGAGCGGCGCTCGATCCGAAGCGGCGCGCGTGAGCGAGGTCAGCGACCCCAGCGCAGCGCGTGACGCACGGCGGCGGCGCGACGGTCGGGCAGCCGCACGATCACGAAGAGCGCGATCGCGGTCAGGGCCGCCGGCCAAAAGCCGACGAATGCCGCGAGCGAAGAGAGCGCGACGAGGAGAGCAACCGTGAGGGAGGCGCGCAACGCGAGCCGCGCGACGTAGAGGAGATGACGAGCCACGATGCCTTCTTTCTGCCTCCCCGTTCTCGGCGAAACTTCCGTTCCCGATCACGGGGGTACGACCCACCCACCCGGGAGCGCCTCGCGCTCCCCGCCCGACCTTCTTTCGAAACCCTATTCTCTACCCCATCACTCGATGGCGATCAGCGCGCGAGCAACGCGACGGCGTCGATCTCGATGCGAACGTCGCGCGGCAGTCGACCGACTTGGACGGTCGCGCGCGCCGGCGGCGTCTCGCCGAAGAATCGCCCGTAGACTTCGTTCATGGCCTGGAAGTCGCCGAGGTCCGCGAGGAACACGGTCGTCTTCGCCACCTCGCGCATCGTCGCGCCAGCTGCCTCGACGATGGCTTGTATGTTCTTCATGACCCGCTCGGTCTGCGCCGCGATGTCTCCCATGACGAGGTTTCCCGTCGCGGGGTCGAGCGGGATCTGACCGGAAACGAAGAGGAACGAGACGGCGCGGATCCCCTGGCTGTAGGGACCGATCGCCTTCGGCGCTTTGTCGGTCTGCACGCGCTCGATCGGCATGGGGCGACTCTCCGTTTCTCGGATTTCGCTAGTTCGGTTTCTTCGGCGAATCGGGGGCTTTGCCGCTGGCATCGTCGGCCGGCTTCGCCTTTGCCGCGGCCTCCATCTCGACGATTCGAGACTGGAACGTCTCCGCGTCCTTCTTTGCCTGCCCGAGCTCGGCAAGGATCTTGTCGCGCTCCGCGCGAACTTCGGCCGTTTCCTTCTTCGCCGCGTCGAGGTCCCGTTGGATCGCAGCAACCCGATCGTTCGCGGTCTTGGCGCTCTCCACGAGTGCCTCGGCCGCCTTGCGGCCACGCTCCGCCGCGGCGATCCGGCCCTCGGAGCCCTCGAGTTGTTTCTTCGCATCCGCCGAGCCCTTCCAAGCCGACGCCCAGAGGATCGCGAACAACAGCGCGACGCCGATCAAGAGGAACATGAAGAAGCCGCCGCCGCCCTTCTTCCCGGCGTCTTCCGACAGACTGGACCCGGTATCCGCCACTTCCGGCATTCGATGCCCTCCATTTGTTTCGAGATCCGTCCGCGCCGCGTTTTTGGCCGGGCGGCAAAGCTCGCGATTCTATCCGACGTGCGCGTCCCGCCGCAATGCGCCCGACTGCCGTCTCTGAACTATCGATTCAATCGGATTCACGGCACGATTCGTTTCGGTGCATCGATCACGAGGCCGCCGCCGGCGAGCCAAGGCGACAGCACGTCGGGGATCTGCACGGTTCCCTCCGCCGTCTGGTAGGTCTCGACGAGCGTGACGAGCACGCGCGGCAACGCGAGACCCGAGCCGTTGAGCGTGTGGACGAACTTCACCTTGCCGTCGGCGCCGCGATATCGAATGTTCGCGCGACGCGCCTGGAAGTCTCCGAAGTTGCTGCACGACGACACCTCGAGCCACCGCTCGAGTCCGGGCGCCCACGCCTCGATGTCGTACGTCATCGCCGATCCGAAGCTCAGGTCTCCCGTGCAGAGGAGCACGACGCGATACGTGATGCGGAGCCGCTTCAGCACTTCCTCCGCATTCAGGAGCAGCGACTCCAGCTCGGCTTCGCTCTCCTCCGGCCGCACGATCTTCACCATCTCCACCTTGTTGAACTGGTGGACGCGCACGAGTCCGGCGGTGTCCTTCCCTGCCGCGCCGGCCTCGCGCCGGAAGCAAGCCGTGTGTCCGGTGTAGTACAGCGGCAGGTCGGACTCTTTCAGCATCTCGCCGTTGTGGAGGTTCGTCAGCGGAACCTCGGCGGTCGGGATGAGGAACTGAGTCGACCCGTCGATCCCGTACATGTCGCTCTCGAGCTTCGGGATCTGGCCCGTGCCGCGCATCGACGTGCGGTTCGACAGGACCGGCACTTGGCACTCGACGTAGCCGTGCTCGCGCGTGTGCAAGTCGAGCATGAAGTTGATGAGCGCTCGCTCGAGCCGCGCGCCCCATCCCTTTCCCACGTAGAACCCCGAGCCCGCGATCTTCGTCGCGCGCGGGAAGTCGAAGACGTCGAGCGAGGCGCCCAGCTCGATGTGCGTCTTCGGCTTGAAGGGGAATCGCCGGGGCTCGCCGTGTTTCCGGATCTCCTTGTTCTGCGTCGCGTCGTCGCCGACCGGCACCTTCGCGTTCGGGATGTTCGGCAGCCACTCGAGGAGCGACGTCAGCTCCGCTTCGACCTCGGCGAGCTGGCGGTCGAGCGCTTGGACGTCGTCGCCGATGCGTCGCACCTCGGCCATTCGCGTGCTGGCGTCTTTGCCTTCGCGCTTGAGCTTGCCGATCTCCTCCGACGCCGCGTTGCGCTCGCGCTTCAGCACTTCGGCTTGCTGTACGAGCGCGCGGCGCCGCTCATCGGTCGCGAGGATCTTCGAGACGTTCGCCTTCTCCTCGTTCTCGCGTTTCTTCTTGATCGCGTCCCGGACGACGTCGGGATGTTCGCGCACGAAGTGGAGGTCGAGCATCGTCAGTTCCTTTCTTCGAAGAGGAGGCGGCCCTGCACGACGGTCGCGACGACTCGCGCCGCCGCGTGCGTGATCGCCTCCTCGACGTCGCGTTGGCGCGTATCTGCGGGCAATGCGATTGCGGTGAGATCCGCCTCGCGTCCCACCTCGATCACTCCGGCGCGGTCTCCCAGCCCGAGTGCACGCGCCCCCGCGGAGGTCGCCATCGCGACGATCTCGCTCGGCGAGGGCGCGTTCGGCAATGCGGCGACCGCTCTCATTTCCGCGAGAACGTCGAGGGAATCGTTCGACGCCAAGCTGTCGGTTCCCAGCGCAACCGTGACGCCCGCCCGCCGAAGGCGCGCAAACGGATGATCGCGATGTCCGAAGAACCGGTGCGATCGCGGGCAGAACACTACTGCGGATCCCGCCGCACGGACGAGCGTTACGTCGTCGTCGTCGAGGTAGTTCGCGTGCACGAGGAGGGTCGACGGACCGAGGACTCCCAGCTCGTGAAGATATCGGACGGGCGTGCATCGCGGCGGCACGAACCGGTCGACGGGAGCGCCGAGATCCTCGAGAAGCTCGCGAAACGGACCGCGGCCCGTCTTCACGAACTCGACTTCCTCGCGGGTCTCGGACACGTGCACGGCGAGCGGGAGCCGGCGCGCTGCGGCCACGGCCGCCGCCGTTCGAAAGAGTTCCCGCGAAACGCTGTACGGCGCGTGCGGCGAGACGCCCCACGCGAGAAGCCCCGTCTTCGACGGGACCGCGCCGATTCGCGATTCGAGGAGCGCACGACCCGCTTCGGCAGCATCGGTCGCGAGCCCGATCGCCTCCTCGAAGGCGAGCGCGCGAACGTGGGCGCGCGCGAGGGACCGTGCTGAGCAGCCGCTCGTCGAGATGTCGCCGAGTGTGGTCGTGCCGGCTCGAACCGCCTCGCGAACCCCGGCGTCGCTCGCGGCCTCGAGGCTCGCCGGCGTTTCGTTCGCGCGCGCCGCGAGGAGCGCGCGCAGCCATTGCGTGAAGTCCGCGCCGGCGGGGACGCGGCCGCGCATCCCCGAGAGCTCGAGGTGCACGTGCGCGTTCACGAGGCCGGGCAGGATTGCGGCGTCGCCGAAGTCGATGACCTCGGGCCCGCCGGAGGGGTACCGCGTGCGCCGCCCCACCGCCGTGATTCGGCCGGCAGCGTCCACGCGCAATTCGGCGTTCTCGACGACGTCGCCAGCCCGCGTCACGAGGTAACGCGCGCGCACGATCATCGAGGGGCCGCTGCGCGAAGGGTCGACACGTCTCGGTCTCCACGAAAAAGGGCCGCGCATCATACCGCGGGCGAGCGCGCTTCCCAAGCGATCGAGCGGCACGTACAATCCGCCGCCCATGAACAACGGGTGGATCGACACCCACGCCCACCTCCACTGGCCCGACTTCAGCGACCTCGCCGGGGCCGTCGAGCGCGCGCGTGCCGCCGGCGTCGAGCACGTCGTCACGCTGGCGACCGACCGCGCATCGTCGCTCGCCACGCGAAGACTGCGCGAGACGTCGGACGCGGTCTCCATCGCCTTCGGAATCCATCCAAACGAAGTCGGCGCGGCGACCGACGAGGATTGGCGCGTCGTCGCAGCGATGCTGCGCGAAGGGGACGCCGTCGCCGTCGGCGAGACCGGGCTCGACTTCTACCGCGACCGCTCGCCGCGCGAGAAGCAGGAGCGCTTCTTCCGCGAGCACCTCGCTCTCGCGCGAGAGATCGGCCTGCCCGTCGTCGTCCACACGCGCGAGTCGTTCGCGGCGTGCGCGGCGGCGATCGGCGAGTTCCCCGGCGTGCGCGGCGTGTTCCACTGTTTCAGCGAGGGACCGCGCGAGGCCGAGGTGGCGCTCGAGCTCGGGTTCCATCTCTCATTCGCGGGCAACCTCACCTACGGCAAGGACGACGTGAATCCATTGAGAGAGGCCGCGGCGCTGGCACCACTCGATCGGCTGCTCGTCGAAACCGATTCGCCGTTCCTCACTCCGGTGCCCTTCCGCGGCAAGCGACGCAACGAGCCCGCGCTCGTCGCGCTCACCGGACGAACGCTCGCCGCGATTCGAGGCGTGACGCCCGAGGAAATGGCGACGATCACGACGCGAAACGCTCGCGCGTTCTTCGCACTGGCTGGAGGAGAGTCGAATGGCGCGTGACGGGGCCCCATCTGCTTCGCTCGAACGCCTCGAGTCCGAAGTGCGGGCGCGGCGCGCGGCGGTCGCGGCGCTCGAGGAGAGCGTGCGATCGGTCATCGTCGGGCAGCAGGGGGTGATTCGCGAAGTGTTGCTGGCGCTTCTCGCCGGCGGCCACACGCTGCTCGAGGGCGTTCCCGGCCTCGGCAAGACGCTCCTCATTCGGACGATCGCGCAAAGCCTCGACCTCGAGTTCTCGCGCATCCAGTTCACGCCCGACCTGATGCCCGCGGACATCATCGGCACGATGGTGATCGTGGAGGACGAGCGCGGCGGCCGCGAGTTCCGATTCCAGAAAGGGCCGATCTTCGGGAACATCATCCTCGCCGACGAGATCAACCGCGCGACCCCGAAGACGCAGTCGGCGCTGCTCGAGGCGATGGAGGAATCGAGCGTCACGGTCGCGCGCACGACGCACCGGCTCACGGCGCCGTTCTACGTGCTCGCGACGCAGAACCCGCTCGAGATGGAAGGCACCTATCCGCTCCCCGAGGCGCAGCTCGATCGCTTCCTCTTCAAGGTTCAGGTGAAAACGGGCGGGCTCTCCGAGCTGACGCAAATCCTCGATCGCACGACCGGCTCGTCGACGATCACCGTGTCGAAGGTCGCGGCGGCCGAAGACGTGCTCGGCGCGCGCGAGCTGGTGCGCGAGATCGTCGTCTCGGACGCGGTGAAAGAGATGATCGGCAAGATCGTTCTCGCGACGCATCCCGAGTCGAAGGAAGCGCCCGACGCCGTGAAGCGGTTCGTGAAGTACGGCGCGAGCCCGCGCGGCGCCCAGGCGATCGCGCTCTCCGGGAAGGCGCTCGCGTTCCTGAAGGGGCGCTACAACGTCGCCCCCGACGACGTCCGCGAGGTCGCGCGCCCCGCCCTACGCCACCGCCTCCTCCTCAACTTCGAAGGCGAGGCCGAAGGCGTCGACCGGGACGACCTCGTCCGCCAAGTCCTCGAGCGCGTCAGCTAACTGACGCATACGGAGCCTGGATCATTTTTTCCAGTTGCTCTCGATGCTCGGACGAGTTGGCCGGCGAGAGCAACCACCTGTGAATCTGGCTAAGTGAGAAAAAGGTTCCAGGCTCCGTATGCGTCACTTGTGGTAGGTCCTCGAGCGCGTGGATTGAAATGCCGAAGCCTCGCTCTTTCGAGCGAGGCTCCGGTTCTTCTCATTCTCCAACGCCACCGGCGGCGGTTAGGCCGACGATGACGGGATCTCGACGACTGGATTACTTGGCGGGCTTCCAGGTGCCGCCGTCCTGCGCGGCGACCGGATTACCGTTGATCGACAGCGGGCTCGTGATGTCGCCGGTCGCCGTGAACGCCGCGTCGCCGGTCGGGGCCGTCGTGCCCGAGTAGTTCTGGACCGTGTTGTCGGTCTGGAGAACGTCACCCGACTGGTTCACGACGAACGCGCGATTGCCCGTCGAGCCGTTGACCGCCGGCCACGCGTAGCAGGACCACACACCCTCGGCGAGGTTGTTGTCGAGGACACCGACGCCGATACCACCACCCGCGACCTCCGCCGTCGGCAGGCCACCGGCCGCCGGGAGCCACATCGCGAAGTTGTAGCCCGACTTCGTGACGACGCCGTTCGCTCCGATGTTCTGGAACACGCCCGACAGCGAAGGCGGATTGATCACGGCCGCGGCGAGCGCACCGTTGACGCGCGGAGGCGTCTTGCCCGACAGCTCGGCGAACATTCCGTACTCGCCTTCACCGTCACCGTCCTCGTCGTTCTTCGCCGAGCCCTGGAATTGGGCCTGGGCCGAAGAAATGTTTCGCAACGTCGCAATGGCCGAAGTCTCGTTGGCGCTCACACGAGCGCTCAGGAGGTTCGGAATGGCGATCGATGCGATGATCGCAATGATTGCGATCACGATCAGAAGCTCGATGAGGGTGAAACCCTTGTTGCGCATGTCACTTGCTCCTTTCGAAAAACCGCCCCACCACCCGGTGACGCCTGCTCGAGGCGACTACCGATTTCTTCTTCCCTTCCGCTACGATCTGCCGACCGACACGAGTCTCGGCAGGGGTTCCGGGGGACTGCCGGGGGATGCGGAAGGGTCCCTCTTCATCGGCAAGAACTCACGAACGTCTTGAGCCTCCCGCGACGAGTTCCGCGATCAGCGCGTCGAAGGCTGGGTCGCCCCGAAGCGAGCCGAACGCGGGATCGTCGAAGAGGTTCTGCCTCGTGAAGCCGCGCCACGTGTGGCACGCTTCAGAGAGCGCGTCGATGGCACCCTGCCGGTCCATTAAGGCGATCCGGGCTTGGGCGATTCGATACGCCGTCGGGTACGCCGGGTGCCGGCCCGAGTCGAGGGCGTGCACGCGCTCCAACGCGAAGAGCGCGTCCTCGGCACGGCCGTGTTCGAGACAGAAGCACCCGAGCGCCCAGTGCACGACGGGGTCGTTCGGCGCGAGCGCGGCGGCCATGACGAATGCGTCAGAAGCCGCCGTGGTCTCGCCGCACGCCTCGTGCGCATAGCCGCGGACGAGCGAGGCTCGGCTCGACGGACCGAACTCCACTTCGATCGTGCGACAGTCGACGATCGCCGGATCGAGGTCGCCCACGCGACGCTCGCCGTCCGCGATCGCGAGCCGGACGTCCAGCGACAGCTGCCGCCGATCGTCCGGCTTCAGGAATTCGCTCGCCCAGTCGCCACGATCGACGAGGACGAGCGCCCGACGGTAATCCTCGATCGCCTCGCGCGTGCGGCCGAGACGATCGAGCGCATGGGCATGAAGAAGGTGAGCCTGAAGGTTCCCTGGATCTCTCTCAAGCACCTTTTCGCACTCGACGATTGCCTGATCCTGTGCCCCAACCTTGATCAGACAGTCTGCTCCACTCAAAATCGTGCCAATTTCAGGCTCACCTTGGTACGCGAAGCTGTAGCCGAGGAGCGCGATGCACAGTGCGGTCGTCGCCGTGTAGATGATCCAGCGAGTTTGGGTGTCGCGCGTCATCGCTCTCCCCGTCACGCGCCACCGACTTGGAGCGAACGCAAAGCGAAAGGGTGGGATGTCATCGAACCAACCCGTCGGCAACTGGCTGCCGTGGAACGCCGCACCGTGACGGCGCGCGTCCGTTAGGCCCTCTAGCTTTGCGCCGCCCCCTTTCGGAGGCTTTGCCTTTTCGCGGGTGGATCCCCTGGAAATAGGGGAACAGTGTGGGGTCCAACCGCTGGAAGTCGCGCAAGTATAGCCGCGCTGCTCCCACTGTCAAATTCGCACACTATCGACACAGTCGAACGTTTCGTCACAGTCGAATCGACTGCAGACGAAACGCCGACCACTATCAAATCGAAATCAGTTGGCGTTGCCCTTCGCCAGCTCCTGCTGCAGCTTGAAGATCGGCAGGAAGACGGCGAGCACGATTCCACCGACCAAGAATCCCATGATGCCGATCATGAGCGGCTCGATGACCGACGTGAGGCTCTTCACCTCGGCGTTCACCTGGTCGTCGTAGAACTGCGAGATCTTCTCGAGCAGCGTCTCCATCGAACCCGACTTCTCGCCGATGCCGATCATCTTCGTGACCATCGGGGGGAAGACGGTGCTCTCGGAGAGCGGCTGGCTGAGCGTGTCTCCTTGACGAACGTTCTCGCGCGCCTGCTCCACGACCTCGGCGATGATGCGATTGCCGATCGTCTGCGACACGATCTCGAGCGCCTCGAGGATCGGCACTCCGCTCTTGATGAGCGTCGCGAGCGTACGGCTGAAGCGCGAGAGCGCGACCTTTCGGAAGAGCGGACCGAGTAGCGGGGTCTTCAACATCAGCCAGTCGAACACGCGGCCGCCCGGCTCCGTCTTTCGCGCCACTCCGAGCGCGAAGACGAACCCGACCATGCCGCCCGCGATCAGGAGCACGTTGTTCTTGATGAAGAACGAGAGGCCGAGGATGAACCGCGTGAGGCCCGGGAGCTCGATTCCCAACGAGTCGAAGATGTCCTTGAACTTGGGAATGATCCCGATCATCAGGAAGGCGGCAATACCGAAGATGATGACCAACGAGATCACCGGGTAGGTCATCGCGGCGCGAATGTCACGGCGCAGCTTCTCGGCGGCCTCGAGGTACTCGGCGAGGCGCAACAGGATGATGTCGAGCTGACCGGACGCCTCACCCGCGCGGATCATGCTCACGAAGATCGTCGAGAATACCTTGGGGTGCTTCTCGAGGGATCGCGAGAAGTCCGAGCCGGCGCGAATGTCCTCGACCAGCTGCGCCAGTACTTTTTGCAGCGCAGGGCTTTCGGCTTGACCCACGAGGATCTCGAGAGCCTCGAGCAGCGGTATGCCGGCCGAGATCATCGTCGAGAGCTGGCGCGTCATGATCACCAGCTCCTTCTTCTTCACCCGCTTCGACGGGGACCGCACGGCGAAGAACTGCTTTGCGGCGCTCGGGCCCTCGACGGTTTCGCGAATCTCGAGGATCGTCAGGCTCTTGTCGCGCAGCTTGCTCAGGACCTCGCGCTGATCGCGTGCCGCGATCGTCCCTTGCACGAACCCACCCGATGCGTCCTTGGCGAAGTACTTGAAGTTCGACATGTTGATCACTCTCCCGACATGAACGGAAGGGGCATCGTCCTAGTCCTAACTGTTCGATCAGTCTTCCATCGTGACGCGCAAGACTTCTTCGATCGTAGTGCGGCCACGAAGTGCGTTGAGAAGTCCGGCGCGGCGCAACGTGACCATTCCCTGCTCCAGCGCCCGCTTCTTGACTTCGATCGCCGGCTTGCCGCCGACGACGAGGCGCTTGAGATCATCGTTCAACACGAGCGTCTCCATGATGGCGAAACGCCCGCGGTAACCCTGCACACAGCGTGGACAGCCGACGGCCTTGAAGATCGTGAACCCATCCGGCGAGTCGATCTCCGACTCGAAGAAACCCATGCGAGTCAGGCGCTCGCGAGGCGGCAAGTCCATCGGCTCCTTGCAGTGCTCGCACAGCTTTCGCGCGAGGCGCTGAGCCGTGATGAGCAGCACCGACGACGCGACCATGAACGGATCGAGACCCATGTCGACCATACGAGTGACGGTCGACGAGGCGTCGTTCGTGTGCAGCGTCGTCAGGACGAGGTGACCGGTGAGCGCCGCCTTCACCGCGATCTCGAGCGTCTCGGCATCGCGAATCTCACCGATGAGGATCACGTTCGGATCCTGTCGCAAGATCGATCGAAGCGCAGAGGCAAACGTGAGTCCGCGCTTCGGGTTCACGTGCACTTGGTTGACGCCGTCGATTTGATACTCAACCGGGTCTTCGACCGTCACCATGTTCGACTCGATCGAATAGATCTCCTTCACGGCCGAGTAGAGCGTCGTCGACTTTCCAGAGCCGGTCGGGCCCGTCACGAGCAACATGCCGTACGGCTGATGGATCGCCTTCCGGAAGTTCTCGAGCGCTTGCGGTTCGAAGCCGAGGAGGTCGAGCGATAGTGCGAGGTTCTCGGCGTCGAGGATACGCATCACGCACTTCTCGCCGTGGATCGTGGGAAGGACCGAGATGCGGAAGTCGACCTGCCGCCCCTCGACGCGGATCTGGAACTTGCCGTCCTGCGGCTTGGCCCGCTCGGCAATGTCGAGGTTCGAGAGGATCTTGATGCGCGAGAGAATCGCGTTGTGCATCTTCTTCGGCGGAGAGAACGCCTCGGAGAGGATGCCGTCCTGGCGATAGCGGATGCGGAGCTTCTTCTCGTACGGCTCGATGTGGATGTCCGACGCACGATCCTTGATCGCCTTGAAGATGACGAGGTTCACGAGCTTGACGACCGGGCTTCCCTCGGCCGTGAGGTCCGCGAAGTTGATGTTCTCCGCGTTGAGATCTTCGTCGCTGAACTCGAGGTTCGGATCGATCGTGCCCTCGAAGATCTCCGTCATCGCCTTCGCATCGGCGTTGTACGCCTTGTCGACGGCGCGATGAATCGCGTCTTCGGTCGAGAGGACGAGTCGCAGCTCGCCGCCCGTCAGAATTCGAAGGTCATCGAGCCCGACGATGTCGAACGGATTCGACACCGCGACCGTGAGCACGTCGCCGACCTTCGAGATCGGAAAGATCCCGTAGTCCTTTGCGACGTTCTGCGGAACGGAATCGAGCACGTCGGTGTCGACCTCGACCTTTCCGAGATCCACCGGCGGGATGCGGGCCTCGCGCGCGAGCAGACCGAGGAGATCGGACTCCCGGACCAGATCGCCTTGCACGAGCACGGTCGAGAGCGGCTTGTTTTCCTTCCGGCTGAGGCCGGAACAGCGCTCGATCTCCGCCTCCGCGACTGCCCCCGTCTTCTGGAGGATGACGCGGAGTCGCTTGTCGAAGTTCTGCTGCGATGCTTCCGATCGCATTCCCATTGCTTGTTCTTCTCCCCCGAGGCTTGCTTAACCCTGGAGCTGTCGCTTCAAGTCTTCCGGATCGAGACTGTGCGAGAGGGCTTCCTCGAAGGCCACGTGGCCCGCCCGATAGAGCTCTTGAAGCGATTGGTTCATCGTCCGCATTCCGAACTTTCGCCCGGTCTGGATGATCGAGTAGATCTGGTGCGCCTTGCCGTCGCGGATGAGGCTGCGCACGGCCGAGTTCGCGATGAGGACTTCGCTCGCCAGCACGCGACCGCCGCCGTGCGCGCGCGGCAACAGCTGCTGACAGAAGACCGCCTGCACCGTGAACGACAGCTGCGTGCGGATCTGCTGCTGCTTCACTTCCGGGAACACGTCGATGATGCGGTTGATCGTCTGGATCGAGTCGTTCGTGTGCAGCGTCGCGAACGTGAGGTGCCCGGTTTCAGCGAGCACGAGCGCCGTCTCGATGGTCTCGACGTCGCGCATTTCGCCGATGAGGATGACGTCCGGATCCTGGCGCAGGACCGACCGCAGCGCGTTCGTGAAGCCGTACGTGTCCGAGCCGACTTCGCGCTGATTGAACAAGCAGTTCTTGTTCTCGTGCAGGAACTCGATCGGATCCTCGATGGTGACGATGTGGCAGCGGCGCGTGAGGTTGATGTGGTTCACCATCGCTGCGAGCGTCGTCGACTTTCCGCTTCCCGTCGCGCCCGTCACGAGGACCAGGCCCTTCGGCTTCGCGCACAGGTCTTCGCAGATCTGCCGCGGCAGCCCCAGCTCCTCGAAGGTCCGGATGCGGTACGGAATGACGCGGAACGCTGCCGCGACGGTTCCGCGCTGATGGAACACGTTCGTTCGGAATCGACCGAGCCCCGTGATGCCGAACGACAGATCCAGCTCGAGGTTCTTCTCGAACTTCGCGATCTGCTCGGTGTTCAGGAGGCCGTAGATGATCCGCTTGCAGGCGTCGGTGTCGAGCGGCTCGAAGTCGGCGTCCACGAGGTCGCCGTCGATGCGCACCTTCGGCGCCGCACCTGCAGACAAGTGGAGGTCTGATCCTCCCTTGTCCACCATGTACTGCAACAATTCCTCGATGGTCACTGCCGTGCGGTCTTTGAGCGCCGTGGTCATGGTTTCCTCCGTCTGAGTGACTCGTCTCTATCGGACGCGCAAAGGCCCACGCTTGAAGCCGCGCCTCAAACTGACGCGTACGGTGCCAGGATCATTTTTCCCAGTTGCCGTCTTTGGCCGGTTTGGGGTTCCTCGGATGGACCCGTGGTGCGGAAGTGCCGTGTCAAAGGTTCGACACGTCGCTCGCACGAAGCGATGCGTCCGGCGGACGAGTCACAAGGAGACACGGCGCCGAGGGAGACGGGGAGAGAGGCACCATGGGAGCGGGAAGTGCGGACTATCTCGGAACGAATGAGCCAGGCTGGGTACGCGTCGGCTACTCGTCTTCCTTTTCTTCGCCGAGTGCGGCCTTGGCGCGGGAGATGATGCCCTCGGCTATTCGGCTCGGGACGACGTCGTAGTGCGAGAACTCCATCGAGTAGGAGCCCTCGCCGCCGGTGAGAGAGCGCAGCTCGGTCGAATACGTCATGACCTCGGAGTGCGGCACTTGCGCCTTGATGATCTGGTGGTTGCCCTGCGTGTCCATGCCGATGATGCGACCTCGGCGTCCGTTGAGATCGCTCGTGATGTCGCCCATGAACTTGCTCGGAACGTTGATCTCGATGATGACGACGGGCTCGAGCAGCACCGGTCGCGCCGTGCGCATCGCTTCCTTGAACGCGTTTCGCCCGGCGACTTGGAACGCGATGTCCTTGCTGTCGACGGGGTGCTCCTTGCCGTCGTAGACGATCGCCTTGATGTCGACAACGGGATAGCCGGCGATCGCGCCCTTCTCGAGAACCTGTCGAACGCCCTTTTCGGTCGACGCGACGTACGACTGCGAGATGGCGCCTCCGAAGATCTCGTTCGCAAACTCGAAGCCCTTGCCGCGCTCGAGCGGCTCGATCTTCAGCGCGACCTCGGCGAACTGGCCGGCGCCGCCCGTTTGCTTCTTGTGGCGATAGCGCGCATCGCCGGTTGCCGTGATCGTCTCGAGGTACGGGATGCGCGGTGGATGCGACACCACCTCGACGTCGTTGCGTCGCTTGATCCGGTGCATGAAGATGTCGAGCTGGAGGTTGCTCACCCCCGACATCACCATTTCCTTCGTCTGTGCATCACGTCGGACCTGGAAGCTCGGATCCTCGTCGGTGAGCTTCGACATCGCCGTGCCGATCTTCTGCTCGTCGCCGCGCTTCTTCGGCTCCACGGCGAACGAAACCATCGGCGTCGGATATTTCAGCCCTTCGACCTTCACCGGGTGCTTTTCGTCGGCGAGCGTGTCGGCGATGTGCAACGACTCGACCTTTCCGATCGCGACGATGTCGCCGGGAATCCCCTTGGGAATCGGCGCGGTGTCCTTGCCCATCGGTCGAAGCAGATGGCCGAATCGCTCGGGCTTTCCGGTCCGATGATTGAAGAAGCTCGAGTCGCTGACGAGAGTGCCCGCGAAGATCCGGACGAACGTCTCCTTCCCCGCGATCGGGTCCCACGTCGTCTTGAACACCTGCGCGGCCAGCGGCGCCGCGGGATTGGGATCGATTTCGGGTCCGGGCGCGCCGTCGGCCGCTGGGGCGGCGTGACGTCGCACGCCGGCGATCGGCGATGGGAAATACGACGCGACGAACGAGAGGCAGTCCTCGGCGCCGAGGTCCTTCGGGGCGGCGGCATAGAGAACGGGAACGATCTTGCCGCGCGCGATCGCGAGGGCGGTGACTCGCTTCACGTCATCGGGGCTCGGTTTCTGTCCCTCGAGGTATTTCTCGAGAAGCGCATCGTCGACCTCGACGGCCGTCTCCAGGAAACGCTCGTTCGCTTCCGCGACGGCGTCGCCTGCGGCCTGCGCCAACGGACCCGTCGGCGCGAGAACGCTGACCGCGCCCTTGTACGTCGGGCCTTCGCCGACGGGGACGAACGCAGGGACGCATTGCGGTCCGAACGTCTCGATCACGTTCGTGAGAACCTCGTCGAGCTTCACGTTCTCGCCGTCCGCGTGCGTGATCAGGATCGCGCGAGAGAGGCCTTCGCGACCGGCGAGTTCCCACGTCTTGCGGGTATTGACCGCGATGCCGGCGGCGGCATTCACGCAGACGACGGCGGTTTCGACCGCGCGAAGCGCACCGATGACCTGGCCGATGAAGTCCGGATACCCCGGCGTGTCGACGAGGTTGATCTCGGCGCCGCCGAACGAGCAGTGCGCGATCGCCGAGTCGATGGAACTCTTGCGTTCCTTTTCTTCCGGCTCGAAATCCAGGATGGACGTCCCGTCCTCGACGTGCCCGAGGCGCTTCGTTGCTCCCGCCTTGAACAGCATCGCTTCGATCAGGGTGGTCTTGCCGGCATGCCCATGGCCGACGAACGCCACGTTGCGAATGTCCTTGGTCTCGTATGCGGCCATTGAGTCCTCTCGATTCGATCGGTCGACTCGAACGGACGGGTGCCGGCAATCACGCTCGGGCCGGCCAAAGGAGCCGAGAATTTATCAGATCGATCGAGCCCTTCAAGGCGAATTCCCATCGCACTCCGACCGAGCTCGGCGCCGTGGCTGGATCGCGCCGCGGAGCGCGGGTGAGGGCAAGAAAAAGGGCCGCCGGCGTTCGGCGGCCCCTCTGGAGCGGGTGTGAGGCTGCGGTTCAGGCGCGCTCGATGACGATCTCGACGCGCCGATTCTTTTGTTTACCGTTCTCCTTGGTGTTGCTGGCGACCGGCTGATATTGACCGTAGCCGACGACTCGCAGCTTCTTCGGCGGAACGTTTCCCTTCTCCTGGAGATACTGCTGCACCGCGAGCGCTCGCTCGGTCGACAGCCTCCAGTTGCTGCCGAACTTCGACTTCCGGATCGGCTCGTCGTCCGTGTGGCCCTCGATGCTCACCATGCGGCTCGAGTAGCGGCTGTGCAGCACCTTCGAGATCTTGTCGAGCGTCTTGCGACCGCCTTCGTTCAGCGTCGCGCTCCCCGACGAAAACGTGATCGATGCCGGCAGCACGACGACGAGGTCGCCGTGGCGTTCTTCGACCTCGGCACCCGTGCCCTTCAGCTCATCGGACAACTCGCGACGCTCGCGCTCCTTGTCGTTCGGCGGGATGTTCACGACCGATGGATTGGCCGTGAGCTTCTGGATCGGTGCGCTTCGTGCCGACTGGAGCTGCGCCGTCAAGTCGCTCGCGGATCTGTTCTTCTCATCGAGCTGGCGCTGAAGGACCGTTTCGTTCGTCTTGAGCTCATTCAGCTCGGTCTCGAGCCCCGTGTTCTCGGAGCGGAGCTGCTGAATGATGCGGTCCTGCTCGTTGATCTTGTTCGTGTACTTCTCGGTGCAACCCGTCGCGAGAAACCCCATCGCGAGGATTCCGGCGACTCCAGCGATTCCCTTCCCAATGCGCGACATGACCCCTGTGCCTCCTTGCTCGACGTCACATGCCAAACAATAAGAACGATGAGTAATTCACTACGTGCTCGGTGTCACATACCCACCGAAGCACGATGGATGATCCGCTAATGAATGAAGAGCGAACGGATCCACTCGGGATACGTCGTTCCGAGGAACACCCCGATCTCCCTCCCAAAGAACACGACGACCATCGCACCGAACGACAGATACGGTGCGAAGGGCAAGTAACGACTCTTGGTGATGGCGAGCAGCAAGAGCCCGATGATCGAGCCGCTCACGCAACCGATGAGGAACGTGAGCCCGACGCCTTTCCAACCGAGCAGCCCGCCGATCATTCCCATGAGCTTCACGTCGCCGAAGCCCATCGCCTCTTTGCGAAAGATCAACTTCCCGAAGACGCCGATGAGCCAGATGCCGCCTGCCCCGACGATCCCGCCGAGCACCGACAACCCGAGCGCTTCCATTCGCCCGTTCGTGCCATGGAGACTCGGGACGAGCATCGACAGGATCGGAGCCAGCACGCAGCCCGAGATCGAGATCTCGTCGGGAATGATCTGGTGCTCCAAGTCGATGAACGTCGAGGCGACGAGCGCCGCGGTCAGGTAGAGATAGACGCCGAGGCGAGCGACCGATTCGGTCGTGGCCCCGCCGGTTCCACGCGCGAGCGTATTCCAAGCGAGCGCGGCGAACAGCAACCCGGTCACGAGCTCGACGATCGCGTAGCGAGCGGAAAACCGGGTGCCGCAATGCCGGCACTTCCCCCGAAGCAGGAGATAGCTCAGCACGGGGATGTTGTCGTACCAGCGAATCGTCTCCCCGCAGCCGCTGCAGTGCGAGCGCGGATGGACGATCGATTCGTTTTTCGGGAGACGAATGATCACGACGTTGAGGAAGCTGCCGATGAGCAGTCCGAGAGCGCCGCTCGCAGCGATGACCGTCTCCTCGATCCCCATTGAATGGCAACTCCTCGGACCTCCCGCCTCAGCACCGTCCCCTCGGGCGACGTCCGCGCGGCGGGCGTGATTCCCGATCCCGAGATCGTTTGTCGTGGATCGTGCGAGTAGGACGAGAGCTGATCGCTACGGATTCCTCAGTCTTCATTCATCGCCCCGGTGTAGCGCTTTCTGCAGGCGAATCCGTCGGGGATCGAAATCTTTTCAGGTGGGAGGAACGGGTGCGACGCCGCGGGGAGAAAAGGAGATGGGTTTGGCTTCACTCTTTGGAGACGACGAGAATTCACCCCCTTTCAAAGGGATACTTGCGCAAGCGAAACAAACCCATCTCCGATCGTGTCACGTGCGGCGCGAGCCCGGTGCACACGCCGTCCCGCGGCGACGCCGCCGGGTCGCGGGTCGGGGCCTCACGAGCGCTCCAGACCCGACCCGGTTGTCGATATCGACACGGTGCATCGATTTCTTTGCGCCGTTTTCCCTTCGGCGGGCTCGCTCGCGCTGCCCGACCCGCAGCCGATCGGTTAGATTGGGGAAGAGTGGCGGAGAATCATCGAGCGCCGGCACGGCAAGGGTAGAGAAACGAAATGCTCCGACTGCAGGATCGAACGGCCCTCGTCACCGGTGCGGCGCGCGGCATCGGCCTCGCGATCGCGCGGGCGTTCGTCGCCGAAGGCGCGGACGTCGTTCTCAGCGACATTCGGGACGACGACGGTCGCGATGCGGCAGCGGCGTGCGGTTCGCGGGCCGAGTACGTGCATCTCGACGTGCGTGACGAGCACGACTGGATCCAGGCGATTGCCGGCATCATCGAGCGCCGCGGTCGGCTGGACGTGCTCGTGAACAACGCCGGCATCACGGGATTCGAAGACGGGCTGGTCGTTGCAAATCCGGAGGAGTTGACGCTGGAGCATTGGCGGGCAGTGATGGCCACCAATCTCGAAGGGGTGATGCTCGGCTGCAAGCACGCCATTCGCGCCATGCGCCCGAAGGGAGCGGGCTCGATCATCAACATCTCGTCGCGCTCCGGGCTCGTCGGCATTCCCGGCGCGGCCGCCTATGCGGCGAGCAAGGCAGGCGTGCGCAATCACACGAAGAGCGTCGCGCTGTGGTGCGCGCAGGAAGGCCTGGCGATTCGCTGCAATTCCGTGCACCCGGCGGCCATCCTCACGCCGATGTGGGAGCCCCTCCTCGGAAAGGGGCCCGATCGCGAGGCGCGCATGCGCTCGATGGTCGCCGACACGCCGCTACGGCGCTTCGGCACGCCGGAGGAGGTTGCGGCGATCTGCGTGCATCTCGCCGCGGACGAGTCCTCGTACACGACCGGCTGCGAGTTCAATGTCGACGGTGGGATGCTCGCCGGCAGCGTGGCCGCTCCGATGAGCCCGAGTCGATAGCCCCGCAGCTCAGCGCAGCGGAATCGGCATCGCTTCCCGTTCCGGCGTTTGGGTCAGGCGCGTGATCGCGCCGCTCGCGACGTCGACTGCGTAGAGATCGTCCTGCCGGCCGTCGGTCGCGGAGTACGCGATCTTCGAGCCATCCGGGAACCAACCGAAGGCGAAGCTGCCGCTGTGGATCGATTCTGGCGTCGCGATCTTGCGATCCTTCGAGCCGTCGGCATTGCAGACGTGCAGCCAATAACGGTCGAACTTTTCGGCTCTCTCGGTGTAGGCGAACGAGTTGCCGTCGGGTGACCAGCGCGGGTTCTCGAACTGCGCCTCCTCGGTGGGGACGACTTCCTTTTCCTCTTTCGTCTTCAAGGTCATTCGGATGATCGAGCGCGCGGTCTTGCCGGCGGAGCGCGAAAAGAGCACGTCGTCGGACGTCGGCGAGCACTGCGGGCTCGAGTACTTCAAGTGGTCGGTCTTGGCTTCGGCGTTCGTGAGCATCGTGCGCGATCCGCCCTCGCGTGCGACGGAGACGAGATTGCTCGGCTCGCCGATCACGGTCGTGGCAAAAATGACCTTCTTTCCGTCCGCTGTGAACGACGGGCAGCCGTTTCGGCGCACCTTTGCGCCCTTTCCTTGATCTCGCGAGTCCACGAGTTCCTTCTGTGGCGGGAAGTCCTCGGTGAGAAGGATCGCCGTCTTGCCGTCGAGCGTGCACGCCCAGATGTCGTACCGCGGCGGCTTCGTCTCGGGCGCGGTCACGAAGGTGATCCACTTGCGGTCTGCGGAGAGATTACCCTGCATCTTCGGAAGGCCGTCGGTGGTGTACTTCGCGAGCCGCTTCCCCGTGTCGTCGAGAAAGACGAAGTCCATCACGCGTTCGTTCTCCTCGACCACGGTAAGAACCGCGGCCTTTCCGAGAACCTCGTCGCCGATGGCGTTGAGCTTCACCTTCGGAACTTCGACGGGGGTTTCCGCGGGCGCGCCCGCTTTTCCCGTGAACAGGTCGCCGATCTGCTTCTTCGCCTCGACCGGTTCAGTGGTGCCGGATGCAGAGGTGCTGCCGGTGTCTCCGGCCTTCTTCGCGTCGCAGCCCTTGACCGCAATCGCCGCGACCGCGAGCAACGCGACTCCCACTCCGATCGCCACCCACTTGTTCATCGAGGCTTCCTCCATGCGTCCTACGAATTCCTCATCTTCCATTACCCATGTCCGAGTCTCCGCGTCCCTCGAGGTCGGAGCGCACGCGTGGACCCATCTCTCATTTCTTTCGGCTCGTCGCGTCAGCGGGCTGTAGGAGCGCTCCCTTCGGGCCGACGAGGCGAATGACCGCGCGGGCACCCATCCGGGCGCACCAGACCATGTTCCACGGCTCCCGATCGGTCGTGTTCGCGGCGACGTCTCGGGACGAATGATAGAAGCGAGAGTAGTCGACGACGATCGATTCGCCGCCGTTCCACGCCGGGTGAGCGCGCCCCGGAGTCGGCACCGTAGTCGTGGGTTGCCCGAATGCCGCCGTGAAGATCGTTACGGCCGGGACGCGCGCGGCCTCGGGAGCGTCCGTGAAGACGTAGGAATCGGCTCCGCCAAGCGATCGGTTCGTCGTGAATTCCTTCCACTCGCCATCCTTGCCCGCGAACCGTTCGCCGATCGACGCGAGGGCGTTGACGAGCACGGCGTTCACCGGGACGTCGTCCGGTTCCACATAGAGGCAGTCGCGCTCGGCTCCCGTGCCGGCCTGGTCCCAACTGAGGACGCCGACCACTCGCCTCGTGGAATCGGATTTCATGCGCTCGAGATAGGCGTTCGTCGAGTGGATCTCGGAGCCCCAGATGACGAACTCGACGTCGGTCTCGAGCTGGGGGAGTCCGCCGCTGCGCTTCGCCTGGGCGAGAACTCGCGCGACTTCGAGAACCACCGACTCGCCGGACGCATTGTCGTCCGCGCCGGGCCCGCCGGAATCGGAGTCGCCGTGCGCGCACAAGACGAGGCGACGCGAGTGGTCTTTCCCGCGAATCGTCGCAATCACCGTCTTCGGAGTTCCTTCGTGAACGCTCGACCCGAGCCCGACGCCCACGCGTGCCGCGCCGGCCGCCACCGCCGCCGAGATCGCCGCGGCGTCGTTCTTCGAAATCGCGAACACGGGCACCGGGTTCGTTTTCGACGGGGGCAGCTCCTGGATGAACGCCGCGTCCGGGTCTAGTCGAAAATCGCCTGTGAAGTCCGTCAGGATCGCCACTACGTGCGCTCCCGAGGCCGAACCGATGAGTCGCCGTGGAGAAGAATGGACGAGCACCGCCTTTCCCGTCGCCGTCGTCCAATCGAACCCCGAGAGATCACCTTTCGCCTCGACGACGTCGACCGCCGACGGGGCGAGAGACGGCGAGTAGCCATAGGGCCAAGCGCTCGTGAGCTCCCGGGGCGGTGAGTCACCGAGCCTCACGGAGAACCACTCCTCCTCGTGCACGAGTCGCTTCGCCGCCTCGTCCGTCACGACCTCGACGGAATCGACTCCGGCCGCGCGAAACGCGTCGGCGAGATGCGCGGCCGCTCGATCGCCGGAGGGCGTGCCGCCCATGCGCGGACCGATAGCGACGAGCGCCGCGACTTCCTTCGACATCCGTTCCGCAGAAACCTCCGCGGCGATGCGTGCTTCGGCAGGGGCGACGTCGTCACCCTCGCTCGGCGCTGGAATGGCCACGGGCAAGAAAGCGAGCAGCGGACGGCAGATGCAGAGAATTCGCATGGGGGAGAGGAATCGCGTTTCCGCTCCCCTGCGTCAAGCGAATTCGCGGCGCAATCCGTCGCCCGCGACGGGCCGATACGATTGAGTCCGGGTGCGCTCAGTGGCCCGCGACCGGCCAATATGATTGATGTAATGCCATTGCTCGCCGAATCTCGGTGGCGGTGTAGATGCTCACGAGGCTGTCGCCGCCGGATCGAATCGTGCCGAACACGATCCCGACCACCTCATTGCGGTCGTTCACGATCGGCGAACCGCTCGATCCGTAGTCGATGGATCCAAGGTGCCCCTCGATGCGGAGAGAATCCGAGTACAAAGCCGTCGCTTCGAGGACGTGGCGCGATCCGAGACCGCCGTCGAGGATGCGCGCGCGCTCGCCCGGCACGAGATCGCGTGGCGCGATCTCGAGCGACGGAAGGGCCTCAGGCACGTCGAGCTTCACGAGCGCGACATCGCTGTCGCGAACCACGACCTCGCCGCGAATCGTCCGGGACGTGAACATCCCGTCCTGGATCACGATCCGCGGACGATCGTCCGGCAGCGCGTGTGCGGCCGTGATCATGAACTTCCCGTTCCAGACGAATCCGGAACCGGAGAACCGCGACGGGGACCCCGCGTCGGCGGCGAAGGTCTTTCCGTAGTTCACCACGAAAGGCGGGAGCGTCGACGCACAGCCGAATGTGACGAAACACGATAGCGCGAGAAGCGCGCAGGGAAAAACGCGCATGGAGCTTTCCACTTCGATGGAGTCGGCGGGCGGGCCGCCGGCACGCTGGGTCTTCCGAAATCGTCTCCCTCCCCCGGGTGAAGGAACGGTTCCGCCGATCCCCCACGCTCGGAGCGTCGGGGGATCGAGCCGCCGAGCGGCGTGAAGATCAAATCGCGTTCCGAGTTCGCGGTGAGAGAGCAAGTCCATGGAAGACCGCAACATGGGGTTTGGCAGCCCGAACGCCGCGACGGTCGGATGTCGAATTCCGTCGACGAAACGTCGCGTCTCGAGCGCGGGCGCGACGGCTGGGGGTTTCAAATTGAACTAAAGAAAGAGGAGGGATCGGGCGATAGCTACGGAAGCCGGTCGTCCCCCATGGGGACAGGCTGTCGGCCGCGCCGGAGAGCACGGCGTGTGTCGACGTCCGACGGAATCGAGTTTTCAAGCGAAGGAGCGAAAACGATGATTCGAAGGATTTGTGGGCTGGCACTCGCCAGCTTGCTGTGCGTGGCGGCGTACCCCGGCGCCGCAGTGGCGTCGGGTGATTTGAAAAACGGCACTGCGCCCGCGATCACTCCGTGCCTCGCGAGCGACGCACCGGTTTGCTTCACGTATGGCGGAAAGCTGATCACGGTCCCGCAAGGAGCCGAGTACAAGCTCGACGAGAACGGCGCTCTCGTCATCACTCTCACCGATCAGTCGCCAAAGGACGTCGGCGTCGTTCGCATCGGCGAGACGTTTGTCGTGATCTCGCGCGACGAGCCGCTGCAAATCGATCCGCGCGGCCGGCCGCGAAATCGTCATCGCGTCATGTTCACGCTCCCGAGCCTCGGCCAGCTTTCGGTGTCGTCGATCAACGACGGGCCGGACGCGAGCCCATCGCGCCCGTAGTCCGTCATCCCCTGATGACGCTCGCGGGGGTCGGCACCAACGCCGACCCCCGCTTCTGTTTTCGAAGCCGACGGCGACCGCGAAAGGCGCGTTTCTTTTTTTTTGACCGTTACGGGGTCCCCTGATATCGTGCGCGCCATTCCTGGGAAGACGCGGTTGGAGTTGCGGGTCTCGTTCGTCATTTCTCGTCGCAGCGACTTGGGTTCATCGTGCAGGGAGTCGGCGCTGCAACGTAGAAACTCGATTCGGAGGCCAGCCAACGCTCGAATCCGCTCTCGACGTTCGCACGGCGACGGCGAACGGATCGAGAGATGTCCGAAGGACCGGCCGACCACGCCGGGGAGGAAGAAGGGTGAATCAGAAGGCAATGTTGGGCCATCTGTCGGCAATGGCAGCCTCACTGGGAATCTTCACGACGGCGGCCGCGGCCGCGGGTCCGACGTCGTTCGTCGATCCCGCGACCTACCCGAGCTACTACAAGCTCCTGGTCGCCGACGCGGATCTCCTGCAGGACGACACGATTCAAGAAGAGGAAGAGGAGGAGCAGCCCGAAGAAGAGCGCGCGAACGCCGAGAGGATTCCGGCTGAGGTCTATCAGAGACTCGCGGACGCGCTCACCACGGCCAGCGAGACGGGCCTCACCCGTCCCGGCGAAATCCAGACGTTGCCGCGCTACGCGCTGAAGATGGGAGACGTTCGCCTCTTCCCGCAGTATCGCCAAACCGTACGATTCGACGACAACATCTTTCTCACCGATACCGTCGCCGGCCGGCGACGAGCCGGATTCACGAACCCCGAGAAAGACGCACGCAAGTGGGACATTCGCTTCGAGGAGAAGCCGGGCATCTTCGCCGAAGTTCCGTTCGCCGGCGGCGAAGACACGTTCAACGTCGGATACGAGGCGAACTTCGTGAACTTCATGCGACGCCATCAAGGCTTCGGGTTCATCGAGCAGTTCGCCGGCGCGAACGTGAACCTCAAGTTCAACAATCTCAGGTTCAAGACCGGTGATCGCTACGAGCTCCGCTACGATCCGATCGAGACGCAGTTCGCGGGCGTGTCGAGCGGCGGGCAGATCACGAACCAGCTCAAGCGTGGAATCAACACGTATTGGTATGAGGCCGCCCTCAATTCGGACAAGCTCGAGCTCGAAAACGACTTCAAGTACGAGTACATCGACTTCAAGGGCCCCGGCTTCATCACGCGCGCCGATCGGGACGAGCTCACCTATTCGTTTATCGGCGGCTACTACGCCGAGAGCGATCTGCGGTTCTTCCTCGAGTACGACTACGTGACGCGCCGGCAGCGCGAGCACTTCATCGGCGACTCGTTCTTCAATCGCTACAGCATCGGCGTGAACGGCAAGCTCGGCGACTCCATCCAGACGTTCTCGCGCATCGGCTGGCGTCACGAACTCCTCGAGACGAACGCACCGATCGGCGACCCCGATGGTCGGGACGGCGGCGTCGACGTGTCATCGGACAACTCGGTGCAGCTCGACGAATACACGCAGCTGAAGCTCGAGTACGTCCGCGAATCGGAGTTCTCCATCCAGTCGAACTGGCAGATCGTCGACCACGGCGAAGTCGGACTTCAGTACACGCTCTACCAGAACCTACTGGGAAAGGTCGGCTACTTCATCGAGCACGTCGACCCGAGCCGGGGCGATACGTTCACGTCCGGCGGGTTCGGCGTCGGCATCAAGTACGTGATCGAAGAGCGCGTCGACTTCGACATGGACTATGCGTTCCGCTACCGCATCGCGAACGCGGCCGGGTCGGACTACTACGACCACTCGATTTCCGCAGCACTGACGTTCAAGTTCTGATCCTCGAATCACGGATCGCCTACGCGAGGCCCGCGGCCCAAAAGACGCGGGCCTCGCGCTTTTCCCGCCGGCAAACGCCGTGATATAAGAAGCGACCCGCGCTCACTACCGTGCGCGGCACCGGAGGTTTCACCATGACGACGAGATCGCTCGGGACGCTCACCGCCCGCTGGTTGTTGGCATTGCTCGCGCTGCCTGTCGCCGGGTTCGCGCAGACTCCGCCGACCCCCGAAAAACCGAAGGCCGAAGCAAGCCAAGAAAAAAAGACGCCCGCCGGCCACATGGTCTTCGGCACGTTTCCGAGCGAAGCGATGCACGGCGATCGCAACTACGGCATCTATTTGCCGCCCGGCTACGAAGACGAAAAAGAGAGCTACCCGGTCATCTACTTTCTTCACGGTCTCTTCGAGGACGAACACCGATACGACTTCCGAGGCGGGCGCGAGGTCCTCGATCAAATCATCGCCGCGGGAACGGTCGGCAAAGTGCTCGTGGCGATTCCGAGGGGCGACCTTTCGTTCTACGTCGACTCGAAGGACGGCAAGAAGAACTACGAGAAGATGGTCATCGACGATTTCGTGTCGTTCGTCGAGAAGAACTACCGAGTGAAGACCGGCGTCGAGAATCGCGCGCTCTCCGGCGTATCGATGGGCGGCTTTGCGTCGCTGAAGATCGCGTTCCGGCATCCCGATAAATTCGGGTCCATCTCGGCGCACTCGGCCGCGCTCCTCGGGCCGGATCTCGACAAGCTCCCAGAGTACACGAAGCGATTCCTGTCGTTCCCGAAGGTGAAGGACGCGGTAACGGAGATCTTCGGCGATCCGATCGACGCGACGATTTGGCGCGACAACAACCCGTTCTATCTGGTCGAGACCCGAACGGATCTCGGAGGGATCAAGCTCTACTTCGATTGCGGCGACAAAGATCGCTATCAGTTCAACAAAGGAGCCGAGGAGCTGCACGCGCTCCTGGACAAGAAAGGCATCAAGCACGAGTTCCAGATCGTCGACGGCGGACACGGCTGGGAATATCTCCAAAAGTACCTGCACCAATCGATCGAGTTCCACTGGCGAGAATTCAACTCGAAGAACTCGTCCGGCACGCCGAAGCAGGGCAAGTAGGGTTCACCTCTGCTCGCGCAACTGTTCGCCGCGCTCTTCGTCGTCGCGGCGGACACGAGCCTCATTTCGCCGATTCTCGCGCAGCTCGGACGTGAGTACGGCTTCGCGTCGAATCGCGGCGGGCTCCTCGTCGTCACCTACTCGATCGCCGCGGCCGTCGCCGCGCTCGTCGTCGGCCCGATGGGCGATCGCCGCGGGCATCGCGGCACGCTCATCGCCGGCGTGGCGATCTTTGCGCTCGGAAGCGTAGCCTCGGCGCTCGCGCACTCGCTGACGACGCTCGCGATCGCGCGCTTCGTGTGCGGCGCCGGCTCCGGCATCGTGTCTCTCGCCATCGTGGCGTACGTCTCGGTCGCCGTTCCCTACTCGACCCGAGGCCGCGCGATGGGGATCGTCCAAGCGGGATACCTCGTCGCGCTGCTCGCGGGCGTCCCGTTGGGCGCGCTCGTGGCGGAGAAGCTGGGCGCACGCACCCTCTTCCTCGGCCTTTCTGCGCTGTCCGCCCTCCTTTTCGTCGCCCTGCTCGGACTCGACGCTCATCCCGGAAGATCGAAGGGGTCTCCGTGGCGCGATCTCGGTGCCCTTCTTTCGGACGGCCCGCCGCGAATCGGGCTCGCCATCGCGTTCTTCACCGCTCTCGGAGTCGCGGCCCCAATCACGTTCCTCGGAGCGTGGCTCGTGAAGCGATTCGGGCTCACGACGTCGGAGGTCGGCGTTCGCTTCGCGCTCGCGGGCATCGCCGCGCTCGTCGCCGCGCCGCTGTCCGGCTCGATTTCCGATCGCGTGGGGAAACGGCCGGTCGCCGCGATCGCCGGCGTCGGACTCGCCGCGTGCCTCGCCGCGCTGCCGTTGCTCGACTCGAGCCAGGCGCTCGTCGTCGCCGCGTTCTTCGGGGCGATCTTCTTCGAATCGGCGAGGCGCGGGCCGCTGCAAGCCCTCTACACCGCGCTCGTCCCGCTCGAGCGCGTCGGCGCATTCACGGCGTTCAAGAATGCGGCCGCGCTGATCGGGCAAGCTTCGGGCGCACTGTACGGCGCGATCGTCTTCGAACGGTCGAATGGGTTCGCATTCCTCTGCCTTGCCTCCGCCGGGGCGACCGTCGCGTCGGTCCTTCTTTTGGCACTCGCACGCCGTCCGGACGCCGCGCTCCTGGGAAGCTTCGATTGAATCGCGGGAACGGCCCGTTAGAATCCCCGTACTGAGCCGACCAACATTGGATGCTAGGAGGTTTGAACGGTGGCGAATCAGCCTGAGACGAACGGTGACGGTCGACAACCGGTGAAGTCGATCGAGTCCTACGCGATGCTCGAGGACGACACCAAAGCGCTGTACCTCAAGTTCTACGAGCAGACGTATCGCAAGAGCTCGCTCGACCGGAAGACGAAGGAATTCGTCGCGATCGCCGCAGCGCTCGTCACCGGTTGCCAGCACTGCCTCGAGGGCCACTTGAAGAAAGCGATCAAGTGGGGGGCGACGCGCGAGGAGATCAGCGAGACGATTGCGATCACGCTCGGCGTTTCGGCGGCGACGATCGTCGACCGCTCAGACATCGCCAACTTCAACCTGAGCGAGGCCGGCTTCCCGAAACCGCCCGCGGCGCCCAAAGCCGAGGTCGACGCACCGGCCGCGGCTGCCGACACCGATCCGAAGCCGCGCCGCCGCCGCTGACGCTCCGGTTCAGTGCGGGCTCGAGCCCCCGGTTTTCTCCAACTCTTTGGGAGGCGCCGGCGAGTTCTTTGCGGGCGGATCTACTTCGCCGCCTGGCGTCGCCGCGGGGGCCGCGGTCGCGAGCTTTTTCACGAGAGCTTCGAAACGCGGCTGGCTTCGCAGCTTGCTCAGGTTCGGCTCCTTCAAGAGCAGCGTGTAGTTCTTGAAGCCGAGGCTCGTCGCGCGATCGAGCTCGTCGAGCGCGGCGCCCGTCTCCGATCGCGCCGCCAGGCTGCACGCGAGCAGCATGTGCGCCTCGGCCGCTCGGGCGCCATTCGGCTCGAGCGCCAAGCAACGCTCGAACGCCGCGCGCGCGCGATCGAAGTCTTGAAGGCCTCGCAGCGCGTTGCCGAGGCTCAGCTGGACGATGGCGTCGTTCGGCTGCTTCAGCGAGAGCGGCTGCAAGACGTTCACGGCTTCTTCGTATCGGCGCAGGCGCGTGAGTGCGAGGCCGAGGTTCAGGCGATAGGAAACGTTCGCCGGATCGATCTTGCTCGCTTCGATCCAGGCGCCGACCGCCGCGTTGCATCCGATCTCCGGCTTCGGATGACCCTCGAAGTTGAATAGGGCGAACCGATCGAGGAGCTTCGCGTCGTTCGGGTCGAGATCCTTCGCGTCACCCATGGCCCGGATGGCGCCGCCCTTGTCCCCCGCCGCCCACTTCGCTTCGGCGAGCGCCTTCTGAGCGAGCGCGGATTTCGCGTCCGCTTTCACGGCTCGCTCGCCGAAGTCGATCGCCTTCTGGATCTCCTTCTTCGACAGAGCCGTCTCGGAGATCGTGCGCAGCACGAGGCTGACGTTTCGCCGCGGCAGGTTGTTGTCGGGCTCTAGCGCGATCATCCGCTCGAAGCACGGAATCGACTCCTCGAGGTGCCCGTCGACCACCAACCATTGAGACTTCTGCTGGTTCAGCTTGAAAAGCTCGCGCGGAGCCTCGATGTCGCTCGGGTTGAGCGCGACCGCTTGCTCGAGCAGGCGCTCTGCCTCGTCGACGCCCGCCGGGTCGCCGACTCCGAGCTCGGCGCTGCGAACCGCCTTGCGGAGATGGAGCAACCCCTGCAGGGTGGCGACCCGCGCGTCGTAGATCTTCTGCAACCGGTCGCGAATCGCTCGTCGCTCGGCCTCGTCGGACGGCAACCCGGTCAGAAACGGCTGGACCGGGCGTCGATTCTCCACGAGATCCTGGAGCTGGATGACGAAGCGATCGCGGTTGTACATGTTCCGCGGCACCGTGAACTCGAGACGGTTGTTGTCGTCTGTGTGGATCGGGGCGGCCGCCGAATAGCGCTCGAGGTCTTCGCCGCCCATCACGAACCGAGCGAGCAGGTCGAACGAGTTCTTGATCCCCACGCGACCGAGATCCGAGGCGACCTTCGCGTCGGCCATTCGCTCGGTGAACTTGGACAAGTCGATCGGCTTCTCGTCCATCGAGCCGACGACGAGGTAATCGCCACCGACCACCGATTCCCAAAGTGTCACGTGCGTGAATACGGACCGAAACGTGCCGAGCACCATCCGGAATTCGTCCGGAAGCATGTCGTACGTGTTCGTCCACTGGCACATCACGCCGCCTGCGTTCAGATGGTCGCGGCAGATCTCGAAGAACTGCCGCGTGAACAAGGCGCCGATTCCCGAGATCCACGGATTCGACGGCTCGGACGCGATCACGTCGTACGTGCGATTCGTCAAGTTCAGGTGGTTGCGCCCGTCTTCGACGAGCTGCCGGACGCGCGGGTCGTCCAGTGCGTGATGGTTGTCATTTGCGAAGACTTTCGCGCCTTCGTAGACCTCGGGGCTGATCTCGACCGAGTCCACGCGCTCCACGGGGTATTGCAGCACCGAGCCCAGCGTGACTCCGGAGCCGAGTCCGACGACGCAAACGTCCTTCGCCGATCCGTGGAAGAGCATCGGCAAGTGTCCCGCGAGCACCTGGGTGAGCATGTCGGCGTCGTTCGACGCGTCCGTCTTGCCGTTGATGCTGAGGAAGATGTGGCCGTGGTCGGGATCGCGGCGGACCGCGACCGTCGCACTGACGCCTTCCTTGTAGTACTCGGTGAACGGCAGGAGGAGCTGCGTGCGCAGGAGCTCGTGGTCGCTTTTCGACTGATCGATCTCACCCGAGATCTGGCGCATCACCTCGATGTCGTCCTTGTACTTGGCGGCGTAGACGTAGGCGCCGCTCGTGATGACCTCGGGCGTCCAGGGCTTGACGAGCGCGAGCAAGAAGAACGCTCCGATCGCGATCGCAGCCGGGACGAACACGTACGGACGAATCGGATAGCGCTGGAACGAGAGGAGCAGGGCAATCACCGCGACGAGAACGTTCACCGCGATCCCCACCTCGAGCGTTCCCTGGAGCCGCAGATGTTCGTTCGGAATCAGCACGAAGCCGGCGACGAATGCGCCGATGATCGACCCGAGCGTGTTGAACGAGTAGACGGTGCCGACCGATCGGCCGACGTCCGCGAGGCTTCGCGTGTAGATCTTGCTCACGATCGGGAACGCGCCGCCCATCATCACGGTCGGCACGAGGATCAAGAGGAAGATGCCGCCGAAGAAGACGGTCTGCAGTGTCCAGAAGTCGCTGCCGAAGTGGTTGATCGTGTCGACGACGTAGAGCGGAAGCTCGCCGAGGATTCCGATGAGCGCCATCGCGGACAACGCGATGAGAGCCTCCACGGTCGCGAGGAGGACGAGCAGGTTCTTTCGCTTGTCGATGAACGTCGAGAAGAGCGAGCCGCCGATCGCGAGGCCGAGGATGAACGCGGTCACCATGAGGCTGAACGCGTAGACGGTCGAGCCGATCACGAGAGAAATCAGGCGCGTCCACGCGACCTGGTAGATCATCGACGCCCCACCCGCGAGCCCGAACGCCACGAGGAGCGCGAGCACCTGGGGGCGCGTGCGCAAAGTGGGTTCGGCCGCTGCCGTCGTCGGCGCCGCGGCGGACGCCAGACTCGTCGCTTTCGCGGCTGCCCTCGCGCGAGACTCGAGCGCAGCGGCCGCCGGCTTCGACACGGCGAGGATCGTCGCCGCGATGACGAGGTTCACCGCCACTGCCGCGAAGATCGTCCCTTGCTCGCCGAGCGCTCGCACGAGCACGAACCCCGAAACGAATGCGCCGGCAACCGCGCCGAACGTGTTGACGGCGTACAGCCGACCGACCGTGCTGCCGAGCTTGTCGAAGCGATCGACGAAGTAGCGCGAAAGGATCGGCAGCGTGGCGCCCATGAGGGTCGTCGGCAGCACGAGAAGCAGGCCGCCCACCACGAAACGAACGAGGCTGAACGCATAGAACGAGCCCGACGTCCCCGTGTTGAGGTTCTGAT
Organism: Planctomycetota bacterium; assembly: GCA_016178505.1. Lineage (GTDB taxonomy): Bacteria > Planctomycetota > JACOTG01 > JACOTG01 > JACOTG01 > JACOTG01. Next base: position 36,068 of record JACOTG010000164.1, read on the forward strand.
AGATCAGCCGGTAGACCGGCTCGACGCCGCGCTCGATGAGCGGAATCGCGAGACAGTAGAGGCCGATCGCACCCTCGAGCCAACCGTAGGCGCGCAAGACCTTGCGCGCGTCTTGCACGCGATCGACCACGCGCCCGGCGACGTAGCTTCCGATCGCGAGGCCGCCCATGAACGCCGTGAGCACGGTCGTGATCGACCAGACCGAATTGCCCATGATTCGGCCAAGCATGCGCGTCCACACGACCTCGTAGACGAGAGCCGACGTTCCCGAGAGGAAGAACAAGACGAAGATGAGACGTCGCAGCGATTTGTCGGTCATTCGAGATTCCAGGGACTTTCGGGATCGATTCAGCACGCGAAGGAACCGATCAAACTAGCCGATCGTGTGAATCAAGTCGAGAGGAGCGGTGATCCCGAGCTCGGCGACGCGTCAATCGAGAAGCGATTCGAGAATGTGGGACACGACGCGGCCGCGAAAGCGAAACTTGCCATCGACGAAGACCACGGGGACGTCGTTCTCAAAGGACGACAGGAGCGTCGGATCCGTCTCGATCGCCACGACGCGCATCTCGAACGGCCGACGACGCCGAATCATCTGTAAGTCGTGAAGCGCCTCCTCGCACAACGGACAGGACGCTGTTCCCTTCACGTAGACGGTGACGCGGTGTCGTGCGGCGTCCGGAGGTGGAAGGCCGAGATCGACGACGTGTCCGCACTCGCACGCCACCGTATGTCCGAACTCGAAGAGCGTGACGTCGTACTCGCGGCCGCACTTCGAGCAACGAATCGCCATCATTGATCTCATTCGAACGTGACGCGAGAGAGCGCGGCGGCGAGCGGACGCCGGTCGACTCGTCTGCCGCCGGACCACTCCCACGGCGAGACCGCGAGTTTCGCGCGGAGCCGAATGCGCACGCGCCCGACCCGCTCGCCCCCGAGTTCGACCCGATGGTCAATGGGATCGGTTGCGACGGCGAACTGCGCGAGCGCCACGCCGCCGATCGACACCGTCACCTCCTGAACCAGCGGCGCGAGCGCCTGCGACGAGAGACGCAACGTCACGGCTCGGGCCGGACGCGCGAGGTCGACGACGATTTCCGCGTCGCGACCGACCCACCATGCCCCGAAGGCGCCGTCCGCGAGACGCTCGTCGCTGTCGAATCCGCGACCCAAGAACGGTCGCGCTTCCGGCGAGCCGACGTCGATCGATCGCGCCTCGAGGCGCGCGCCGGTTTCGACGCCGACACCCAGCGCTTCGGCCTCCGCGAACGCCGCCTGCGCACGCGCCGCGTCGTGATCGCCGAGCCGCTCGTCGATGGCGGCGAGAAGCTGCATGGCGCGAACCCCGAGCGCTCGCACGGCCGCCGTGCGCGACGCTTGTTGACTCGGGCGTCCTTCGAGATGCGAAACGGCGAGCAACTGCTCCGGATCGAGCTTCACGGTTTCTTCGAAGAACCGATCCGCTTCCACGCGATCACCGGCGGCGAGGCGCGCGAGGCCGGCGCGATAGTGCGCGTGGGGATCGCGAGGCCCGCGCGCGAGCGCCGCGTCGATCTCGCTCGCGCTGTGGGCGAGGCCGAAGACGCGGAGTCCGATCGCCTGCTCCGCTACCAAAGAGTCGGCAACGTCCGGGTCATCCTAGTCGTGATAAGCGCCGAACCCCTGGCGAAGGCACTCCTGCGCGTGGACGCGCGCCTCGTCGAGTCGATCGAGCCGCTCGTACGTCTCGGCGAGGACGAGGCGCGCGAGGGGACGATCCGCGGCGTCGCGAACGGCTTCCTCGAGGATCGGCAGCGCGAGGTCGTCGCGGCCGACTCGTCGGAGCACGCCGGCGGCGCGACGTCTCGTATCGGGCCCTCGCAATTCCGGCAGGACGCCGCGTCCGACGGCGAACGCGAGCACGCGCTCGGGCAGGAAGTCGGGATCGATTCTCGCCATCACCTCGTCCTCGAACGACGCGAGTCGCGCCGAGCCGGCGGACCAGTCCCCGGCGCGCGCGAGATCCAGCCCCTCGGCCTGGCGAAACTCGAGCGTCGACCGGCGAGCCCATTCCTCGTAGAGCCGGAGCGAGCCTTCACGATCTCCCGCGATGCGATGCGCGACGGCGGAAATCAGCACGGGGCGCGGGTCGTTCGCGAATCGCGAGGCCAGGGCTTCCAATTCTGGATACGAGGCCTTGCCGCCGCGATAGGCGCCGATGAACGCCTCGTCCATCGCCTCGGACGTGCGGCCCTCGTCCGCGAGCCAGCTCGCACGACGCAGGCGAAGGGCGGCGTCGCGAGGCGCGCACGCTTCGGCGTCTCTCAGGCGTGCGATCGCGTCGGTCGTCTTTCCCCGCGCGCGCTCCGCGTGCGCGGCGACGGCGTGAATCTCCGCGTTCCACGGATCCTGACGCGCCGCTTCGTCCGCCGCGTGCGATGCCTCGTCCGCGGAGCCCGTGCGGAGCAGCGACTGCGCGAGATATCGCCAACCGTCGGGCGTGTTCGGGTCCCGTCGCATCGCCTCGCGAAGCAGCGGCGCCGCGTCGCCGTCGCGACCCTGAGCCGCTCGCACGACCCCGAGCCGAAACTCGACCGACGCGTAGTGCGGCGCGAAGCGAGCGACCGCCTCCAGATCCTCGGCCGCGCGTTCCAGGTAACGTCGTGACTGCTCGCGATCGCCTCCCGCGTCGGCGAGGGACGCGAGCGTCGCCTGTGCGCCGCCGCGGCGATAGCGCGCTTCGATCGACCGCCCGTCCTGCGCGACGGCGTGATCGTAGGCCTCGATAGCGGACTCGAACTGCCCGGCGCGAAACCGGCGAAGTCCCGACTCGCAGTCCAGGTCCGCGAGGAATCTCCGTCCTTCGTGCACGGCAAACCCGAGCGACAGCAAGAGCACCGCCGCGGCGGTCCCCGACCCGATCGCCGTCCGCGTCACGAACGCGCCCTCGCCAGGCCAAGCGCGAGGAAGAACGGCGCCGCACCGGCCGCCCCTCGAAGATTGACGTCGAACAAATTCGTGACGAGAACGGCGAACGCTGCCGCCGTCAGCCCGGCCGCGAGGAGATCCGGCCTCGCTCGCACTCCGATCCCGCGCGCGAGGGCGAATCCAACGAACGCCGCGAACGCGACGAGGCCGAGGGCTCCGAGCTCGACGAGCACTTCGAGGAACTCCTGGTGCGCATGTCCGATGGTGAAGCGCGACGGCGGCGCCGCGCGAAGCGTCTCGTCGGACGCGATCTCGGAGACCGCGACGTCGTAAAGTCCAATCCCGGATCCGAGGACGGGGTGCTCTGCGGACGCGCGGAGCGAATCGTTCCAGATCGCCAGCCGCACCTTGGTGGGCGGCGAATCCGGATCGACGCTCTCGGCGAGCCGGGCGCGAAGTGACGGCACGGCGAGCAGTACCGCGACGAGCGCGACGAGCGAGAGAGCGGCTGCGCGCGAAGCGAGACGACCGCCTTCGCGCGAGCGCGCAATCCCTGCGAAAAGGGCCAGCGCAGCGAAGGCGCCCGCGTATCCAGCACGCCCGTGCGTGAGGACGAGCGCCACGATCCCGAGAACGCACGAGGTGGCGGCGAGCGCTCGAGTCGATCGCGATCTCGAAGCGCCGAAGCTCGCGATCGCAACGGGCAAGGATGCGGCAAAAAACGATGCCGCGAAGCTGTGGTGTCCGAACGTGGAACGCACGCGGTAAGCAGCGTCGTCCTGTCCGGACCAGCGCAGCCAATCGAATCCCAGCGCCTGCGCGATCGCGTATGTCGAGGCGAGCGCGGCGGCGACGAGCCACGCCGACACGATCGCGCCGCCGATTCGTTCGCCCCGCAGCGGGTCGGCCACCGCGACGAAGAGAGCCGCACCGGCCAGCGCATGGGTCGCCCCGTCGACGGCGAGCGGATGGAATCCGGAGCGCACGACCGAGACGACGACGATCGCCGTGAAAAACGCGAGCGCCGCGAGGTCGAGGCCTCGCGGCAACTTGGGAGCGCGACCCGCCGCGAGCGACTCGCCGAGAAATCCGGCCAGCGCCAAAATCGAAAGGACCCGAAAAAGCGCTTCCTTCGGCACGGCCGCGTCGGTGTTGAAAGGTGAAACGGCGAGAGGAACCAAAAACGCGATCCCGACGAGCGAAGCGTCCGCGAGCCGCCGGCAGCCGGATGAAAAATGCGTTGAGATCGGGACCCCTCCGCCTATACTAGCGACTCGAATTCTGGGGTGTCCAAGAAGCGCACTCGTAAGCCACCATCCGGGTCCGCGGGGTGCGTGATCGTTCCATGCGTCGCCTCACGGGGGGAAGCGTCAGCAGGATGCACCCCTCGTGCATGGAGGTGATCATGCCATCGTCGTTCCGGAAACGTGTACCCCTCGTGATTCTCCTCTCGCTTGCGCTCGCCCCTTCCCCCGGGGCATGGGCACAGCCGACACAGCGAGACGTCCTTCGCAACGGAACCGCTCGCCTCGTCAAGCTCCAAGCCGACCGCACGGCCGACAATGCCGGCAACGGATACTCGGACGGTGACCCCGACGATGCCGGCTGGGACGCGAGCGTCTCCACGGCGGACACCGGACACTCGTCGCAATCGAGCCCTCCCAACACCTACGGCGTCACCGCCGTCGGAATGGCGTTGGCCTATCAGCGCAATGCGGCAAGCTTCAACGCATTCATCGCATGCCTCGACGCCTACTCGGAGATGGCGAACGATCCGGCGATTGTATCCGGCGCCGATCCGACGTTCCTCTTCCTCATGCGACGCCTCACCGCGGACAACACGTTTGCGAACGAAGCTCGAGCGAAGTGGAATCTCGCAATCGATGCGCTCGGCGGCGGCGACGTCACCGCCGCGGCGCAGGCGATCAAGCAGCGTCGGGTGACCGAGGGACATCCGGATCTCTACCCGTGGGACATCGCCTGGTTCGTGATCAGTGCGAACCGGTTGGAGAAGCTCTTCCCCGGACAAGGCTTCACGCTCGATTCGACGATTTTCGCGCAGGCCGTGCTCAACGACCTGCTGGCGCAGACTCCCGTGTTCGACGTCAACGATGCGACGAAGGACTTCTACGACATCGGGCTCGTCGGCGCGGCGCTCGCGCTGCGCGTCGTCGGGCTTGCTCCGACGCAGTACAACTCGCTCCTCGATCGCATCGTCGCGCGCCAGAACGCGGACGGATCGTGGGGATTCGACGATCCGCACCGCGCCGGAAACGTGCAGACGACCGCGTACGCCGCGATCGTATGCAAGCTCTTCCGGAATCGCGGGGACGCGATCGGCGCGAAGAATGCCGCCGCCAACTGGCTCGCCGCGTCTCAAATGACGAACGGAGGATTCCACGCGTACTGCGGCTTCGACGAAGTTCCAGAAGCTGACGGCGAGGCGCTCTTCGCGATCAACCTCGTGCCGCCGACCGCGGCCGTCATCTTGCCTTGCCCGCAAGCTCCACCGGCGACGACGTGCCTCCACGGCCCAGCCGCGACGCAGTCCTATTACTACGACGGAATCAACGGGCTCCTGAACCCGAGCGACGGCGAGAACTGGGTCGCGACGCTCACCGGCATCGACGGGTCGTCGATCGCGGGGAACAAGATCTACCGGCTGATGGTTCAAGACCAGGGCCAGGGATCTGGATTTCAATCGCTGTCGATCGAGGTGCACCACGATGCCGCAGGCGCGGGCGGCCACCTTCTCCAAAGCAAGGACATCGACTTCACCGTGCGCAGCTCGCACACGTTCGCCGCGGGAGACGTGAATGGAGCGTTCGACGTCCGCCTCGAGTTCCAGCAGCGCGGCGACCGGAAATGGGACGTGACGCCGCAGTATCGGCTGCCGGGCGGCGCGTGGACGATCTTCGCCGACGGGTCGTGGACGACGGCGACCGCGTTCGATCTCACGTCGACGCGACTCGCAGTGCAGATCGACGGTGGCGCGGCGGGCACGCTTTGCGTGGTGCCGCCGACCGGCGAGCCGCGCCCGCCCACGTCGCTGGTCGTCGCGCCGATCGTCATCCAGATCGCCGTGCCGGCCGCCCCGGTCTTCACCGGTTCGTCGCCGACCTCTCCAGCAAACGCGAACAATCCGAGCATTCAAGGCACGGCCGAGCCCGGCACCACCGTGCGCCTCTACACCACGTCCGATTGCAGCGGCGCGTCCGTCGCGTCGGGCACGGCATCGGCGGGCGGGACGTTCTCGATCCCCGTCACGGTCCCCGACAATTCGACGACGACGTTCTACGCGACCACGACCGACGGCGTCGGCAACACGTCCTTGTGCTCGGCGAGCGGGATCACGTACGTCGAGGACAGCGCCGCGCCGCCGGCTCCGGTCGTGACGGGGACGTCGCCCGTCTCACCGTCGAACGACACGACGCCGATCGTCACCGGGACCGCCGAGGTCGGCGCCACGGTCGACGTCTTCCCGAACGCCTCGTGCACGGGCGGGCCGATCGGATCGGGAGTCGCGAACCTCTTCGGATCGTTCAATGTCACGGTCACCGTCGCGTCGGGCTCGACGACGACGTTCCATGCGCGCGCGACGGACGGGGCCGGCAACGTCTCGCCGTGCTCGGCGCCGTCGACGACGTACGTCGAGGACTCGACGGCACCCGCAGCGCCCACCCTCACAGGAACATCTCCCGTATCGCCCGCAAACCAAAACACGCTCAACGTCCTCGGGAGTGCCGAAGCGAACTCGACCGTGACCCTCTACTCGGACCCGGCGTGTTCGGGTGCGACCCTCGGCACCACCAACGCCGGAGCCGGATCGTTTTCGATTTCCATTACCGTCGCGGACAACACGACGACGACGATCTACGCGACCGCGACCGACGTCGCGGGCAATGTCTCCTCGTGTACCGCGACGCCACTGACGTACGTCGAGGACTCCGCGCCGCCGGCACCGCCTTCGCTGACGTCGACCGCACCGGGCTCGCCGGCGAACAACAACACGCCGAGCGTCGCGGGCACGGCCGAGGCCGGCTCGACGGTGCGGCTCTACACTTCGGCCGCCTGCAGCGGCGCGCCCGTCGGGACCGGTACGGCGACGGGAGGCTCGTTCTCGATCGGCGTCACCGTGGCCGACGACACGTCGACCACTTTCTACGCGACCGCGACCGACGTCGCGGGCAACGTGTCGACCTGTTCGCCGACGGGAATCACTTACGTCGAGGACTCCTCGGCGCCCGGGGCGCCGTCGCTCACGTCGACCGCGCCGGCTTCGCCGGCGAACAACAACTCGCCCAGCATCGCGGGCACGGCCGAGGCCGGCTCGACGGTACAGCTTTACACGTCGGCCGCGTGCAGCGGCGCCGCCGTCGCATCGGGCGTCGCCACCGGCGGCTCGTTCTCGATTCCCGTGTCGGTCGGGGAAGACACGACGACGACGTTCTGGGCCACCGCAACCGATGTGGCCGGTAACACGTCGCCGTGTTCGGCGTCGGGCATCACCTACACAGAGGACAGCACTGCCCCGAATTTCTCCGGCGCGACGAATGCAACCGCCGCGTCGAACACGCAAATCAGCGTCGATTGGGTCGCGGCGACGGACACGGTGAGCCCTTCCTTCCTGCTCGTCTACGACGTGTGCGTCTCGACGACTTCGGGGGCGTGCGGTTCGAGCTTCAGCGTTCAGCAGACGTCGGCGCCCGGCGCGACGAGCCTCACGATCGGCGGGCTCAATCCGAGCACGCCGTATTTCTTCGTCGTGCGCTCGCGCGACGTCGCGGGGAATCAAGACGGAAATACGTTCGAAGTCACGGCGACGACGCTGCCGTGAAACGAGCATTGGAGGTTGTCGTGCGAATGCGATTCGTTCGATTCGTGGCGCTCGCGACGCTCGCGTTGACGCCGAGCCTCGCGTTCGGCCAACTGAACACGATCCTGCGGAACGGCGCCGGGCGCATCGTGCGGCTGCAGGCGGACGTCACCGCGGACAATGCGGGGAACGGCAATCCGGACGCGGATCCGGACGACGGCGGGTGGGATCTGCTCGACGCCACCAGCGACACCGCACATTCCGGGAGCGCGAGCTCGCGGACGACCTACGGCATCACGTCGATCGGGATGGCCCTTGCGCTGCAACGCGGTGCGGCGTCGACCAACGCGCTCGTCGCGTGCCTCGGTGCGTATTCGAACATGGTCTCGAATCCGGCAATCGCGGCCGGCCCGGATCCTCTTTTTCTCTACTTGATGAGGCGGCTCACGCTCGACCGGACGTTTGCCGACGCCGCGCACGCGAAGTGGGACGCCGCGATCCAGTCGCTCGGCAATGGCGACGTCGAAGCGGCCGGGCGCGCGGTCAAGCAGGCTCGAATCGACCAGGGCACGCCGGATCTCTACCCGTGGGATCTTTGCTGGTTCATCATCAGCGCGTCGAAGTTGGCGAACCTGTTCCCCGGCGAGGGATTCGAGCTCAAGGCGTCTCTCTTGTCGCAGATCGTCCTGAACGATCTGTTGGCGCCGACGCACACGTTCGACGTGAACGATGCGACGCGCGATTTCTACGACCTCGGGATCGTCGGCGCGCTCCTGAGCTTGCGCGTCACCAACATCTCGCCGGGCCAAGCGAACTTGCTTCTGACGCGCGTCCTCAACCGGCAGAACCTCGACGGCTCGTGGGGATTCAGCGATGCGCAGCCTGCCGGGAATCTCCAGTCCACTTCGTACGCGGTCGTCGCCCTCCGTCTCTTCCGCGCAAACGCGAGCGCGGGAGTCGCGCGACAAGCCGGATCGAATTACCTCGCGGCGCGACAGGGAGCGAACGGCGGATTCCAGTTCGACGTGGCCGGGATGGAAGCGCCCGAGGCCGACAGCGAAGTGCTCTTCGCTTTGAGCCTCGTGCCGCCCACGACGCCGTTTGCACCGATTGCCGCTCCCGAGCTGCCGGAGCCGATGCCGATCGCGGTCCCGCTGGAGATCGAGATTCCGTAACGCGGGCATCGCGACCGGCGGGACGCTAAGTGAGAAAAACGATCCAGGCTCCGTATGCGTCACTTGCGGGTCGAGGAGACGATGCGCTCGAAGAGGCGCGGGCGCAGGCGCACGGCGGTGAGGATGCCGTCGCGCGGGAGGCGGTGACGGAGAAGCCACGCAAGGCCGCGCGACACGCGCATCCGCCTCGCGATCTCGGTCTGGTACAGCATCGCGTATCGGCGCGCGAGCGGGGCGTCGAGGCCACCGCGCGCGATCGCGTCGAGCACGATCGGCGCGGCGAGCGACGCCGTTTCGAGCGCGATCGAGATGCCCTCGCCCATGAACGGATCGATGGGGCCGCTCGAGTCGCCGACGAAGACGACGCCGCATCGCGCCAGCGTGCGGCGTCCGAACTCGAGCGCGCCGACCGCCTTCAGGTCCGACGGCAAGGCGCGGCTGCGCAGGCGCTCCCGAAGCACCGGGTTCTCGTCGAGGATCTCCCGCAAAGTCCCTTCACGCAGTCGTCGTCGCTCGACGACGAACGCGAGGTTCGCGCGATTCGCCTCGACCGCGCACGTTCCCGCGTAGCCGCCGTCGAAAAGGAATAGATCGACCGTTCGCCCCGCTGCAACTTCGACGTCGAGATGAGCGCGAAAACCAAAGCGCACGTCGCTCCCCGCTCGCAGGAGCTTTCGGAGGCCGAGCGCGCGGGCGAGCGTCGATCGACGTCCGTCCGCGGCGACGACGACGGGCGCGCGCCATTCGTCCGTGCGCTCGCGATCGTAGACGTGAACGCGGACGCCGCGCACGCGCGCCCCCTCGACGATCGGCTCCTCGACGATCGTCCGATCGCGCACGATCGCGCCCACGCGAGCGGCCGCACCGACGATCGACGCGTCGAGATCGCGTCGGCTCCAGCCGATCCCGTGCACCGCATCAGAGGAGAACTCCTCACCACGCTCCGTGAATAGGCGAGCGCCAGAGAGCCGCGGCGAGAGCGGCGATTCGATGCCGAGATCGCGAAGCACGGCAACGCCTTCATCGCTCACGAATTCGCCGCAGACGACGTCCCGCGGAATCGCCGCCCGCTCCGCGAGCGCGACGCGCGCGCCGGCCCGCGCGAGCAAGAGCGCGAGCGCCCCTCCCGCGGGGCCGGCACCGACCACGATGGCGTCGAACCGCTCCATCGCTATCAGCCTCCGCGCTTCCTCGAGACGAGCACGACTCGATAGGGAAAGCGGCGAGTCACGTTGGCAGACCCCAGGCCGCCGTCCCGTGCCGCCGCAGCCAGCTCCTCGGTGGTGAAGCCGCGTAGCACCGACAGCGGCGCGTCGTTGCGAAACATTGGTGAGCGCCGAAGCAGCGCGCCGACGACGCGGATGAAGAGCCACGGGATTCGGTTTCTCGCAAGATCGTTCACGAGCACCGCGCGCCGCGAGGCGCGGTCGAATCCCCGCAGCAATGTCGTCGCCTCTGCGTGCGGAAAGTGGTGCAGGAACATCGAGGCGATCACGAAGTCGAACGACTCCACGGCGACGGGAAGTCGGAACGCGTCGCCGACGACGAGCGTGATCTCCGGAATGCGCCGCGTCTCTTTCCACGCGAACGCGACGACGAGCGGATTGCGATCGAGTGCGACCACGCGCACGCGCCGGCCCGACTCGTGCGCGAAGCGGACGATCGCGCGTGGGATGTCCGCCGAGCCGGTTCCGACGTCGAGCACGGTGAACTCGCGAAGCCCCTCTTCCTCGACGATCGCGCGCAGCGCGCGAACGAGCGCGGGCGTGCCGCCGAGGAAGCGGTTCACCTTCTGGATGTCGGCGAGGGCCTCGGCGAGTTCGTCGTACGAGTTGTCCGCACGGTCGAGGATCTCCGGCTCGTGCGAGCGCGGAGGGACGAGCTTCATGGTTCGAAGCGGCGCAGGACCAGCGCCGCGTTCTTCGATCCGAACCCGATGCAGTTGCAGAGCGCGACGTCCACGTCCGCCGGGCGCCCGCGATTCGCAACGTAGTCGAGGCGGCATTCGGAGTCGGGCCTGTCGAGGTTGATCGTCGGTGGCAGGAATCCGTCGCGCATCGCGAGCACGGTCGAGACGACGCCCGCGGCGCCGCACGCGCCCTGCGGGTGGCCGATCATCGACTTCAGCGAGCTTCCCGGAACGCTTCCCGCGCGCGAGCCGAAGACGCGCTCGAGCGCGCGCGTCTCGACGCGATCGTTGAGCACGGTGCCGGTGCCGTGGAGGCTCACGTATTGAACGTGTGCCGGCGAGAGGCCGGCGTCGGCCAATGCAGACTGCATCGCTCGCGCTGGATCCTCGCCGCTCTCGTCGAGCTTCACGCGATGATGAGCCTCGCAGTTCGCGGCGTAGCCCGCGACCTCGGCCAGGATGGGCGCGTTCCGCTCGCGCGCGGCGTCGAGCGTCTCGAGGCACACGGCCCACGCGCCTTCCGCGAGCACGAAGCCGTCGCGGTCCGCGCTGAACGGACGCGAGGCACGCTCGGGCTCGTCGTTCCACGACGGCGTGACGACCTTCATCAAATGAAAGGCATCGAGGATGCCGGGCGCGATCGGTGAGTCCGCTCCGATGGCGAGGAATCGACGCCCGCGTCCCGCGCGCAGGTGCAGGAGCGCGAGGCCGATGGCGTCGGTCGAGCTCGTGCAGCCGGTCGTGACGACGAGGCTCGGTCCGCGAACGCCGAAGCGGATCGAGATCTCGCTCGACAGCGTGCCCGGCGTCGACGCCGCGATGGCGTACACGCTCATCTTCCGCGGACCCTCTTCGACGTAGATCGTGTGCATCCGCTCGATGTACTCGGCCGCACCTCCGCCCGTGCCGAGGAACACTCCCGTCTCGTAGCGTTCGTCGACCGAGAGCGACTCCCGGTCGAGGCCCGCGCTCGTCACGCACTCGTCGGCGGCAGCAGCTGCGAGCGCGACGACGCGCGACACGTTCTTCGCGTCGTGCGGTCCGAGCACCGAGACGGGGTCGAGCCCGCGAACTTCTCCGGCGATCTGAATGGGATGCTCGGACGGATCGAACGCCGCAATGCGCGCGATGCCGCTTCGCCCCTCGCGACACGCGGCCCAGAAGGCGGGAACGCCGATGCCGTTCGGTGAGACGGCGCCAAGCCCGGTGATCACGACTCTGTGTGAAGGCGACACGTCGCCCACTTTAGATCGGCCCGCGTCGACCGGTCAACGCGCGACGCGGCAACTTCGCGAGCCGGATCTCGAGCTGCAGCCAACGTGTTGGAAGTTTGCGGGCCTGCGCTCCGTCCGATGCTCCTAGAATGGGCGGAGCCCGGAGAGGAAACATCGATGCCGCTCTTCTTCGCATTAATGTTGGCAGCGCTCGTCGCCATAGAAGGCCACACGATTCACGGTGGCGTCGTCGGTCCGAACGGCGAAGTCGTCGCGAACGCCGAGGTCACCGCGCGCCGCGCCGGCGATCCCGGGTTTCGAGGTTTTCGAACGACACGCGGCTGGTGGGCGCCCGCCGATCCCGCGAGCGGCGCGTTCACGATCGATCTAGATGACGGCGGCTACGACCTCGTCGCTCACGCGCCGTCGTTCGCCGACTCGGACGCCATTCGCGTCGAGGTGAAGGACGGCGGCGACGACGTGATCCTCCGCCTTCGCCGCGGCGCGACGATTCGCGGCCGGGTCGTCTCGGCGATCGACGGCTCCCCCATCGGAGGCGCGAGCGTGATGACGCGTGCGCCCCGCGACAAGGGACGCGAAGAGATCCGCGACGAGACGGAAGACCCGGACGCGCGCAGAGCCACGACCGGCGACGACGGAAGATTCGAGATGTCGGGACTCACGCCGTCGACGTTCGAGCTGCGCGTCACGCATCCCTCGTGGGTGGCGGAGACGAGCCCGCTCTTGACGGTGTGGGAGGGCCAGGTGCAAGCGATCACCGTGGCGCTTCACAAGCCCGGGTCGATTCGCGGCATCGCATATTCCCCGCCGGGTCGACGCGCGGGGACGCTCGAGGTCGCAGCGATGCGCTTGGGAACGTGGCAATTCAATCACACAGTGGCGACGAATCGACGTGGCGAGTTCGAGATCTCAGGCATCGCGCCCGGCGAGTATCAGGTCACGTTGCTCGACGAACCGACTCGTTCCGAGTTTGGATACGAAATGCGCAACAACATCGACACCCGAACGGTCGTCGTGAAGGACGGCGAAGTCGTCGTCGTCGAGCTGGGATCTCACCCGGAAGCATCGTCGCGGCCAAGCCCGGACGCCTCAGCGCGGCGCTGCATCGTGCACGGTATCGTCCGCGATCCGAACGGCCCGGTCCGAGTGACGGCCGTCGCCGTCTGGAACCGCGCTCGCCAATTCTCGTCGGAGAAATGCGTCCAGGACCGGGACGGTCGATTCACGACGTCGCGCCTGCCGCCAGGTCCGTCGGAATTGAACGTTTGGGAGGGCGATCACGTGACGTTCAGCGAAGCGATCGACGTTCCGATCGCCGACGATTTTCGTCACGATGTCCTTCTGCCGACGGGCGCAATCACGGGAACGATCGTCGCCGCGTCGACCGGCAAGCCACGACCGCAAGCTCGTGCGCACGCGACCGTCGCCGATCCCGCGTCCGCGGTCGACGTCGGCGTTCCGATTGCCACCGAGAGCCCACGCTGGGGACCGACGGACGACGCGGGCAGGTTCACGATTC
>JACOTG010000026.1 GCA_016178505.1 Planctomycetota bacterium
CGGGCTCTCTCGAACGACCAAGGGTGGCCATTCGTCTCGTTCCAAGGCGAGTACTTGTTCCGGAATTACGAAGCGGAACAGGCCGTCGATGCCGCGGGCAGCATCGTTCCCGGTGAGCGCCTTCATGACCAAGGCTGCTACGTTCAGGGACTGTACGGTTTCACGAGACCGTGGGTTGCCGGACTACGGTTCGAGTACGCCGAGGGCGATCGCTCCCTGGTTTTGGACAATCATGATGATCCGCAACGAGACCGCCGATTCCGTGCGTCTCCCAACATCACTTACTACCCTTCGCACTTCAGCAAGATTCGACTCCAGTACAACTACGACGACTCGGAGTTCCTGAAGAATAGCTGGGAGCACAGTATCTGGCTGCAGTTCGAGTTCTTGTTCGGCGCCCACGGCGCCCACAAATTCTAGGTGAACCATGATCAGCCGAATCGCTTCGTCCTTGCTCGTCGCTCTCGTAGCCATGGCGCCGGCACACGCGGCCAAAGTGAAAGTGCTGACGACACTCCCGGACTTTCGCGACATCGCGGTGCAGATCGGCGGTGACCGCGTCGAGGCCACGAGCCTCCTGAAGGGGCCAGAAGACCCGCACTTCGTCGATGCCAAGCCAAGCTTCATCCGCGCCGCGAATCAGGCGGATCTCTTCATCATGAACGGAATGGAACTCGAAATCGGCTATGAGCCGATGATCGTCGCGGAGTCCCGAAACCCGAGCATCCAGCCCGGGACGCCAGGTCACTGTGACGTTTCGGTAGCGGTGCACAAGCTCGAGGTACCCCAAGCTATTATCGATCGGGCACGTGGTGACGTGCACCCCGCTGGCAATCCGCATTACATGCTCGATCCGGTGAACGGGAAGCTGGTTGCCCAGACGATCCGGGACCATCTCAAGCTCGTCGATCCTTCCGGAGCCGATGCCTACGATCGCAGCTACGATGCATTCGTGCGGAAGGTGGATGAGGCGATGTTTGGACCAAAGATCCTGTCACGCTTTCGAGCGTCGGACCTAGAAGAACTCCTCGCGCAAGGCACGCTTCTGCCATTCTTGAAGAAGCGGGGCGCAGACGCGGATCTCGCTGGATGGGCAGCAGCGCTGGCGCCTTTCGCGGGAAGTCGCATCGTCGACTACCACGCGGGAGGCAGTCGGTACGTAGCGGACCGTTTCCACTTCGAAGTGTTGGCATCGCTCGAAAACAAGCCGGGCATCGCGCCATCGCTTTCGCACTTGGGTGAAGTCGTACAAACGATGAAAGCTCGGAGCGTCAAGGCGTTGCTCTACTCGGCCTACAACAAGAAATCCAACGTCGACTGGGTCACGTCTCAAACTGGGGTTTCGGCAGCGATGCTCGCGCACTCCGTCGGTGCGTTGCCCGGAACGGATGACTACATCTCGATGATGAATCGAAACGTCGAGGCGGTTCGCCAGGTTCTTTCGAGGCCTTGATGAACGACACCACGGTTCCGCTTCTGTCGTTGAAGGGCGTCGCCCTCGGGTACGGCTCACAACGTGTGCTCGAAGGACTTGACGTCGAGATCGCACGCGCCGCGTATGTGGGGATCGTCGGTCCCAATGGATCGGGAAAGACGACCCTCCTCAAAGCGATTCTCGGTATCCACCCCCCCCTCGCCGGAGAAGTCCGGTGGGGGGGCGCGGCGGGATTGCGCCCCCACATCGGATACGTTCCCCAGCGCGACGCGATCGACCCGCTCTTTCCCTTCACCGCCATCGATGTCGTGCTCTTGCCGCTGACGGCGCTACGGAGTGTCTGGTCGGCCAGAGACCGGAGAGAGAGAGCCGCCGCAATAGATCGTGCTCACGTGGCTCTCGAACGCGTCGGTCTCATGAGCGTCGCGCGCCAGCGCTATTCGAGCCTGTCAGGAGGTCAGCGCCAGCGGATCCTCATGGCTCGCGCACTCGTAACCGAGCCCGAGCTGCTCGTTCTCGACGAGCCCACCAGCGGAATGGACCTCGGCAGCACATCACGCATCCTGGATCTCGTCGGGGCTCTGCGCTCAGAGCGACATCTCACCGTCTTGCTCGTCTCCCACGACCTGACGCTCGTCGCGCAGCGAGCAGAAAGTGTGCTGCTCCTTCACGAAAAGGGTTACTTGTATGGATCGACGAACGACGTAGTGTCGCCGAAGGCGCTTACGGCTCTCTACGGCGACGGCGTTTCGGTAGTCGACGTCGGCGCTCGGAGAATCGTGATTCCTTCGTCCTCCACCGTTACCTCTCCCGCGACATAATCGCATGCAATCGCTGCTCAACGATCTCGCGCTCTTCCAAAATGCGCTCTTCGGCGGACTCATCGTCGCGATGGTCCTCGGACTGCTTGGTGTTCACGTCCTCCTTCGCCGAATCGTTTTCGTGGGTATCGCGCTCTCGCAGTGGGCGGCAGTCGGCATCGCCCTGTCGTTCCTCGCAGAGGGAGTGGCGCTGTTCGACAAGAGTGGGTTCTTTGGCTTGTGCCGCAACCACTGGATCATGGCCGTGGCTGCCGAGATGCTTGGCCTCGCCCTCCTGCTGCGGGGCGACGAGAGACACCTTTCACGAGAAACACGGATAGGTATTGGGTGGGCGGTAGCCGGGTCCGCGGCGGTCCTCTGCGTGACTCACACCGCACTGGGTATGGAAGAGCTCAAGAACCTTCTCACCGGCGAGGTTCTGTTCCTGTCGCGGGAGGATCTTGTGCTCCTTGCAGTCACCGCGGCTCCGGTGATCGCAATGTCGATCGCTTTGCAGGGTCGATTTTTCCTGATCGCGTTCGACCGCGATCTTGCGTTGTCGCTGGGCGTGCACGTCAGACTGTGGGATGGAGTTTTCTACCTTCTTCTGGGGATCATTCTTGCCATCAGCATCCACATGGTCGGAGTCCTCTTCGCCGTCGGCTTCCTCATCTTGCCCGCCGCGGCCGCTCTGTCGCTCGCGCGACACAGGGGATCGCTGCCGATGTGGAGCGTGGGCATCGCCGGAATCTCGTATCTCGTGGGGTTCGTCGTCAGTCACCCGCTCGACCTCCCGACGGGCCCTTCCGCCGTGGCCGTTGCAGGGATCATCTTCATCGTGGCCGCGTCGGTTCATCGCTTTCGCGCGTGAAGTGAGCACTTCGCCGTCAGGCCGTTCGGACTGGGGACGCCATGTGATGCAAAGACACCCGAAACGCAGCAAGCGAACTCGATCGGCTCGGTAAGAGGCCGATCCTCGCGCGATTCAGAATTGGATCGGTTTCGACACACAAGTGCCGACGCCGGGCCTTGGCACGTATGCCTCGATGATTCCTTCAGCGAGACGCCACAAACTCTTGGATCGAGTTGATGGAACGTGCTGGGCTCGGCGGCGGCGCTTTTTTTCGTGACCGGGGTCCCGTACGAACTTCGCGGCGACCGCCGCGATGAATCGCCGCCGGCCTGATCCTCAGCGTTCGATTTCGTGCAGTTTGAGGAGCAGTCGAGAGCTGCGTAATCGGGATACGGCATCGGTCCGAAGCGACGGGCCTATCGAGGCGGCGCCCATTTGATCCCCCTGTACTGCGGAGTCTCCGTTCAGAGTTAGGATGCGCTTGTGGCCTGTGATCGAGGAGACGGACAGAAAAAAACGTCAACGCACGCGTGGAGGGTTCGCGGACTGGTCGCCTCGAGCGCCCTCCTCCTCGCCGCCGCCTGCACCTGGAACACGGATCCCGCCGCGCGTGAGTCCTGGGGGTTGTCGCCCGCCGACCAAGCGTGCGCGACGTGCCACGAGCCGCAAGCGTCCGAGCTGACGGCGGCGCGACGCCCGCACGATCGCGCGATCGGTTGCACGAGCTGTCACGCGCCGCACGAGGCGCTGCCGCACGATGAGCGCGGGCCCTCCAAGCTCGTTGCAAATTGCGAGAGCTGTCACGCGGAAGCCGTCGCCGAGTTTCGCCAGCCCTTTCGCCATCCGCTGAACGCGCAGGTCGCGTGCACGAGCTGTCACCCTCCGCACGGCGGCTCGCCGAGCGAGCTGCGCGAGCAGGTGCGACGCGAGAGCTGCGTCGGCTGCCACTCGGACAAGCGCGGGCCGTTCGTCTTCGACCACGAGGCCGACCGCTTGCGCCGCTGCGGCTCGTGCCACGAGCCTCACGGCTCGCCCAATCGGCGCCTGCTCACCTACGCGGAGCCGCGCCTGATGTGCTTCTCGTGCCACGACAACCTCGAGGCGACGCACGTCCAGATTCCGGGCGGCACGTTCACGAAGTGTCTGTCGTGTCACACGGAAATTCACGGCTCTAACTTTGATTCCAAACTCCTTCGCTAGCCCGTTGCTGTTCTTCGAGTGCCTGCTCGGCGCGCCGCCGCCGGACGGGACCGAGCCCTCGCCTCCGACTCACGAGGTCGGGTCCGTCGACGTTCAGGCAGAGGTGGAGGTCGGTTGGCGACTCGTCTCGGTGCACGGCAGTGAAGCCGCGTTCGACGAAGATCAGAACCTCGATTCCTCGCTGCTCCTCCGCGCGTTCACGTTGCGCGCGACACCGCACGAGGGCGAGGCGTCGCCTGCGTTCGACCGGTTCGAACTCTCGGGCGCCGGCGTCGGTGATCCGTGGTCGAGCTTTCGTCTCGACACGCAAGGCTCGGGCGTGCACGCGCTCGGGCGATGGGACGAGAGCCGATTCACCGTCAGCGGCAACGAGAGCGACCTCCACTCGTTCGACTTCGATCGGCAGCGCGGATCGCTCCGATTCGAGCCGGCCGATCCGCGCGGCGGCTGGCGCACGGGAATCGATCTCGAGTACGGGCATCGCGACGGCTTCGGAGTCTCGACCCACGACGTCGACATCCTGCACTTCGTCAGCGGCGTTCCCGTGAAGCTCGACGAGGAGACGAAGGGCGTGCACGGCGACCTAGCGGGACCGATCGCCGGGTTCGACGCACGGTTCGACGCCGGCATCGAGGACCTCGACGCGAATCAGCGCCGCGCGTTCACGGCGCCGTCGCCCGTCGATCCCATGGCCACGCAGACGGAGGACTTCGGCGCCAAAGGACGAGGCACGAGCGCCGTCGCGTCCACACGCTGGCGCCGCGCGTTCGGGACGAGCGGGCTGTCGACGGACTTCGGCATCGATTGGCAGCGGGCACACGTCGACTGGAACGGGACGGACCGCGAGAGCGGGATCTTCTTCACGATCGACGACACGTTCGAACGCCTTACCCGCGAAGACACGAGGGGCCGCGAGCGCTCCTTCGAGGCCGACTGGGGCTGGCGCTGGCAGCTCGCGCGCGAGTTCGCGCTGCGCACGCGCTTCACGCGCACGGACGAAGTGGAGCACGCAAGCGTGGCGCACGACATCTTCTTGACCGAAATGGACGTGCCCCTGCCGGAGCAGCTCTTGCACGAGGGATCGATCGACGAGAGCCGGCTCGGTCTCGTCGAAGCCGGGCTCGAGGCGACGCCGCTCCCGTGGGCCGAGCTCGACGTGTCGGTCGAGTACGCGCGCGAGCGCGCCCTGATCCAGCGAACGTTCGAGGATCAGGTCTTGGAGAGCCTCCACCAGACCGTGGAGCATCGCGGCGTCGAGGGATCGCTCGATTGCGAACTCGGACGCGACTTCGACCTCGTGCTCGCGAGCGGATATCGCATCGCGCCAACGAACACACCGGTGACGTCGCTGAATTTCACGTTCGAGGACGAGCGCGGTACGTCCGAGTCCGCGCAGCTCCGTTGGCGGCCGGCGCCCGGATGGAGCGGATCGCTCGGAGCGCGGCACCGTGAGAACGTCGTGCACGAGCTCGGGCGGCGCGCCTCCACCGACTCGGCGACGCTCGCCCTCGCCGCGTCCCCCTCGGAAGAATGGAGCGCCGCCGTCAGCGGTTCGCTGCGTCACTACGATCTGTCGGCGGACACGATCATGATCGTCCTCGACCCGTTTCCGACCGTCTTTCCGACGCAGGTCGACTTCAGCGGCACGGAGGCGGTCGTCACGGGCTCGTGCTCGTACCAAGTCGCTCCCGGGTTTCGGCCGGCCGCTTCCGCGAGCGTCGTGACGTCGCGTGGCGACGCGACGTTCGACTTCGAGAGCCTCGCGCTCGATGTGCCGGCGTCGCTCGGGAGGGGGTGGTCGGGCGGAGTCGAACTCAGGTTCTGGCACTTCGACGGCGGCAAGTTCGAAGCGAACGCCAGCTACGACGCCCTCGCCGCTACGGTCTACGTGAAGGTCGCGCTCTGACGCGCGCGATCGCGCCGGACGTCTCGCGAATCGTCCGTCGTCATGGGCTGATGCGGACGATCCACAGCGCGCCGGCGTGGCTCGAGGCCATCGACTCGGGAACGTCGACGATCGACGTTCGCGTCGACGCGACGCCGACGAGGTAGGTGGTCGACGCCTCGAAGCGGCCGGTGGCGGCGGCAAGCCGCATCAGCACCGCTTCGGACGTGAGCCCTCGTGCCAGGCGGTCGTCGGACTCGACGCGCAATGTTCGCGACACTTGCGACGGCGCGATCGACGTCGTCGATCCCGGCGACAGATCACCGATCGTCGCCGTGACCATTCCGTCCGAAACCAGGACGCAACGCGCGAGCGTCACGTCGAGATGGCTCGAGATTTCCGTTGCCTCACCGAGATTTCGAGCGTCGACGACGCCAGCAGCGGCGAACGGAGCGAGCACTCGGAAGAGGCGCGACTGCGCGGTCTCGAGCGCGAAGCCCTCCGTCCGGACGCGGCGGTCGTCCGGCGAGACGCGGTCGACGAGCCGCTCGTCGCGCGGAGCTTCCGTCCACTCGACGAGCGCGGAATCCTCGGGGCGAGAGATCGAGAACGATCCGGCGGCGACCGCCGTCGTTTCGACGAGCGTCTCGGCGCGGCCGTGCGGCGAGCCGGCGCAAAGCTCGACGACCCCGGCGGTCGTGGCGACGATCGGTGAGCGATGGAGCGGCCCGAGCAGGACCACCGCTGTGCCGAGGAACGGCAGGATCGCCGCACCGACGATCCACGTGCGCCCGCGATCCGAACGCCGGCCGGCGAACGCGAGCGCGAACCCCAGCCCTGCGGTCATCGCGAGCACGGCGGCCGCGTGCTTCGAGAGCCACGGTCCGGCGACGCGGCCGAGGCTCGGCAACATTGGCGGCCCGGCCGGGCTCTCGAGCACCCATGTCGCCCGCGCGGGATCGAGCGGAACGCGATAGTCCTCGCGCGCGAGAGCGTCCCGATCGACCACCCACACACGCCCGAGCCCGAGTCTTTCGCGCGCCTCCGGTCCGTCGACGAAGGCCTTCACCCACGCGTCGTCGCCGCTCGTCGTGACGAGGATGGCACGCCGACCGCTGCCGAGCCACGCCGTCAGCGCGCCCTGCTTCGGTTCGCCGAGCACCGCACTTGCATCCGGCAGCAGCGCGACGGCGTCGACGGATTCGAATGCCGCGGGGTTCGCAGGCAGCGCGTCGAGATCGGGAACCACCCATCGCCTCGCGCCCGCGCCGTCCGATGCCTCGAGGCGATCTCGCGCCACGCGCGCCGCTTCGGCATCGCCACCGATGACGAGCGCGAGCGAGACGCCCGGCGCCACCGGCCGCAGCTCGAGCGCACCGCACTCCGTGTCGCCGCCGGCCGCGGACCGAAGCCGCACGGGCACGGTGGACGGCCACGTTCCGGCGACCCCGGGCCGGAGCACGAACCGCGCACGATCGCCGAGGATGGGTCCGAACACCGTGCGACGTCCGCTCGTCTCCACGAGCACGTTTCCGTGGAAGCCGCTCGGGAGATCGACGGCGACCGGCAACGGCGCGCCGGAAACGGCAAGGCCGGAAAACGCAGACTTCGACGCGGGCACGGCCGGCAGCGTAAGGAGCAGGCACATCCCGGGCACCGATGCGGCGATCGGAGTCTTCATTCGCGCGACGCGAAGCGCCGCGACCACGACGATCCATCCGGCGAGCGCGAGGGCAGGCACGTCTCCGTCCACGATCCGAGGCAGGAGGAGGAACGGCGAGATCGTCGCCCATGACGCCGGCAATCGCAGGAACTCGTCGCCGATGTACCCAACGAGCGGCGCCGCGAGCGCGATCCCGAGCACGAGCGCTCGCGCGAACAGACCCGTTCTCGATGCGTCGCCGAGTGCGACAACGTCGGCAACGGCGATGCCGCAGCCTCCGACGAACGCCAGCGCGCCCGCCGCGCGAAGCGGCGCCACGCCGCCGACGCCGGCAACGAGGAGCGTCGCGGGAAGCCCGGCGAGGATCGTCAGGATTACGACGCGAACGCGGAGTGGACGACCTTCGCGCGACGCAAGCGGTCGGAGAACCAGGATCGCGAGCAAGACGCCGAGAAACCCCGTCGGCGCTCCCCCGCCCCTCGGAACCGCATCCGGCGCTAAGCCGAGTGCGTCGAGGCGCAGCACGATCGCTCCCGCCGAGCCGAGGGCGAGCGACACCAACGCGAGCCACCGCGCCTCGCGCCTCTCGAGAACCGGCCCCGACGCGTCGGGCGTGTTCACGTCAGCGTGGCGCTTTTCCGTTATCGATCGTAAGGGCGACGTCCGTGTCGTCGTGCTTCGCGGCCTGACCGACGCGCGTCCCGCCGGAGGCATCCTCGAGCACCACGTACGGCTGCTCGAAATAGACCTTCGCCTTCTCCACGCCGGCGAGCGACGGGTAGGCGTCGAGGATCCGCGTGAGGTGCGCGAGCTTGTCGGCGGTCGAGATCTCGCCGAATGCCTTCGTGCGACGCGAGCGGCCCCACAGGATCAGCTTGCCGGCATCGGTGGCGAGCACGATCTCGCTCGCCTTGCGGTCGATGCGGCCGCCGGTGTTTCGGACGTCGATCGCGGCGATCTTCAGCCGGTCGTAGATCGGAGAGTTGTAGAGATCGAAGAGCTCGAGGGCGATCGCGACGCCATCGCGAACGCCCTCGTCGTCCCACACGCGACCGGCCGCCGGCACGGTCGCCGCTCCCGTGCCCTGAACCAGCGGAATCGGAGTTGCCCCCGGCTTCGGAGGCGTCGTGGTCTCGCCGGGCAGTCTCACGCACGACGAATCGACCGGAAACCACGCGACGCCGTCGGGCGCGGACTTGTCAGGAAGCTCGACGTACGCGATCGGTCGGCGAATCCGCGCCGTGACGGTGAGCTTGTTCGGGAACTCCTTGTCGACGCGCGTGATCTCGCGAACCCACGGGTTTCGGCGCCAGTGCCGGTCGAGCGAGGCGCGGAGATCGGCGTCCAGGATGCTGAACGGCGGCAGCTCCGCGGACGTCTCGCGCAAGCTGCGAACGAGCGAATCGTCCGCCCACGTCGGAACGCGAACGGGACGAAACGCCCGTGGATAGACTTGAATGTCCGGGAAGTGCTCGACTTCGCCCTTCATCCGACGAAGGCCGATGGCCGCGAGCACCGTGAACGCGAGGAGGCCGAGCAGTGCGAACGTGCGGCGCGTGCGGTAAAGAGCCGCTCCGAGCGCCGACGACGATTCTCGGAGGCGCCGCCCGAGCGAAGCGATGAGGCTCATGACGGAAACTCCGGGACGCGCGACGGGCAGCCTCGCAAGCCCCAGCACACGCGAGACCGACCGCGGGAGACGAAGAGCCCGTCGCGGTCCGAACGGCACCCGTGCCGCGAGAGAAGCGGACGGAACGGACGGAGTCGGCGTCGCGCTAGATCTTGATCGTCGCCTTGGCGGCGTCGACGAACCGCTTCTCGACGGGACGATCCTCCGGCTGACCGCGGAACTTCGAGTCGAAGTCCTCGAGGAAGATCTCCATCGTTGCGAGCACGCTCTCGAGCAGCTCGCGATCGAGCGTGATGTCCTTGTTCCCCTTGGCCAGCTCGAGCTCGTGATGCAGCAAACTCGTTGTCACGCGCATCGGATGCAGGCGCCGCTCGACGTACTTCGCCATCACACTGTCCATCATTTGTCTCCTTTCGAAAGAATTGCCGCCCGCTAAACCCTCTGAAGAAGACGTGGTTGAAGGCATCCCGTGGATGAATGCTGAAGTACCGAGGGATCCAATCAACCGCCCTTGAGCGCGGGCCGTCGAGCGTGCATCGCGCCAAGAAAGAGGGGATGTCGCCAACGCCGACCCGCAACCGCTCCAAAACCGCGGCGGAGCTTATCACAGGTCGTTGGCGATTCAACGAAAACCTCTCGAAAGAGACCGAGTTCATTTCCAAACTTTCACTTCGAATTCGAGTCGCTGGCCGGTGGCCGCCAGGACGCGGGCGCGCACCGATTCCGCCAGCGCGAGGAAGTCGGCCGAGCTTCCCTTGCCCACGTTCAAGAAGAAGTTCGCATGTTTCGGCGACACCTTCACGTCGCCGGCTTGCAACCCCTTTGCTCCGGCGAGCTCGATGAGCCGTCCGGCGTGATCGGGAAGCGGGTTTCGGAACACGCAGCCGGCGCTCCGGCCGATCAGCGGCTGCGTTCGCTTCTTCTCCTCGAGGATCTCCCGCGTCATGCCGGCGACCCGAAGCGGCAAGTCGGCCTTCAGGAGCAGCTCGGCCTCGAGGACGATCTCGCCGTTCAAGTTCGCCGTGCGATAGCGCGGGTTCAGCTCGTCGCGCGTGCGGCGACGTACCGTTCCTCCGCCGTCGATGGTCACGGCGGAAACGAGAACGTCGCCGATGGCGCCGTGCTTGCCGCCGGCATTCATCGCGACGGCGCCGCCGATCGATCCGGGAATCCCCGCCAGCCGCTCGATTCCCGTTAGCCCGCGCTGCTTGGCTTGGTCGACGAGCCCGGGCAGGGACACGCCGGCGCCCGCAACGATTCGATCGCCGTCGATCTTCACGAAGCGGAACCGCTCCGTGGAGATGACCGCGGCGTCCACTCCCGAGTCGGCGACGACGAGGTTCGAGCCGCCGCCGAGCACGAGCCACGTGATGCCGCGCGCGTCGAGTGATTCGAGCACGCGCCGCAGTGCCTCGAGGTTCTCGGGTCGATAGAAGAACCGAGGCGGTCCGCCGATCCCGAGCGTCGTTCGCTCCCGAAGTTGGATGGTGCTTTCGGGCGCGGTCGATGCGGCAGCTTCGGACATGTCAGACGGCCTCGCACGTCTTCTCGAGACGACGCACCAGCTCGTCCGAGAGGAGCGTGACGTCGCCCGCGCCGACCGTGAGGCAGACGTCGCCCGCGCGCAGGTTCGCTTCGAGATAGGCGAGCGCATCCGTGAAGCTGGCCGCGTACTCCGCTGCGACGCCCTCGGCGCGAATGCGCGCGACCAGATCGCGGCTCGACACCGAGCGACGGTCGTCATCGGTGTCGCGCGCAGCATAGATGTCGGGGACGACGACCTGCTTCGCGGCGCCGAACGAACGCGCGAACGCATCGAGGAACGATCGCGTGCGCGAGTACTGATGTGGCTGGAACACGGCGATCAATCGACGGCCCGGAAAGCACGTGCGCGCCGCGTCGAGCACCGCGCGAATCGCGGTCGGGTGGTGCGCGTAGTCGTCGATGACGGTGACGCCGCGAGGGCGCCCCTTCACTTGGAATCGGCGATCCACGCCGTCGAACGACGCGAGCGACGCGACCGCCGCGCGGCCGTCCATGCCGTGAGCGATGACGGCGGCAACGGCAGCGGCGGCATTCCACGCGATGTGTTCGCCCGGTAGTCGAAGGACTGCCTCGCCGAGGTCGACTCCCGCGTGAGTCATTCGAAATCGCAAACGGCTTCCGTCCCACCGCGCCTCTCCGGCGCGCACGTCGGCGTCGATCGAGTCGCCGGCGCCGAAGAAGATCGTACGTCGCGCGGAGAGATCGAACCGATCACGCAAGCGCACGTTCAGGATCGTCGCGCCTTCGGCCGGCAGGAGGTCGAGGAACTCGCGGAATGCCGAGAAGATGTCGTCGAGATCGCGGTAGTAGTCGAGGTGGTCTTCCTCGACGTTCGTGACGACCGCGATGCGCGGCCGCAGCGCGAGGAACGACCGGCGGTACTCGCACGCTTCGACGACCATCGGCGTGCCGCGTCCCATTCGGAAGTTTCCGCCGAGCGTCGACGCGAGTCCGCCGACGACCACGATCGGATCCTCTCCCGCTTGGACGAGGATGTGTCCGATCATCGCGGTCGTCGTCGTCTTTCCGTGCGTGCCGGAGATCGCGATGCCGTCTCGCAGTCGCATCATCCAACCGAGCGCTTCGGTGTACGACGCCGTTCGAATGCCGCGACGCTTCGCTTCGCGGATCTCGGGGTTGTCGCCGGCGATCGCCGCCGAGTGAATGACGAGGCCGACGTCGGGCGCGACGTTCGAAGCCGCGTGCCCGAGATGGATGCGCACGCCGCGACGTCGCATCGAATCGACGAGCGCCCCGCCGTGCAAGTCGGAGCCGCTGACGCGAGCGCCCCGCGTCATGAGCAGCCCCGCGAGCCCGCTCATGCCGATCCCGCCCACCCCCACCAGGTGGATGCCTTTCTTCGCCATCGCCCTCCCCGAGAAACTAGAAACAGGCGGCGAGGGACTGGAAGCCCTCGCCGACGAGTCGCTCCAACAACCCCGCGTACTCCTGATGCCCCGTCAGGAGATCCAGAAGCAGTCGCCGCGCCCCTTGACGTTTCGCGCACAGCGCGACCATCGCCTCGAGAAACGCGGGCTGATAGAAGACGGAGCGCCAGCGCGCGCCGGACACGAGCCCGGGCACGACGTCGCGCCGCGCCCGCTCGGCGTAGCCCGGGCCGCCTTCGCCCGCGACGATCGATTCCGCCGCGAGGCGCGCCGTGCGAAACGCGAAGCGGATGCCCTCGCCCGTCAGCGGGTCCACCAGCCCAGAGGCGTCGCCCACGAGTGCAAACCCGTCACCTCCGACGCGCAATCGCCGAAGCGTCCGCGACGACGGCGCCGGGATGCGAGAGGCGTACGGCTTTCGCGGCACGGCCGAATCGACGACGAGTTCGTCCGCGAGCCGCGCGGCACGCTCGAACAGCGCCGCGGGCTTCGCGCTCGAGCCGAGCGCGCACGCTCCGATCGAGACCTCTCCCTCGCGCGGGAACGACCACAGATATCCGCGCAGACGGCGCTCGAAGCACAAGATCGCCGTCGGCGCCGCATCGACCTCGACTCGCCACCCGCAGGCGAGAAACGTGTCTCGTTCGTCGAGCGGCTCGGCGAGCGACCGGCGCACGATGCTGCCGATCCCGTCGGCGCCGATGACGAACGGCCACGACGACGACTCCGCGTCGATGCCTTCGCCACGCAGCCGAAAGCCCCGACCGTCGCGCTCGATCGACGCCACGCTGCCTTCGAGGATTCGAGCACCGCTCGATTCGGCGAGCCGGCGAACCGCAGCGTCGAGGACCCGTCGAGGATAGATGCGAAGCAACTCTCGCTCGCGAGAGTCGGCCTCGAGAGAAACCTCGCGGCCGGACGGTGCTCGGAAGATCGTCCGTTCGATCGATCGTCCGCCGCCGATCGGTGGAAGCTCGGGCACGTCGTCGAGCGCTTGGCGGGTGACTCCACCGCCGCACGGCTTCTCCAGAGGACGCGTCCGATGGACGAGCGTGACCTCGCGTCCGGCGCGCGCGAGCAGGTGCGCCGCGTAGGCACCCGCGGGACCCGCGCCGATCACGGCAACGCGATCGATGCCCATCGTCATGAACGACCCTCGTGCGACGCGAGGTCGAGAATGCGCCGCGCCACTCTTCGCGCGGCGTCGGGCCTGCCGAGCGCGCGCGAGGCCTTGGCCATCGCTGCAATCGCCGCGTCATCGGCCAGGAGTCCGAGCACCGAGGAGTCGAAGACTTCGGGCGTGAGGTCGCCCTCGTGGACGATTCGAGCGGCTCCGCGCGTCGTGAGCACTTCGGCGTTTCGCTCTTGGTGCCGGTCCGCATGGTGCGGGAACGGAACGAGCACCGCCGGCTTCCCGATCGCCGCGAGCTCGGCGATCGTCGTCCCGCCGGCGCGCGAAAGAACGAGATCAGCGGCCGCGTAGAGCACCGGCATTTCCGTCGAAAACGAAAGCACGCGCGCCGCGACGCCGCGCGCCGCATACGCCTTCTCCAGCGGAGGCACTGCCTCCGCCGAACCGGCGAGGTGGATCGCCTGGAAGTCGACGCAACTGCTGCCAGCTCGAAGTGCGGCGGCGACTCGCGCGTTGATCCCCACCGATCCCTGGCTCCCGCCCACGACGAGCAGCGTCCGCAGATCGGGCCGCAGCCCGAGCCGCTCGCGAGCCTCGCACGCGCCTCCTTCGAAGACGAGGTCCACGCGGACGGGGTTTCCGAGCACCTCCACGCGATCGGGGTGGATGAACTCCGCGCAACTCTCCTCGAACGGGACGAAGACAGCGTCGGCTCCTTGGGCGAGCAGCCGATTGGCGCGGCCCGGCGTCCGGTTCTGCTCGAGGAGCGCCACCGTCACGCCGCGCATGCGGGCCGCGAGAGCCGGAGCGACGCACCCGTGTCCGCCGAGAGCGACCACGAGGTCGGGCCGAAACGTCCCGAGCAGGCGCAGCGACGCGTGAATCCCGCGGCCGAAGTCCATCACCGCGCCGGCGACGCCGGATGGCGTGCGTCGAAAGCGCGGGGCGGCGAGCACCTCGAACGAGAACGGCGTCGTTCGAACGATCTCGGCGTCGAGCGGCTTGCGAGTCACCGCGAATCGGACTTCGCTTCGCGGCGCCAGCGCAACGAGTGCCCCGGCGACGTCCAGGCCGGGACGCAGGTGGCCGCCGCTGCCGCCTCCCGCAAAGAGCACTCGGCGCGGCGCTTCGCCGAAACGTTCGCTGCTCCGATCGCGATTTCGCCACGACGCACTGCTCGAAGGCGCCTGTTCCAACGCCGCCGCATGCTCTCGGATCATGTCCGAAGTTCCGCTCCCAGATGCCGCCACGGGCGAATCCTAGTCGCCCGGGCCCGTTCAACACAACCGTCGAATCGGGGTACCGGACTACGGCTTGGTCGCGGGAATTCGAAGCGTCATGCCTTCGCGGATCGCGTGGTCCTTGAGCACGTCGCGATTCGCGTCTTCGAGCTTTGCGAGGAGCTTCACGGTTCCGAGCTGCGACTGCGCGATCCCCGAGAGGGTGTCGCCTTTCTTCACCTTGTACGTGCGCGCCGCGCCGTCCCCGTCCGGGGTCGGCGGGTTCGACTTCTTCGCACCCGTCGATGCCGGGTCCTTGGCGAGCGTTCCGGACGACTTCGCGTTGTCGATCACGGCGGGAGTCGTCTTCGCCGGGAGCGGCGGAATCACGATCTTCGTTCCCGCGCGCAGTCGCTCCGAGGGGATCTTGTTGCGGTTGGCGATGAGCTGCCACTTCGACGGGTCGTGGTAGTAGCGCCGCGCGAGCGAGTAGTAGTTCTCGCCGTTCGCGATCACGTGTTCCACGTCCCCCTTCGGGTTGGGATTCGACGTCGGCCCGTCGACGGCGCCGTCGACCGACTTCTTGGGCGCGGGCGCATTGGAGACCTCCAAGAACGCGCTCGCGTCGCGGTTGTCGAGATTCGCCGTCGCGTCGTTCGGCTTGTTCAGCAGAACGACCGGCGTGACATCCGTCTTGTCGCCGTCCGACGACGGGCGCGGCGTCGGCTTCGCCGTCGCGCGCTTCATCGCGTCCCAGAGCGCCTGGTTCTTGTCCGGCGTCTCGGAATCGCGGGCACGACGGACCGGCGTCACTTTCGGCGAGGGCGGGACCGCATCGCGCACGACGGGGTCTTTCAGAACCAGTGCGTTTTCGGGATCCGGCTTGCCGGAGCCGAACAGGCTCAGCGCGAGGATGATCGCCACGAGCCCCGTGATGAAGATGACGCCGATCTTTTCGAAGTGACTCATTCCCTGCCCTCCCTTGTGCCGTGGCCCGCTCGAAACCGTGCGCTAGAGCGCCCTCGGCTCGGGCTGAAGCGATGCGTCGATGCCGGACACCGAATTCGATCTCGGAGCGACCGCCGCGTCCGAGCCCACGAGTGTTTCGGATTGCCGAGCGACGTTGACCACGATGCCCACGCCGATCGACAGCGCGATGATGGACGATCCGCCCATCGAGACGAACGGAAGCGAAATGCCCTTCGTCGGCATGGATGCCGTGACGACCGCGATGTTCATGGCAGCCTGCAGCGCGACGAAGAGGGTGAGACCGAGTGCGATCAAGAAGCCGAGTCGATCGGGCGCGCGCAATGCGATTCGCAACCCGACGACGATGAACGCGGCAAAGAGCAGCACGACCACGGCCGTCCCGACGAAGCCCAGCTCCTCGCCGAGAATCGAGAAGATGAAGTCGGTGGACTTCGCCGGCAGGAAGTTGAGCTTCTCACGGCCATTGCCGAGCCCCACGCCGAAGACGCCGCCCGAGCCGAGAGCCACGAGCGAGTGAAGCGTGTGGTAGCTCTCGAGCGGATTCCGGAAACCCGAAAGGCGGTTTCCGATGTGCTCGAACTTCAAGAAGAGCGCCAGCATCGCCGGCGGCATCATCAGAAGGAGAGTCGGCACCAGATGCCGAAACCGAATTCCCGCGACGATGGCCATCGTGAGCGTCACGCACAGCACCAGCACGGCGGTTCCGATGTCGGGCTCGATTGCGATCACTCCGACGAAGAAACCGATGAGCGCCATCACCGGAACGTAGCCCTTCTTGAAGTCGCCCAGAATGTCGTGCTTTCGAACGAGGAGATCGGCGAGTCCGACCGCGAGCGCGACTTTTGCAATTTCGGAAGGCTGGATGCTGAGGCGCGCCACCAGGAACCAACGGCGAGCACCGTTGATTCGCGCACCGATGTGCGGAATGAGCACCAGGAGGAGCGCGATGGCCGCGGCGGCGAGCGCGTACCGGCCCAAGCGCCCCAGCACGTGATAGTCGATTCGCGCCGTCACGAGAAGGCTCAGCACCGACACGAGCACCCAGGTCGCTTGTCGCTTGAGTTGCATCACGCCATCGACGAGCCCGGAGCCGTCGGCGACGGCGGTCGTCGAGAAGACCATGATGAGGCCGATGCCCGTGAGCGTCAGCACGATGGCGACGAGGTGGAGCGAATCGTAGCGCACCGTGGCGGGCGGGGGCGGGCCTGCCGCCTTCGCGAAGACGCCGCGCGCGCGATCCCTGACGCGCGAGACAAATGGCGCGGTCGCCGTTGCGCTCACGAGGTCCTCCGTGCACGCCGCGTGGCTCGAAATCGAAGACGTCTGGTCGGCGCCGGATCGCGAGTGCTTCCCTCCCCACCGCCCTCCGGGGGCGATCCGGCGCCGCCACGCGTGCTCACGAAATCGTGCGCTTCCGGACCGCCCGAGCGTCCCTCCCTGCCGCCCAGCTCGAACGGTCCGGTGCGTCCACGATGATTCCCAGGTGAGCGCGGACCGCCCCCGCTTCCCTCCCGTTCGCCCAGCGGGAGCGGTCCGAAACTCGATTCGATGTCGGAACCGGCGCGCGACGACGCGCACGCATTCGAATTCCCCGCAAGAGAGTGGGCGCCGGCGCGGCGTGCGACGTCGTGAGACATCGCGCGACGCGCCGGGCGCCCGGCCGGAACGACGAGCTGTCGTCCCGCGCAGAAGGAGACCCCGCTCGGCCTCGCTTCCGCTTGCAGAGAACGGTTTTCTATTTCTGTCGAAAACGCGGTCGACGCGCGTCCGGCGATAGACGATTCACGATTTTCTGCGTGACTCATCGACAGCGTCGACGGGATCTCGATCGCGCGAGCAACGGGATTCGATGGATCCTGCATTTCGTGACTCTTCAACGAACCTTCAACGTCGCGACGGAAAACAGCGCCAAGATCGCCGAGATGATCCAGAAGCGAACCGTGATCTTCGACTCGGGACAGCCCGCGAACTGGAAGTGATGATGAATCGGTGCGATCCGGAAGATCCGACGTCCGAACACTCGGAACGAAAAGACCTGGAGGATCACCGACAACGCCTCGACGACGAAGATCCCGCCGACGAGCGCAAGCAGGACCTCGTGCCGCACGGCGAGCGCGAGGTAGCCGAGTGCGCCGCCGAGCGGCAGCGACCCGGTGTCGCCCATGAAGATCTCCGCCGGAAAGCAGTTGAACCAGAGAAAGCCCATGCCCCCGCCCACGAGCGCGGACGCGAACACCGCCAGCTCACCGGCATTCGCGACGTGCGGGATCAGGAGATAGCTCGAGTAGTCGGCGCGACCGACGACGTAGGCGATCGGCGCGAACGCCAGCGCCACCATCACGGTGCAGCCGATGGCGAGTCCATCGAGACCGTCGGTCAAGTTCACCGCGTTCGACGAACTGACCATGACGAGCACGGCGAGCGCGACGTACGGAGCGCCCCATAGCCCGCCGAGATCGATCGAGAGGCTCTTCACGAACGGGAAGTGGAGGCGCAGATCACCGCCCGCCGAATCCGAACGCGCGATCCAGAGGAGGCCGAGCCCCACGATCAGACCGACCACGACTTGCATGCCGGATTTCGCGCGCTTCGAGAGCCCCTTCTTGCCCGGCACCGTGAGCTTGATGAAGTCGTCGTAAAACCCGACGAGCCCGAGCGCCGCAGTGGCAAACAGAGCGAGCAGTGCGAGCGGAACGAGCCTCGCCCAAAGGAGCGTCGAGCCGAGAACGGCGAGCAACACGAGGAGCCCGCCCATCGTCGGCGTGCTCGCCTTCGCACTGTGGAGTCGACCGAGTTCGGCCGAATCGGTTTTTTCGACGCGCTCGGCGGCGCGAACGCGCTTGAGGAATCGAATCAACCCGCCCCCGAGGATCAGGCTCAGAACGAAGGCCGTGATCGCCGCCGCAGCCGCACGAAACGTGATGTAGTGGAAGAGGTGCGGCAAGAACTTGAACGCGTCGAGGCGCAGGATGAGATCGATCACGGACGCATCGCCATCCTCGCCGCGACGCGCGGGCGCGCTTCGAGTCGGGTCGCGAGATCGTGCACGACGCGCTCCAACGCAGCGGCGCGCGAGCCCTTCACGAACACGATGTCCCCGGGCTCGAGCCGCGGCTCGAGCAGCGGC
>JACOTG010000165.1 GCA_016178505.1 Planctomycetota bacterium
CCTCGGTGGCGCGTCACGCACGACGAGAAAGGCGACGCGATCCTCGTCCCGAGCGTCGAAAGTGGAATCGTGCTCGTCCACGCGGAGCTCTACGACTCGTTCGATCCGCTGTACGCGCGCGCGACCGCGCTGCTCGCCGATCTCGGCTTCCGCGTCGAGAGGAGCGACGACCCGCGCAAGGATCCGCTCGGCGATCTGCGAGGCACGATCGTCACCAGCACGGGCAACGATTCCGCGGGCCATGCGCTCGTGGCGCGAGCGCGCGCGGTCCTCTCGGACAAAGGGATCGGAACGGTCGCGGTCGGCTTCGCCACGCCCGCCGCGATCCGCGATCTGGGTCCGCGCATCGACGAGATCGTGCGCTCATTTCGCTTTGGCGATTTCACGCCGGAGCGCGAGGCGATGGCGAAGCTCGCCGGGACGTGGACTCTCGACAAGCCCGGAGACGCGCCGCCCGGATCGTTCGCGAAGCTCGTTTTCGCGGCCGACGGAACCATTCGAGCGACGTGGCCGGCCGGCGCCGACGGCAAGAGCGACGTCGGGGATGGGCGATTCGCCATTCTCGGCGGCACGCTCATCCTGTCGTCGCAACGAAACGGCTCCCACGTCGTCGACTTCGCGCTCGATGCCGAGCATCTTCGCCTCGGCGGCGCGACGTACACGAAATGACACCGCCCACTCGGGGGAAGATCGCGTGAGAGTCTGCTGTCCCTCGTGTCTGTCCGTTCCACCGAATGCGGCGATTTGGAAGTGCGATCGTTGTGCCTTCATGTTCGACACGATCGCGTCCAAAGCGACGTGTCCTGCGTGCGGCCACGTGCACGAGACGACCGGTTGCCCCAGTTGCCGCGAGTCATTTCCTTATTCGATGTGGCGGTGGAGTCCTCGTTGTCCTCGCTGTCGATGCAACATCGAAGACGAACACTTGGTTCCTTGTCCGAAATGTGCAGAACCCATCGACCCTTTCGCGACTGACGGCGCCTGTTCTCGGTGCGGTTCTGCCGTGCCCATCCGATGCGCTCATTGCGGCGCGAGCGGTGATGCCGCTGAATGGGACCCGCACGAGTCGCTCGAGTGGCGCGACAACGAAGCGCCGTTGGAGCCGTTCGAAGCGATCGGCGGATCGCCCACGCTTCGGGTGCACGTGGACGACCCATCGATTCCCGCGAAACGGATGGAGTGGACGATTCGTCGATTCGCGTGGATGCTCGCGCGGCGCGGCATCGACGATCTTCGTAGTCGCCCGCTGATCCTCCCTGACTCCTCCGAAGTGCTCGAACCCTGGACTCCCGATCGCGAGGGCGCCGAGCAGCTCTTCTCGCGGCTCCTCGATCACGCCGGGATCTCGCATGGCGGGATCGAGCTGACATTCTTCGACCAAAGCGGAGACCAAGGTGGGCACTACAGTGGAGCGCGTCGATCGGGCGAGCGACGAATCGCGATCGGCGCCGATACGTGCACGGACTCGCGACGTCTGCGATCCGTCTTGAGCCACGAGATCGCCCACGACTGGCTCTACCGAATCGCAGGACTCGAGGATCGACCCCTCGACAACGAGGGACTGACCGATCTCGCAACGGCATTTCTCGGGATCGGAGTGCTGCGCCTGTTCGACAGGCTCATGTTTGACGCACACCAGCGAGTCAGTGAGAGGAAACCGTCGTTGCGACGATACCTCAGTGGCGACGAGCTGATGCTCGGGATCTCGATTCATCTCGTCTTGAGTGGACTCCCGGAGGGCATCGTAACGTCGCACGTCCGTCCTGCCGCGGCGTCGATTCTGCGTCGCGCCGTGCGCTGGTTGAGTAGTCGGTCCGATCTTCTTCGCACGCTGGAGTTCTCGCCAGCGGATCTCCTCGCTGGCGTCGAGTGGATTCAAAAAGGTCAGTGACGATCCGCGCCCGGGTGAAACGGCCCTCGCCTGGTCACACACAGCCGTGGTGGGGCCGCTCGTCCGACTGCGCATCGACGAAGACTCGTCTCGTCACGTCCCGATTGCGGACGGTTGAGTCGCGACTGTTCCACCGACGATAGGAGCGCAGCTCATCTGCACGTTCATTCCCTGGATCCGCGTTCACTGCCCCGCACCGTCACGGGAGATCACTATGCGCCAAGCGTCTCGGTGGAGTTCGTGCACGCGTCCGATCGTTGGGCTCGGTTGCGTCGTGCTGGGTCTCGTCGGATGCGGCGGCGGCGGCGGTGGAGGCGGCAGCACCTCGTTGGTCATCCCGCCGACGCCGTCCGGCATCGTGTCGTACTCGACCGTCTACGTTCGCCAACCGCGATACGGCGACAACACCGGGACGATCTGGCCGGAGGTGTTCCATCCCGCGCGGCTCGAGCCGGGCGCCGATCTCATGCTGCTCCATCCTGACGGAACCGAAGAGGTGCTCGTCGCGGGCGGCAACGGATCGGTGACGGATCCCTTCGTCTCGTTCGATGCACAGTGGGTCTATTACGCGTACTTCCCCGACCTCACGCCGAGCGGGCTCAACGGACAGCGCAACGACCTTCCGTTCGCGGGCTCGGACATCTATCGCATCCACCTCGCGACACGCCGCATCGAGCAGCTGACGCACGGCGAGTTCACGCCGAACACCGGCGCAGGCATCTGGGACGAGTCGAACCCGCTCGATCCGCCGGGCAACTTCGATCGGCTCGGCTACGGAATCTTGAACCTCGCGCCGTGCCCGCTCGCCGGCGGGAAGATCGCGTTCACGAGCAATCGCAACGGATTCGAACCGCCGAAGGACTACACGAGCCCGACGCTGCAACTGTTCGTGATGGACGAAGACGGCTCGAACGTGACGCCGATCGCGCCGATGACGATTGGAAGCGCGTTGCATCCGACGCCGCTCGTCGACGGCACCTTGATGTTCTCGAGCTACGAGAGCCAAGGCCTCCGCGATCAGCGACTGTGGGGGATTTGGGCGATTCAACCGGACGGCCGCGCGTGGCGCCCGGTCGTGAGCGCGTTCAACGGACCGCAGGCCTTTCACTTCATGACGCAGCTCGGCGGCGGAGACATCGTCGCCGTCGACTACTACAACCTCAACAACAACGGATTCGGTGCGCTCTATCGCATCCCGCCGGCGCCGCCCGCGGGAACGCCCGCGTTCTGGCCCGCATTCGTGAATCAGAACCCGCCCATCGATCAGACGGTCGGCGGCGGCTTCCTGTATCCGTTCCGCATGCCGTTCACGCCGTACGGGATGTACTCGATCACGCCGTTCACGCACGGGCGCGACGAGGCGGCGCCAGTCGGCGCGGACGGGCGCACGCGTGTCGGCAAGTTCACGCATCCTTCGGCGGCTCCGAACGGCGATCTCCTCGTCGCGTGGACGCCCGGGCCGGCGAACAACCTCGATCGTCCGACGCCGCGGCCCTACTACGACTCCGGCATCTACGTCGTTCGCGGCGGCGGCATCGTCACGAGTCCCGCCGACCTCGTGCTCCTGAAGAACGATCCGCGATACAACGAAGCGTGGCCGCGAGCGGTCGTGACGTACCGCGCCGTTCACGGCGTCGACGAGCCCGCGCTGCTTCCTTGGCTGCCGAACGACGGCACGGTTCGCGCCGAGCTGCCGGCGGGCACGCCCTACGGGCTCGTCGGAACGTCGAGCTTCTACAAGCGCGAGAGCTTTCCCGGAATCGAGTCCGGCCCGGACCTGTTCGACGGCCTCGACGCGTTCAACACGTACGAGAACGAGCAGAGCTCGAACTGGTTCACGCAAGGCGCGGAGGCGGGAAAGTACTCGAACTCCGACGTCTTCGCCGTTCGCCTCGTCGCGCTCGAGCCGAACTCGCATCGCAGCTACGGTCCCGATTCGGGCCGACAGTTCCGGAACCACGCGAACGAGCGCATGCGCATCCTCGGCGAGATCCCGCTTCGCAAGACAGACTCCGGCGGGGCGCCGCTCCTCGATCCCGAGGGCAACCCGGATACGAGCTTTCTCGCGAAGATCCCGGCGGACACTCCGTTCACGTTCCAGACCCTCGACGCGCGCGGCATGGTGCTGAACATGGCGCAGACGTGGCATCAGGTGCGTCCGGGCGAGATGCGCGCGAACTGCGGCGGTTGTCACGCGCACAGTCAGCAGCCGCTTCGCTTCGAGGACACGGCGGCATCGTTGCCGAGCTACAGCGTGTGGGACCTCGCGGCGTCGACGCCGCTCCTCACTCGCGACACCGCCGGAAACACGACGGTTCGCAACGTGAGCACGCCGGCGGTGAACGTCGAGTTCCTTCGCGACGTGCGGCCGATCCTCCAGCGCAGTTGCGTGTCGTGTCACACGACGTCGAATCCCAACCCGCCGGGTCGGCTCGTCCTCGACGATCGCGCGAACGTCGGAGGCGTACCGGGCGACTACGCGCGACTTGCCGACGACGCCGACGGGCGCTTCGGCATTCCCTCGCTGGTGCAGCCGTACGGATGGCGACAGACGAACGTCAGCCGCTACGTTCGCGCGTTCCAGAGCCGGCGAAGCCTTCTCGTGTGGAAGATCTGCGGCGAGCGCCTCGACGGATGGACGAACGGCGACCATCCGACCGAGTCCGTGCCCGGCGATGCAACGACGCTTCCGGGCGGCGGCGGCCACGACGAGATCGACGCCGCCGACATCGACTTCACGGGAACGATCTGCCCGCCGCCGGCGACCGCTCCGCCGCTCAGCGAGGACGAGAAGATGACGATTGCGCGCTGGATCGATCTCGGCTGCCCGATCGACGTGGGCGCTCTCAGCGGCAGCACGCGCGGATGGTTCCTCGACGACCTCAAGCCGACGCTCACGATGAGCTCGCCGCGCGCGGGCGCGAACGCGAACCCGATTTCGTTCATCCGCGTCGGCGCCGCGGACGCGGACAGCGGCATCGACGCGACGTCGCTCTCGGTGACGGCGGACTTCGCGGTCGGAAGCCGCGCCGCGGGAGCGGAGCTGGTCTCGCTCGGCCATCGCGACGGCGACGGCATCTGGACGATCCCGCTGCCG
This sequence comes from Planctomycetota bacterium, assembly GCA_016178505.1. Lineage (GTDB taxonomy): Bacteria > Planctomycetota > JACOTG01 > JACOTG01 > JACOTG01 > JACOTG01. Next base: position 4,989 of record JACOTG010000165.1, read on the forward strand.
CAGCCGCTCGGCCCGGGTTTCTCGGGAACTGTGCACGCGTCCGTGCGCGACGTTCAGGGCAACGTCACGCGCGTCGCCTGCCGCTTCTCCGTGAGCCCGTGAGCCGCCGGCCGCTCGAGCGGGTTCGCGTTCGTTACTGCACGACGATCGTCACGGCGTTCGTGGTGCTGTATCCGAGAGCGTTCGACGCTCCGGCGTCTTCGAGCACGCCCTGGATCGTGAGCGTGATCGGCACCGAAAACCCGCCGGCGCGAGTCCGCGACCACGGCGCCGACGTCGGTCCGGGCAGCGAGCGGCACGCCGACATCGGCACGCGCGAACCGCGGAGGCACGCGAACGGCTGAGGTAGAGCGCTCGGCCGCACCGGCGTCGGGTTCACCGTGCAGCCGACGTCCGTCCCGAACGCGACGAGGCGAGAGGGGCTCGTCGGCGCGCCATGCCACGCCCAGACGACGTACGCCGCGTCGGTCGCCGGTCCCGCGGGGCTCGCCTCGAGCGTCACCGTGATCGGCGCGTGCAAGCTCACGGAAACCGTGCGCGGCGGAGTCGTCCCCGCGGTGCCGTTCACGAGCAGGACCGGAATCGGCGCGCCGACCGAGGACGCGACGGATCCATCGCCGCAGGACGCGCAACTCGCGCCGCCGGCCGTGAAGACGTACGCCGCGCCGTTGGCCCCCACGAGGAGCGACGCGTCGTCGCTGCTCAGCGCGACGCCGAATGCTCCGGACGGCGACGCGTCGCTCGCGCGAAGCTCGGCCTGCTCGGTGAAGCCCGAGGCGCCGCGCGCGAGCACGTAGACCGAGCCGTCTCCCACGGGATCGAACACGACGTTCGAGCCGACGAACGCCGTGTTTCCCTCCAGCGCGACCGCGAAGCCGAATCCGTCACTGGCCGCTCCGTTCGACGCCGTTCGCTTCCCGTCGTCCGTCCAGTTCGAGCCGCTGCGAGAGAACGCGTACACGGAACCCGACCCGTTGCCGAGATCATCGTCGCCGAACGCACCCACGATCGCGACCTCGCCGCTCAGCGCGACCGACACGCCGAAGAGATCGGAGGCCGATCGATCGGCGGCACGCAGCCTCGCCTGCTGCGTCCAGGTTCCGTTGCTGCGCACGAAGACGTACGCCGCGCCGGCATCCGCTTCCGCGACCGAGTCCTCGACGAGCTGCGCGCCGACGACGGCGGTGTCGCCGTCGATCGCGACCGACCGTCCGAAGTAGTCGAACGCCTCACCGTCGAGTGCCAGGAGGCGCGCTTGGAGGAACCAGCTCCCGCCGCTTCGAACGAACACGTCGGCCGCGCCGCGGTTCGGAACGCCCTGTCCGGCGGCGTTGAATGCACCGGCGACGATCGTGTCGCCCGACATCGAGACCGACCAGCCGAGGAATTCGTCGGGCCCGCCGTAGACGTTGTCCACGAGCCGGGTCTGCTGCACCCAGCTCGAGCCGCTTCGGACGAAGACGTAGACCGAGCCGCTGTTGCCGCCGACGAAGCCATCCGTGCCACACGCGCAGACGGCGATCGTGTCTCCCTCGACGGCAACCGATTGACCGAACGCGTCGCCGGACGCCGCGTCCGTCGCGCGGAGCTTCACGACGGGCATCCACGCACTGCCCGATCGCTCGAAGACGTACGCCGCGCCAGCATCGCTCGCGGCCTCGTCGTCGTACGGCGCACCGACGACGGCGACGCTACCGCTCAGGGCGACCGACCCTCCGAAGCCGGCGTTCGCGGCGCCGTCCGAGGGAACGAGCCGCGCGATCTCGCACAGGGAAGTCGCCGGCGCAGGTCCGACCGTGACGATCCACGACTCGTCGTCGAAACCCGCGGAGTTCCGTGCGCGGATCGTGACCTCGTGCGAGCCCGGCGCGGTGATCGGCCACGTGACGACTCCGCTCCACGGATCGATCGACAGGCCGGACGGGCCCGCGACGAGCGACCAGCTCACGGGGCCGGTGCACGGCCCCGAATCGAAGAGAGTCGGAACGGGTCCGACGTACGCGCCGCCCGGCACCGGGACGATCGCGTCCGCGATCTCGTTCACGTCGGGCGCCGATCGCGGCACGTGCAGCACGAACGCTTCGTCGTCGGCGCCGGCGTCGTTCTGCGCACGAATGACGACGAGATGATCTCCGACGACGACGTCGGCCATCGGCCACCGCACGTCGCCGGCCGCAGTGATGGACAGGGCGGGCGGGCCGACGACGAGCGACCACGTGACTGGACTCATGCACGCCGAGTTCGTCAGCGACGGGATCGGGCCGAGGTACGCGCCCAACCCGCAGAACGTCGTTTGATCCGGGATGGCGGAGACCACGGGCGCGAGCGAATCGACGCGCAGCGTCCAGGCTTCGTCGATCGACCCGACGGCGTTTGTCGCGCGCACGTCGATCGCGTGCAGCCCGACGATCGGAGTCGGCCACGTCACGACGCCGCTCACCGAATCGATCGTCATTCCCGCGGGCCGCGTGATCAGCGAGTACGTGACGGGACTCATGCACGATGGGTTCGTCAGCGTCGGTGCGGGCCCGACATACGCGCCCGAGCCGCAGGCGATCGTCGCGTCTGGGATGTCATTCAATACCGGAAAGGCCGCGCTTCCCGTCGACAGGAGCCAGGACTCGTCGTCCGATCCGAACGCGTTCGTCGCGCGGATCGTGACCGTGCGAGATCCGGCGAACGGAGACGGCCACGAGACCACGCCGGTCGCGGCGTCGATCGTCATGCCACCCGGTCCCGAGACCAGCGTCCATGTGACGGGCAAGGCGCACGCTCCGCCGGCGAGCTGTGGCGCGGGCCCGCCGTAGCTCGACAGGCACGTCGTCGCGTCGGCGACGTCGACGATGACGGGCGCGATCCCGGATACCGTGAGCGTCCACGCCTCGTCGTCGAATCCGCTCGTGTTCGTGGCGCGAATCCTCACCGCGTGACTTCCCGGCACCGGCGACGTCCACGTCACGACGCCGGTCGAAGCGTTGATTGTCATCCCGCTCGGTCGATCGACGAGCGACCACGTGACCGGCCCCATGCACGGCAGATTCGTGACGGAAGGCGTGGGCCCCACGTACGCGGCGCACGCGACGGTCGCATCCGGAATCGCGACGATCGTCGGCGGCATCCGATCGACCGAGAGCGTCCACGATTCCTCGTCGAAGCCGGCGGAGTTCGTCGCCCGCGCCACGACGTTGAAATTGCCGATCACTGGCGAGGCCCAATCGATGCGACCTCCCGACGCACCGATCCCCATTCCCGCAGGCGCGCTCACGAGCGACCACGTCACCGGGTTCATGCACGACGGAGAAGTTAGGTAGAGCGTGCGCGCATAGGGGCGCCCGCATTCCGCGTGGTGATTCGACACCGGCTGGATCGTCGGACGATTGCCCGACTCGATGAACGTCACCTCGATGCGAAACGCGGGATCGAAGAAGCCGAGGCCGTGGTTCGTGACGCGGATGAACACGCCGCGGGCGGTGACGAGCGGCACTTCGGCGACGGCGTCGCGGCGAGCGCCGGAATCGCCGGTGCAGGCGCCGGGCGGCGCGTCGTCGCTGCAGACGAGCTCGTTTGCCGCGGTGCCCGGACACGACGAGTGGATGGAAATCACGGTGTCGAGCCCGGCGTCCACCCCGGGCGCGTCGTTCGTGCCGCAGCTCGTCACGCGCAAAGTCCCGTTGCACGGCGCGACGAAGGAGTACCAGACGTCGGGATTGCCAGTCGACGTGCCGCAGCTCGAGCCGCCATCGTTGGTCGCGCCCGTGAGCGTGCCCGTGCGAATCGAGCCGTCGAACACGGGCTCCGCGTTCACGCAGCGGTCGTTCGAAGTGGACGGGACGATGGTGAAGTCGGTGTCGGTGACGTCGAAGAAGACGTTGCCTTGGGCTCGAATCCGCAAGCGCGCCCGGGTCGTGGTGATCGACGGCAACACGACGTCTTGCTCGCCGTCGTTCGCGACGTTCGCCATCAGGTTCGTGAAGATGCCGCCGCCGTCCGTCGAAAGCTGGATGATCACGTTCGCGCAATTCACGGGCGCTGCGTCGGTGCCGGCGACGTCCCAGGTCACGCGGCGAATGCCCGACCACGTGACGTGCGAGTTGGGGCTCGTGATGCGAAACGGGCCCGCCGCGGACGTAACATCGATTGCTGCCGACGCCGTCGCGGTGCCGCCGGCCCCCGCGACGTTGTCGCGCGCGGTGATCGCGAAGACGAGCGAGCGGCTCGTTGCCGGCAGCTGCTCGCCGATCGTCGTCGACCCGCTCAGGAGATCCGCGAGTCGGGGAAGCGTGCGCGCCGGATCCGAGGTCGGTCGGAACGAGCGGAACAGCGGACTTCGCCCGTTGTCGTCGCTGCCCGGCCCGACCGCGGGCTGCGCCGGACCCAGGTCGGATTCCTCGATGCAGAAGGTGATCGGATCGCCGTCGGGATCGCTTCCGGACGCGACGAGCGAAAACGGCGTCCCCATCGGGATCGTCCGCGTCGTCAGGCTCGAGACCGTCGGCGGGCGATTCGCGGTCGTGAAGACCGTCGCGCAGCTCGAGCCGCCGCCCGATGCGACGAACGTCTCGATGGTCGCGATGCTGTGCCAGTGGAAGTACGGGTCGCTGTTCGGCTGCAGGTCGTCGGCGCCGCAGATGCCGGCGTAGCCCATGATCGTCGAGGCGCTGCCGGGCTCGTACGCCGCGTTTCCGGTTCGCTGGCTGTTGTCGCCGCAGTTGTTGAACGTGTGCGGCGCGTTGAACTGGTGGCCGATCTCGTGACACACGTAATCGATCCAGAACGGATCCCCCGTGCTCACGCCGCTCGCGCTCACGCCCAGCGCCTTGCTGCCGGAGGTGCACACGACGCCGAGGAATGCCTTGCCGCCGGAGTTGGTCCCGAAGACGTGGCCGACGTCGTAGTTCGCGTTGCCGATCACCGCGTCGATCTTCGATTGATTCTGTCCGAGCATCGCGTCGACGTTTCCGTTCGTGTAGCCGTCCGTCGCCGCGTTCGTGAACACGAGCGCGCTGTTGCCCGCGACGACGATCAGCCGGATCGCGAGATCGTTCTCGTAGATCTGGTTCACTCGATTGACGGCCGTGGCGACCGCGGCCTGCCCTTCGAGGACCGTGGGGTTGTTGGCGTCCGCGGAAACCGACGCGGTGTACTCGGCGGTCGCCGCGACCGCGAGCCGGTAGTGCCGTCGCGCGACGGAGGCGCCGAGGAGACTCGGAGTCTCCCGCGCCGGCTCGAGGATCGGTCCCGTTTCCTCGTCGGATACGAGGCACGGGAAGCGGCGCGGCGGTCTGGCGTCGCGCTTGAAGTAGACCGCGTAGTGGGTCACGTCGCCGCGCGTGTACGGATCGACGTAGACCGCGCCGCGAGGCGACAGCACTTGAGCATGGAATCCCTGAGGCGTGCGATCGAGCCGAGCGGTCGCGCTGCGATCGTCGACGCCTCGTCCGAGATACGTGCGGATCTGCGGGAACTCCGCCTGGAGTTCCGGCGCGAGCACGGGCGACTCGACGACCTCGAACCACTCGAACTCGCCGTCCGGCATCGGCAACGCGAAGAGGAGCGGGCGCGACAGAGCGTCGGGCGTGTCCTCGAGCGGCGCGCTTTCGAGTGCGGCGTCGAGCGCGTCGAGATCGACTGACAGGGCGACGAATCGTTCGGGACGAACCCACGGCGCGCCGGCCTCGACGGCCGGGGGCATGCGGTCGAGGCGCGTCCAGACGCCGTCGATCGACGCGCCGCGCGCGCCTGCCGCGAACCCGCACGCGAAAACCGAAGCTGCCACGAACCGACGCCCGATCGCGCTTGCCATGTGTGACCTCCATCGATGGCTTTGGCCCATGAAGAAGGTCGACGTCGTCGCGGGATCGTGACGGCGGCACGAAAAGAAATGTGGCGTGTCACTTCTCCTGGAGTCGCCGACGCGCGAGCCGTATCGCCGCGGATCGCAGAGGCTCATCCAACGACCGGTCGGCTCGAAGTCGCTCGATGACGTCATGTGCCGAGCGCGTTTCGGCGAGGACGCGATCGACGTTCGGCTCGACCGTCTCGCGCGCTTTCGCGGCGCGATCGGCCGCGCGCTGGCGCTCGCTCGGCGAGTCGATCTCCCACAGGCGCACGATCGGATCGCGGGCTCCACCCGACGCGATCGATCGACCGTCGGGGCTCCACGCCACGGCCCACGCCCACTCCGGGTGGCCGCGAAGCGTCAAGACTTCCAGGCGCGAGTCGACGTCCCAGATCTTGACCGTGCGATCGTGCGACACCGACGCGAGACGCGAGCCGCTCGGATCGAACACGACGTCGGTGACGGGTCCGCTGTGACCGGCGAATTCGCCGAGCGCCGCGGCGTTCTCGAGTCGCCACAAACGGACGAGGCCGTCGTCTCCGCCCGTCGCGATCTCGCCGCCGCCGGGGCGGAACGTCAGGCTGGCGACCTCGCCTCTGTGCGCGCGAATGGTGAAGACCGGTGAGCCGGTCGCCGTGTCCCAGCATCGCAGCATCCCGTCCGCCGAGCCGGCCCACACGCGATTGCGCGTCGGCTCGATCCGCGCGCATCGCGCTTCCGCTCCATCGATCCGCCACGCACGAACCCGCTGGATCGTCTTGCGATCGAGCAGGATCACGCTTCGGAGACTCGTCACGACGAGTCGTCCGTCGGGCCCGAACGTCACGTCGACGACTTCGGCATCGGCGTCGAATCGTGCGCGTTCGTCGCCCGACTCCACGTCCCACAAGCGCACCGTGTGATCCCACGATCCGGTCGCGAGCGTGCGACCGTCGGGGGAGAAGTCGACGTTCGCGATCGGCTGCGCGCTGCCCGAGAGCGTGAGAATCCGATCGCTCGACTCGACGTCCCACAGGATTGCGCCGCCTGCTCCGTCACAAGAGGCGAGGGTGCGACCGTCCGGCGAGAACGCCACGTCGTCCACGTTCGCGCTGTGGCCGACGAGCCCGGAACTCTCCACCGTCGCCGAGACGTCCCAGACCTTCAGCGTGCCGTCGCTCGAGCACGAGACGATGCGCGAGCCGTCGCTCGAGCAAACGGCGTCGAACACGCCCCTCGAGTGCCCGGCGAGCACGCAAGACTCGAGAGTCGCTGGATCCCAGAGCCGAACGGTGCCGTCCTGCGCGGCGGTCAACACGCGGCGTCCATCGGCGTGGAAGCTCGCGCTCCACAGTCCCGAAGTGTGTCCCGAGAGGACCGCGACGCAATGGCCCGATGCCGCGTCCCACACGCGCGCCGTTCGATCCGACGATGCCGTGACGAGGCGACGACCGTCCGCGCTGAACGCCACCATCCACACGAAGTCCGCGTGGCCTTCGAAGACGACTCGAGTCTCCCCCGAAACGGGATCCCAGATTCGCGCCGTTCGATCGTAGGAGGACGACGCGAGCCGTCCGTCCGAAGCGAACTCGAGCCAAGTGACGAGGTCCGTGTGGCCTTCGAGCGTCCGCTCGACGGTCAGCGTGCTCGCATTCCAGATGCGGATGGACCGATCGTGCGCCGACGCGAGCCACCGACCGTCGCGGCTGAACGCGAGCGCGTAGACCTTGCCGGCTCCGACGTCGAGCGTCTGGATCGCGTGTCCGTTGCGAGCGTCCCACAGGCGGATCGATCCGTCGTCTTGGCCCGTCGCGATTCGCGCTCGGTCCGGGCTGTACGCGATGCCCCACGCCGGGTCTGCGCCGCGATCTTGGCGCCAGAGACTTCGTCCCGTGTCGACGTCCCAGAGTCCGACGCTGCTGTCGGAGAAGACGGCCGCGATCCGGCGATCGTCGGGGGATAGCGCCAGACGCTGCGGGTACGGGCTCTTGCCGGCATCGATCGTCGCGACGCTTCGATCGAGTCGATTCCAGAGGTGGTGCCATTCCCACTGGCGCAGGCGAGGCGTCGCGTCGAGGAGGAACTTGCGCGAGCTGACGACGTCGTGTTCTCGAAGCGCCGACGCGGCCGCGGCGACGCTCGCCACGTACGACTCCAACTCGGTCCGAGCCTTCTCCGCGACGAGCTCCCGCCGCGCGTTCTCGGTGCGAGCGAGCAAGTGCAAGGTGACCGCGATTCCGCCGGCCAGCGCGACGAACAGCGCCGCGGTGCTCACAGCGAGCGCGGGATTGCGGCGCGACCAGCGCGCCATCCTCGTTGCCGGGCCGACCGCGCGCGCGCGAATGGTTTCGTGTCCCCGGAATCGCCGCAGGTCCTCGGCCAGATCGAGCGCCGACTCGTAGCGGCGGTTCGGCTCCTTCTCGAGCGCCATCTCGAGGATCGCCTTCAGCTCGGCCGTCACCGCCGGGTTTCGTTGTCGAGGATCGATCGGGTCGCGCAGGCGGATCTCGTCGTAGAGACGCTCTCGAGTCGGCGCGTCGTACGGCAGGTGCCCGGTGAGCGCTTCGTACATCGTGACGCCGAGCGAGTAGACGTCGGTCCGACGATCGACGAGCTTCGGATCGCCGGCGAGCTGCTCGGGCGCCATGTACGCCGGCGTGCCGAAGAGGTCGCCCGTGCGCGTGAGCGTGGGCGAGTCGCCGTGCAGGTCGCGGGCGAGACCGAAATCCAGGATCACCGGCTTGCCTTCGGGAGTGACCATGACGTTTCCCGGTTTCACGTCACGGTGGACGACGCCGGCGTCGTGCGCGGCGTGGAGGGCGCGCGCGGCCGCCTCGAAGAAGATCGTGAAACGGTCGACGGCGTCGCGTGACTCGGGCCGCACGAGGAATGGCGCCGTCACGGGCGAAGGGCTTCTCGCCGCGGCGATGAGCTGCGCGAGCGTCTGTCCGGCGACGTATCGCATCGCGATGTAGACGATCCCGCTCTCGGCTCCGACGTCGTGCACGCCGCAGATTCCCGGGTGGTTCACGCGCGCCGCCGCCTCGGCCTCGCGCGCGAAGCGCTCGCGCGGGTCGAACGAGGCCATCCCGGAATCCGTCGCGAGCACTTTCAACGCGACGTCGCGCGGGATTCGCGTGTCGCGCGCGAGGTAGACGACGGCCTGTCCGCCGCGGCCCAGCTCCTCGATCACGTCGTACGGGCCGATTCGCCGGCGGCCCGGCGCGGCGGTCCCGCCCGTCGCGTCGGGGGATGAGACGAGCAGGCGAGCGTACTGCGTTTCGAGCGGGTCGCGCGGCGCGTCGGAGATCGGCTCTGCAGCGGCGCAGCGCGCGCAAAGATCACCGCTACCGCCAACGGGCGTCTCGACCGATTCGCCGCATCGCGAACAGACTCCGCGAGGCGAGGTCATGCGAGATCTCCGAGCAGCCGATCCACCGCGGCCAGCTCTTCGCGAAACGAGACCTCGCTCTCGACGGTGTCACGGACCTCGCGCTCCAGGCACGCCCGAAAGAGCCGGCGCGCGCGACTGCGTCGCTGCCGCAGAGCCTCTCGCGAAATGCCGAGCTTCGTCGAAAGCGTCGGGTCGTCGAGCGGCGCGTCGCCGGCGTCGTTCTGCAGGATCGCGTGGTAGTCGGCATGCTGTGCGCGAATCTCGGCGAGGGCTCGCGCGATCTGGACGCGCAGCCATTCGCGTTCGAAGCGCACCGCGATGGGATCGCGCACCTCGAGGACCGCGCCTGCCGTCGGGTCGAGCGGCGATTCCGACGCGGCCGACTCGTCGGGCGCGTTGCGCTTCGCGGCCCGCGCCACCTTGACGTGGTCGAGCACGTGACGGCGCGCCATCACGATGACGTATGACCGGAACGATCGGCACTCCTTTGCCGCCTTCTCGAACCACTTCTTCTCGAACGCTTTCGCGAAGAACGACTGCGCGACGTCCTCGGCCTCGTCCGGCCGCGCGCGTCCGCCGGTCGCGCGCCGCAGCAGTCGTCGGATGAGGTTGACCATCGGCTCGCGATACGTCTCGGCCAGCCAGTCGAGGCCCTCGCGCCGATTGGCGTCGTCGCCTCGCAGCTTGACGATCTTCGACCAGCGCGTGGCGACGAATCGAAGATCGGGAACTCCTTCGTCCACGGCAGCCGAGCCTCACCTCGAGAATGAAGCGCACGGGAACAGCGATCGTCCGGTCTCTCCACTCGTCGCGACGATCGTACGCCTCGACCGTGCGTGGCGCCAGGAGCGCCGGGCCGCTGGCGCCGCGCTGCGATCGGCGCAGGAATCCTCCGAGAATCCGAGAACCGGCGCGCGCGCGGCGTCGTCGAATGCGACCTTTTTTTGGGACGCGGCGGGATCGTCGCTGCGATACGCGAGCTTCTTTTTCAGCGGGCATTGGTCCGTCGATGCGACGGGTTCTTCGACCGGGCGAGCGAATCCAAATCGACGGCGTGCCGATCGAGCTTCGGCGAAGCGCTGCCGATCGAATGACGCCGTCGCGCACGCGGATCGAGGCGGCGCCGGGATCGTATGCCGTGACGTTCAAGCTCCGATAGCGCCGAGCGTTCGCGTCTGCCGTGCTCGATCCGACCTCTGTTGCGAGGCTCACGCAGCCGCGCGAGCCCCGAAGCGAAACACCGTTCGGCTTCACGGGACCGATTCGTTCCGAATCGAGCCGATAGCCCAAGGATTTCGCCTGAAAACTCGCAGTCGGCTTTGACCCCGTGCGGGTCGAGCGAGTACAACGGATCGAACCAACGGGCAGCTTGTAACACCGTCGTACCGTCGTGACCGCGCTCGACAAAACGCGCACGACCGAGGGGGCCGTAAGAATCACGGGGTAACGCACGCCGCGCAGCACTCGCTCGCGCGAGCCTCACCAAGAAATCCGAACATCGCGTTTCGCGATGAACTCCGCCGCCGATTCCACGTTGGATCGGCGGCGATCGTTGATCGTTGGCCCTTGATCCTCGGTCATGGGTCCTTGATCCCTGGTCTTTGGTCGTCGTGCTGGGAGTAGAAAGATGTCGCTCAACCTGTCGTGTCGCTGGGTCCTGGCTTCGCTCGTCGGTTGCTTTGCGCTCGCGGCCGATGGATTCGCGGCGAATCCGTCGGTGTTCGCGTTCGCCCTTCCGCTCATGGGCGATCCGCCTCCGCCTGGTGGAGGCAAGTGCGCGCCGCCCACGATCACCTGCCCGCCGAACATCCAGGCCGAGTGCACTGGAGTCGGCGGGGCCGCGGTCGCCTTCACCGTCACGGCGTCCAGCGATTGCGTCCCGGAACCCACGATCACGTGCACGCCCGAATCGGGAAGTCTCTTCCCCCTCGGGAGAACTCAGGTTTGTTGCGTCGCCTTGGACTCCCAGAAGAACACCGCGGAGTGCTGCTTCTTCGTCACGGTCACGCCGTCGACGTCGTCGCACCTCGCGACGGCGGTTCTCGGCCAGCCGGCGTCGGCGCTGATCTTCCCGTTGTTCGATTCGCGAAGCGGACAGGGCACGATCATCACGGTGACGAACACGGATTCGAACCGTGACACTTGCCGCAATCGACTCCGCGAGGGCGACGTCTGCCTGCGTTACACCTATTTCGCGTTCGATCCGGCGAGTGGAAGTTGCCTCGAGTTCGACCGGACCGAGTTCCTCACGCCCGGCGACACGCTCACCGTCGTCGCCGATCAGCACGACCCCGAGGGTGACGTGGGGTGGCTGTGGGTCGAAGCGCGCGATCCCGAGACCGACGAGGCCATCGACTTCAATCACCTGATCGGCAGCGCCATCGTGGTGAACGTGGGCCTCGAGTTCATGTTCCAGTACCATCCCTATGGCTTCCGATCGTACACGCATCTCCTCCTCGAGCCCCCGAGCGACGCTTGCGGCCACGCATTCACCGACGTGGACGGCGACAACTGCGCGGACTTCGACGGCGTCGAGTACGACTTCTGGCCGCAGCGCCTCTTGCTCGACGAGTTCTTCCAACAGGGCGACGGAAGGCAGGGCGTCGACAACGTGCTGACGCTGATCAGCTGCGACCTCGGCCATCCGACGATCGTGTCGGCGCATCCTTGGAACAACAACGAGCACCGATTCTCGGCGACGTTCGATTTCGAGTGCTTCTTCAACGAGCCGTTCTCGCCAGGGATTTCGCACATCTTCGAGCACCTGAAGGGAGGCCCGAACGAGCTCGTCGGGTTCGGCCACCACATTCAGCTCGGCTGGCTCGAGCTGGACGCGAACAAGCCGATCCTCGGCGTCTACCATCAGCACCTGGTCGCATCGCCGCTCGCGGACGGCACCGAACTCCAGTTCGCCGGACAGTTCGGCGGTCCGTGCGACGGCAACCCGGACCACGAGCCCTGCTGTTTGCGGCGCGACTGATCTCTAAGCACACGTCGGGATTCCCGCGGAACGGACCGTCGGGCGGCGGGCCCGATCTCGAAAAGGCGGTGCAGGCGTATTTGGGAGGGAAGCGATCCGCCGAGCCGGGCAAGCGATTCGAGTACTTCAACGGCGGATACGCGCTCCTCGCTGCGATCGTCGAGCGGTCGAGTGGGATGCCATTCACCGAATACTGCCGGAAGAACTTGTTCGAGCCGGCCGGGATGAGCGCGACGGGCTTCTGCCAGGAGCGATTCCCGGACGACGCTCCGTTGGCGCACGGATACGACGACGATCGAGAGGCTGGCGCCGCCAACTCGCACTCGTTCGGTTGGGAATATCGAGGAATGGGCGGCGTCGTGACCTCCGTGATGGACCTCTATCGCTGGGACCGCTCGCTGCGGGACGGCAAGATTCTCGAAAAAGCGGCGCTCGAGAAACTGTACACGCCCTTCCTCGAGAACTACGCGTGCGGCTGGTACGTGACGCGCACGTCGCGAGGCACGCGGCGCGCGGAGCACGGCGGCAACGTGAAAGGATTCGAGTCCGAGATCATTCGCTTCCTCGACGAGGATGCGACGGTGATCGTGCTCGCGAACCGATGCAACGTGCATTGGCAAGTCGGCTATGACGTGGCGAACTTCCTGTTCGGCGAGCCGTTTCGGGTGCCGCCTCCGCCCCCAACCACGCAGGTCGCTCCGGAGAGCCTGCGTCAACTTGCCGGCGAGTTCGAGCTGTCGTCGAAGGATCGCCTCGTCGTCCGCGCAGAAGAAGGGCGACTCGTCGTCGGAGCCGATTGCGGCGAGGCCATCCGGATCCTGTCGCCGTCGACGGATCCCAAGGACAAGTCGGATTTCAAGAAGGAACGGCAGTTGGCGGAAGCCGTCGTCACCGACTTGTCCCACGGTGACGTCGCTCGGATCCGCGAGTTGATTCCCAAGGACGCGTTCTGGGCGGGTCGATGGCCCGAAGACCTACGCACTTCGATCTGGCCGCAACACGTCGAGACATGGGGTCGGCTTTCTTCATTGAGGGAGATCGGGGCTCGAAAGGAATCGGACTCCTCGGTGCGAATCTGGATTCGACTGGTGCACGAGAAGGGCGAACGAGCGGCCGAAGTCGTGTTTTCCAACGGGCGTCTCACCGTGCTCGATCTCCACGGCCGCGACTTTCCGGCGAGCGCGTTCTACGCGCCGGTCGGAGAGCGCCGCTTCGCCTCGTACGACTTCGACCGACCCGCCGCTCCGCCAATCCAATTCGAGACGACATCCGATGGGACCGCCTCGCGCCTCGTCGTTGCGGGACCGGGCGGCACGAAGGTCACTGCTCGCCGATTGGAGCGCTCGAAGTAGCGCTTCGCCGAATCGTGCGGGACGACGCAAACGCCCCGTCACACGTGATTGCGAAGCATCAGCTCCTTCGGGTGCGGCTGGAGGTAGATCTGGCTCGCGACCCAGAGTTGCGGGTGGCGCGTGAAGTGGTGCTTGAGGAGCGTCAGCGGCACCACGAGCGGCACGAGCCGCATCTCCATCTCGGGGCAGACGGTCACGAACTCGAAGAACTCGCCGAGCGTGCCGGTGATGAATCGATCGTGCTTGTGGCCGCCGTCGAATCGCACTTCCTCGCCGATGAGGCAGCTCGAGATGCCGACGCGGATGCGCGGGTCGGCGTCGCGCGTCAGTGGGAGAATCTATCCAGCCTCCGCATGCGTCGCACGCGAGTGCCCGCGGCGCGGATGCGTAAGTGGGAAAAACGATCCAGGCTCCGTATGCGTCACTTGGAGGCCTGGGCTAGGAGGCGGCGCCAGTGGGCGTCGGTGAGCGGCATGACGGAGAGGCGCGAGATGCGCACGAGGTCGCAATCGCGGAATGCGGGGTCGGCTTTGATCTCCGCGAGCGTGACGGGACGGGGGAGGGCTTTCTTCGCCGAGATGTCGACGATCACGATCTTGGGGTCGCCCACCTTCGGGTCCGGGTAGGGATCGCGCGCGACCGTCGCGAGGCCGACTGCGGCCTTCACGTCGCCGGACGCGTAGACGATCACGTCGTCGCCCTTTCTCATCGCGCGGATGTGGATGAGCGCCGTCGTGTTCGTGACGCCGTCCCACGCGGCTTTTCCGTCGCGAACGAGATCGTCGAACGAGTAGTGATCCGGGTCGCTCTTCACGAGCCAATGCTTGGCCATGATCGCCTCCTGGTTTGTCTCCGGCGCAGCATAGGATTTTCTCGCTCGAAGAAAAGCGAGCCTCGGGGATCTAATGGTGCGGAGGACAGAAATGGCCGACGAAGCCGACGATCGAGACGAGGCGCTCCTCGCGCGCTTCGCGAAGCAGGGCGACCGCGACGCGGCGGGACGGCTCGTGCTGCGCCACCACCGTGCGGCGTACGACCTCGCGTTTCGCATCTTGCGCACGGAGACGGACGCCGCCGACGCCACGCAGGCCGCATTCCTCAAGGTCCTTCAGTCCGCGGCGAGCTTTCGCGAAACCGCGGCCTTTCGCACTTGGCTCTACCGCATCGTCGTCAACGAGGCGCTGAAACATCGCGCCGCGAGCGAGAGGAGAAGGACCATGGAAACGCCGATCGATCGTCACGAGGAAACGCTCGCGTCGCCCGACGCCGAGCACGATCGATTGCTCGCCGCGCTCGACCGCGAGGTCGACGACCTCGATGACGCGCACCGAATGCCAGTTCTGCTCCACTACTATCGTGGGCTCAGCTACGACGAGGCCGCGGCCGTGCTCGACTGCGCGCCCGGCACCGTCGGCTCGCGTCTCGCGGCGGCGCGCGAGAAGCTGCGCACGAGGCTCGCGGCGTTCGGCGTCGCCGCCGCGGTGCCCGATCTCGAGAAGTGGCTGCGCGCGGTTCCGGCGAGCGAGCCGCCCGCGGCGCTCCACGGAACGCTTTCTTCGCTCGCGGCATCGACCGTCGCGGAGACCGCGGCGGTCGCGTGGATCCCGTGGGCGGTCGGGGGCGCGCTCGTTGCGGCCGGCATCGCCGGCATGGTGGTGGCGCCGGGGCATCTGCATCCCCTGATCGCCGTCGTGGCGGTGCTCTGCATCGCGGTCGGTGCCGGCGCCTCGGGC
>JACOTG010000192.1 GCA_016178505.1 Planctomycetota bacterium
CGCGCGGTCGGAAGTAGTCGAGCGTTTTCTTCAGCCCCTCGTCGAGCGACACCTTGGGCTCCCAACCGAGCACGCGGCGCGCCTTCGTGATGTCGGGCTGTCGGACCTTCGGGTCGTCCACGGGCAAGGGCTTGAACACGATCCTGGATTTCGAGCCGGTCAACGCCAGGATGCGTTTCGCAAACTCGAGGATCGTCATCTCGTTCGGGTTGCCGATGTTCACGGGATCGGACTCGTTGCTCGTCATCAAGCGGAAGATGCCGTCGCAGAGATCCGACACGTAACAGAACGAGCGAGTCTGCGAGCCGTCGCCGAAGACCGTGAGATCCTGACCGAGCAACGCCTGGCTCATGAACGCGGGCAGTGCGCGCCCGTCGCGAAGCCGCATGCGCGGCCCGTACGTGTTGAAGATGCGGACGATTCGCGTCGGCACCTTGTGATAGCGGTGATACGCCATCGTCATCGCCTCGGCGAACCGCTTCGCTTCGTCGTACACGCCGCGCGGACCGACCGGGTTGACGTTCCCCCAGTAGTCCTCCTTCTGCGGATGGACGAGCGGGTCGCCGTAGACTTCCGACGTCGAGGCGATCACGAACGTCGCCTTCTTCTCCTTGGCGAGGCCGAGTGCCTTGTGGGTCCCGAGCGATCCGACCTTCAGCGTCTGGATCGGGAACTCGAGGTAGTCCACCGGGCTCGCCGGCGACGCGAAATGGAGGATGAAGTCCACCTTGCCGTCGACGTGGATGTAGTTCGTGACGTCGTGCTTCACGAACTGGAATCGCTCGTTCTGGAAGAGGTGCGAGACGTTTCCGACGTCACCCGTGAGAAGGCTATCGAGACAGATGACCTCGAAGCCTCGATCCAGGAGCAGCTCGCAGAGGTGCGAGCCGAGGAACCCGGCCCCACCCGTGATGACAGCCCTCGGCATCCTGCCTACCTCGAATCCGGCACGATGGCCGGGATGGGTCGCCACGTCGGACGGCTGCATGAACGGCCGCTTCGGTCCGCAAACTGCATGCCCGTGTTCGCCGGGCGAAGCGGCTCATTCTAGGGAGCCGTGCGCGCTCGTCAAGGCGCGCCGTTTCTCGCGCCGCGGCACCCCCGGCCTATCGGCAGGAGGAAGCCCGTCGGCGCGAACCCTAATCCTTTCGGGCCGGCGACGCCTGCACCTTGATCTCGATGGGAATTCACGCCCGGGTGCGCATCGCGGGCCCGCGGCCCATTCGCGCGTGAGGCCGGCAGCACTCGACGGTCTCACGCGAGACGTTCGTGGGCCTCGCGCGGGCCCACGCGCGAGAGACGCGTGGCCGGGCCTCGCCGTCTGGCTTGGCATTGCCAACGAGATTTTCTGCCCAATTCAATTTGGCGATCTTACGCCCGGGTGCGCATCGGGGGCCCGCGGCCCATTCGCGCGTGAGGCCAGCATCGCTCGACAGTCTCACGCGAGACGTTCGTGGGCCTCGCGCGGGCCCACGCGCGAGAAACGCGCCGCTGAGACTCGCCAACTGGCGTCGCATTTCCAGAAACGCCTGTGACGACGGAAGGGTGCTCTTCGTCGCGAGGCCTCGGGCTAACGCCGACTAGAGGAAGCTCTCGGGCACGAACACGACGTCGTTCGGCTCGAGCTTGAGGTCGGACTTCAGCCCGCCCTCGATGACCTCGATGAGGTTGACCTTGTGGACCTCGTCCCCCTTCGGCGTGCGACGCAGGACGACCGTGCCTTCGGGTTTGGCGTACTTGTCGAATCCACCGGCGAGGGCGATCGACCGGAAGACCGTGAGGTTGTCCTTTTTCTTCCACGGGAACGAGCCCGGGCTCTTCACTTTTCCCATGACGAAGATCTTGCTCTCGTCGACCTTCAAGTTGCGGATCACGATCGTGTCGTCGGGACGAATCAGGATGTCGTTCTCGATCTTCCCGCCCTCGATGATCTCGGTGAGGTTGATCGAGATGAGGTCCGGGAGTCCGCCGCCCGGCTTCTTGCGGAAGATCTGGACCATCTCGCGTTCCGCGTCGTCGACGAGCCCGCCGCCGAGCGAGAGCACCTGAGTCAGTCGAAGGTCTTGGCCGACCGTCAGCTCGTACGCTTGCGGATGAGCCACCCCCTCGAGGAGGTAGACCCAGCGCTTCGCGTAGTCCTTCACGACGACCGACACTTGAGGTTGAACGAGAAACCCCGACTTCTCCAGCGATGCGGCCAATTCTCGCTCGATGTCCGCGGTCGTTCGCCCGGCGAGCTTGAGCGTCCCCACCGGAGCAAACGAGATTGCGCCGTTCGTCGGAACGTTCACGATCTGGTTGAGCGAGTCCTGCTGGTAGATGCGGATCTCGATCTGGTCACCGGTGGTGAGCAGGTACTCCGATCCGGTGGAGTCGGGCGTCGTCGACGAACGAGGGTCTCCGCCGTCGCCGCCGAAGAAGAATGAAGCCGAGAATCCGAGTGCAGCGCCGAGAAACGCGGCCGTGAGGCTCTTGTCCCACATGTTGCGGGCCCTCCCGGGGTCGCTCACCACCGCCCGCCCGGCGGTTTCGGCGAACGCCCAAAAGCCTCTTCACGTCCCCACGAACGCGCCGACGCCTACTCGATGCGCCGTCGCAACACGTATCGGGCCGCGAATCTTATCAGCGACAATTCGAGAGTCAACGCCGAACGGACTCCGTGATCTTGCAATCCGCCCGGCGATCGGGTCTAAGAAGAGGCGATGAGTTCCCATTCGCAGGCGCTGTCGCACACCGCCGACACCTCCCGGGACCCCCGCTTCCGCGCGAAGGTCGACAACCTTCAAGCGGCCGAGAGTTCGTTTCTCGCGGGCACGTCGTCGATTCAGCACAAGCCGATCCTCGCCCAGCTCGAGATCTGCAACATCTGCAACATCGCGTGCCGAATGTGCGCGCTGACCCTCGACCCGCAGTTCAAGTCGACCGGCGTCAGCCGGCGCATGATGAAGTTCGAAACCGTCGAGAAAATGGCGGACTTCTGGCCGACGATCTCGAAGTGCTACTTGATGGGCCTCGGCGAGCCGACGCTCAACCCGGACTTCGTGCGAATCGTCGAGTACTTGAAGGGGTTCGGGATCGCGCTGTCGTTCAACACGAACGGAATGCTCGTCGATGACGCGATGGCGCGCAAGTTCGTGTCGATTGGAGTCGACAGCATCACGTTTTCGATCGATGGTGCAACGGCGAAGACCTACAACTACATCCGCGTCGGCTCCGACTTCGACACGATGATCGCCAACGTCCGGCGGCTCTCGGCGATCAAGCGCGAGAATGGGTCACCCTTCCCGGCGATCGTCTTCGCCAACGTGCTCATGTGTGACAACATCCGCGAAGCGGCAGCGCTCGTGGAGCTGGGCGCCGAAGTGGGCGTGGCGGGCGTCCACTTCGAGGCGCTCTTGTGGCAGCACGATGCGGTCTACATCCACGACATGTTCCATCGACACAAGATCACGAACGAGTCCGCCGAGGTGATCGCCGAGGAGTTCGCGAAAGCGGTCGCCGCCGGGCGCCGCCACGGGATCGGGGTCACGAGCCAGTACCTCGACGACGACGGGAACTTCCTCGCGCACAAGCTCGCCGAGCTCGACCCGAGTTATCGAGGCTGACACCGATGCCGAAAGCGAATTGGCCCGGACCGTACTGCGCGGAGCCGTGGACGACGGTCTTCATCACGTGGGACGGCGACGTTCGAACGTGCTGCGTCGGCGAGCAAGCGTTCGGCAACCTCGCCGAGAAATCGATCGCCGAGATCTGGAACGGACCGACGTGGCGTCGCTTTCGCGATTCGATCGTGAAGGACGAGGTGCCGCCGAACTGCACGAGCTGCATCGTGAACCAGCGCTACAAGAATCAATTCCCTGACATTGCCGACGTGCTCCTTCGTGCGCAGACGCGACCGAAGAAGAGCGGAGACGCGCCGGATCGATGACCTTGCCCTTCCAGCTCGTCGGCGTCTTCGGCGATGCGCCCTTCGAGGGAAATCCCGCGGCGGTCTTCCTCGATGCACAGCAGATCCCGGAAGACGCGATCCGCATGCTAGCGAACTCGATCGGCGGGACGGCAGTCGCGTTCGTCCTTCCACCGTCGCAGGCCGGTGCGGTCGCGCGCGTCCGCACCGTCCTCGCCGGCGCCGAGCTGGAGCCGGCGTATCTCGCTCACACCGTGCTCGGCGCCCTTCACGCTCTCGTCGAGACTCGTCGCCTCGCGCCGGACGTCGGACGATCGCTCGCCGTCGAAGTCACCGGCACCGTCGTCACGGCGCGCCTCGAGCGACGAACGGACGAGACGACGTCGTGGGCGCTCGGACTCGACGCGGCGGCGTCCCAGAAGCTCGTGCCGGACATCAAGGCGCTGATGAAGGCGACTGCGCTCGTCCACGACGACTTCGAGCTGGTCCTCCCGATCGAGCGGTCACACCCGTTCCTGCTGATCCCGGTGCCGAAGCGCGAGAGCCTTCGCCGGATCACGCCCGACGGTCGCGCACTCGTCGCCTACGCACAAGCGCGCGACGTCCAGTGGCTCGCGTTCTTCTGCGTGGAGTCGCGGAGCCCGTTGCGCATCGCAGCGCGCGTGCTCGCGCCGACGTCGGCGATGAGCGAAGACGCCGTGACGGGAACGCTGCATGCCGCGCTCGCGCCGTATCTCGTCGCGAACCGCGTGATCGAGGATGCCGACGGATCGGTCTCGTATGAGGTCGTGCAAGGCGATCGCTTCGGCCGCATCGGTCGTCTCGAGGTGCGGCTGCAGAAGTCGGGGAAGACCGTCTCGAACATCGAGATCGCCGGCGCCTGCCGCACGTGGATCGACGGCACGCACGGCGCACGGTAGCTCAGCGCGCCGCGGCCGCCTCGGTCGAGAGCTGCCGGTAGATCTCGGAGGTCCACTCGGCGTCCTCCTCGATCGTCTTCACGCGCGGAATGCCCGCACGCAGCTTCTCGAGGAGCCCCGGCTCGTCGATGAGGCGGCGAATCGCCCGACGAAGATCCTCGACGTCGCCGGGCCGGAAGAGGAGGCCGTTCTTCTCGTGGGTCACCATCTCGGCCATGCCGCCGAGGTTCGACGCCACGACCGGCACGCCGGAAACGAACGCCTCCCGAATGACGAACGGTGCATTCTCGATCCAGATCGACGGCACCACGAGCACGTCGACCGAAGCGAACGCTCGCGGCACCTGATCGTGCGGCACGGGCCCGTCGTGGTGGACATAGGGTCGGTCGAGGAGCGGCTCGATCGTCTTTCGATACGTGTCGTCGTCGTGATACCGGCCGACGCTCCCGTAGATGTGAAGCGAGGCACCGCTCGTCGGAATGCCCTCGAACGCCTCGAGCAGCACGTGCGCGCCCTTCGACACGATGAGGCTGCCGACGAGACCCACGCGCAGGCGATCACTCTTCGTTCGAGCGACGCCGCGAAACCCCCGCTGGTCGATGCCTTGCTCCTGAAGCGTCAGGCGATCCTCGGGGATTCCGAACTCCAGGAAGCGCTCACGTAGCGTCCGCGACGGCGCGAGAAACCGGGTGACATGCGTCGAGACCTCGCGCATGTGCACGAGGCGCGCCGCCGATTCGCGCGTCGACGCAAGCGGATCGACGGTGCTCGTCGCGGCCGCCGTGAACAGTCGGCGCAGGATCCCTCGGCCCGGAAACGCCGGGATGCGATAGAGGAACGGACGCACTCGCTTCGCCCACATCCAGCCGCCGGCGAAGATGTCGAGGCAGTTCGAGCACCCGGACGGATACGGCCCGACGCAGTTCTGGAAGTTGCGATCGAAGAGCTGGCCGCGGTGGCAGATCAGCCAATAGTCTTGGAGCGTGAACAGACACGGAATGCCCCGCGCCTCGAGCTCGGGAATCAGACCCGTCGTGAGGCCCGTGAGGTGATGGATGTGCGCGACGTCCGGACGCGTTTCGTCGAGGAGCTTGGCCGCAATGCCGCGAATCGTTTCGTTCGCGTACGTGTCGGCGTACTCGCGGCACCGCCGGTACGTGTTGTTCACGTGAACGATTCGAACGCCGTCCTGCACCTCGTCCCGAATCGTGTACTCGCGCTTTTTCGGGTTCGCGTCGCGCGTCAGCACGATGATTTCGTGGCCGAACCCATCGCGTAGCGCATGAGCGAGGTCGTGCGCGTAGATCTCGGTCCCGCCCATCGCCGCCGGAGGGAAGCCGTGAACCGCGATGAGGACGCGCATCACGCGGGCCGTGACTCGCGGTCGAGCGAGCCCGAACGGTCGTTGTTGCGCAAAGCGCGCAAAGAGCAACGTGGGCGGACGTGAATCGCAGGCGCAGTAATCAAGAGGCCGCGGATTCTACCAAGCGAGTCTGCGAAGCCTTCGTTTGCTTTGACGTGTCGAGTTTCGACGCGCTCGATCAGCCCCGTCGACCGTCGGGCTTTCGCAAAATGACGAGGTCCTGGAAATTGCCCATGCCGGCTTCGATGTGTTCGAGCACCGGGAGGATCTTTGACCATTCGTTCAGGGTGTACTCGCGAGTCTGATAGACCTCGCGGTAGTACTTCGGCGGGGCGACTCCGTCGAAGGTGTCCTTCACGAGATAGTCCGAGATCCCGTGACGCTTCATCTCGTTTACCGCTCGCTCCGGCGCGGTGAGCAATGCGGCGAGCTCGCCCTGCGTCGACACGAGAAGCAGTCCGCCGGGCGCGAGAATCCTGCGTAGCTCGACGAGCCAGTCGCGCTGAAGCTCACGGTCTAGATGTGTGAAGACCGATGACCCGAAGACGACGTCGAAGGACTCCTTGCCGTATTGCAGCGGCGGATAGGGTTGACTCGTGGAGAACTTCCCGGGCTTCAGGTGTTCGTCGCACCACTGCACGGCGCGGCCATCGATATCGCATCCACAGACTTCGGACATCCCCGAGTACTTCAGGAAGAATGCGGCAATGCGGCCGCACCCACAACCCCAATCGAGAATCCGCCGCGGAACCATCCCGCCGCGATGTCGTTCGATCGATTTACTGAGGATGCCGTAATACTCCAAGCCACCCATCCAGAAGGCCGCACTGTCCGAGATGTTCGAAACTCGGTGCATCATTTCCGGCGTCGGATTCGGCATCCCGTCCGCGAACCCGACTCGAAACAGCGTGCCGGTTCTTCCGATTTCGGCACCGCCGGTCACCCCAACGATCTCGATGTCCACCCAGTCCCGCATCGATGCGCTCGGTAGAGTGGCCTCGAAGTGGAATTCGGAGTTCAAGGCCGATGGAACCCGAGGAAACGCGGCGAGCACGTCCGGACGCTGCCGAGGAGGACCCTCCAGCACCGCCGTCCCGTTGATGACGAGCCGGAATCGGTCGATCGGTCGCGCGGGCACGAACATCCAGCCGGCGACGGTCAGTTTCTCGTTCTGCTGTCCGACGACCTCGATGTGGGCTCTGGCCGGCATTCGAGTCAGCTTAGTCGTTGGCACGATCGCCGGCAATAGATTGGCTCCCACGTGTCCCCGGTCGTTTTCCCTACGGGGCAAATCTCACTTGGGTGCGTTTCGGAGCAACGGGCGGCGTGATGAAATGCGATGGCGTTTCGGATCCGAACGTATGACCGGTTCGCCGACGGTCAGTGCGCTGCAGTGGGCCGCTTCAGCAGCGACTTCATGCGATCGATGAGACCGGCTTTCCCGTGCTTCGTGAGTCCCGCGAGATTGTATGAGTCGTCGTTCGGGAGCGGCGCGTAGAGTTTGCAGTTCGCGCAATAGCCCTTGAGGGTCTGCTCGAACATCGCTCTTCGAAGTTTCTGGTACTTGGCCCCATTCCAGACCTCGAGGAACGAGTGCTTCTTGAGATCGCCCATGATGAGCGAGTCGTCGGCGATGCAGCACGGCAGCACGCGCTCGAGCGGATCGATGTAGATCTCCTGCGCCACCCATCCGCAGATGTAGGTGTCCGGCCGGACCGGCAGGATCGGAGGCGCCGCGTGATGCAGCACATTCTCGTAACCGAGGTCGGCGACCATCAGGTTCACGCCGAGGCGCTTCGCTTCCTCGATGGCCGCTCGAATGTACTTGTCGCGGGTCTCCGCGGGAAAATCGCCGAAGATGTCCTCGGTCTCTTTGAGCCCCTCGAACGGGAAGTGCAGCCGCGCGACCGAGACGACATGCGCGCCAATCTGCTTGGCGAACGCGACGAACTCGGGAAACGTTTCGAGGTTCGACCGCATGAGAACCATCTGGATGTGGAAGACGTGTCGATCGAACGAGGCGATCTTTCCCAGCTCCCCGAGGTTCGCCATGATCTTGTCGTAGGCGCCCTTCCCTCGGATCTTCGTGAAGATGTCGCGGTCGTGGCTGTCGAGCGACAACGTGATGTGATGGAGGACGTCCTTCATCTTCATGTAGCGTTCGACGGTCAAGTGCGTGCCGTTCGTGATCATCGACAGCAGCACCTGGTACTCGCGCGCGAGCTCGACGATTTCATCGAAGTCGAGGATCATCGGCTCGCCGGCCGTGGTGAGCTTCAGCTTTCGTGCGGTCGGCAGGACTTGCGCCAGGATCTCGCGAATGCGCGGCACCGAGATTCGCGTACGCCCCGGCGTCACGGACTCGTAGCACATGATGCAACGCAGGTTGCAGATGTCCGTGTGATTGAAATTCACGATCTCGGGGAGCCCGCGCCAAACCTCGTTGTGGTGGATGAGGTCGTCTCGGACGAACGCGCTGTTCCGTTCCTTGAGCCGGCCGTAGTTCATGAGTTTCTTTTCGGCTTCACCGGTGTGACATCACGAGCAGAAATCCCCTCGATGCCGTTTCGCGGGGCGACGCCGCGATCGATTGAAAGACCGCCGGAGCTTAACCGCTCGGAGCAGTGATTCAAAGAGGAAGTCCTCAGGCGCGACCCCTCGTCTCGCTCACTTGCTCGAGAAATAGGTGTCGATGAAGCTCGTGTCGTAGTCGCCGGCGATGAAGTTCGAGTGGGCGAAGATCTCGCGGTAGAACGGGATGGTCGTCTTCAGGCCTTCGACGATGAACTCGTCGAGCGAGCGCCGCATCGTGAGGATGGCGCCGTTCCGGTTGCGCGAGTGCACGATGAGCTTGCCGATCATCGAGTCGTAGTTCGGCGGCACCTCGTAGCCCGAGAACGCGTGCGAATCGACGCGGACCCCGATGCCGCCTGGCGGCCAGAAGAGCCCGATGCGGCCGGGGCTCGGCTTGAAGCCCGCGCGGGGATCCTCGGCGTTGATGCGGCACTCGATCGCATGGCCGTGGATCTCGATGTCGCGTTGCGAGTAGCCGAGCTTCTCGCCGGCCGCGAGACGCAGCTGCTCCTTCACGAGGTCGATGCCGGTCACCATCTCGGTCACCGGGTGCTCGACCTGGATGCGCGCGTTCATCTCGATGAAGTAATAGCGGCCTTGCCGATCGAGCAGGAACTCGACGGTGCCGGCGTTCGAGTAGCCGATTGCCCGCGCGAACTTCACCGCCGCTTCGCCCATTTCCTTGCGCAGGTTCTTGCTGAGGACCGGGGACGGCGCTTCCTCGACGAGCTTTTGATAGCGACGCTGCAGAGTGCAGTCGCGCTCGCCGAGATGGACGATGTTGCCGTGCGTGTCGCCGAGGATCTGGAACTCGATGTGGCGCGGCTTCTCGATGTACCGCTCGATATAGACCGAGCCGTCCTTGAACGCGGCCTCGGCTTCTTGCTTCGCCTGGTAGATGCCGTTCTGCAGGCTGATGTCGTTGTGCGCGACGCGCATGCCGCGGCCCCCGCCGCCCGCCGCCGCCTTGATGATCACGGGATAGCCGATCTTCCGCGCGATCTTCAGCGCTTCCTCGTCCGCCGTGATGGGGCCGTCGCTTCCCGGGATGCACTGCACCTTCGCCTTGCGGGCCATCTCTTTCGCGCGGACTTTGTTGCCCGCGAGCAAGATGGCCTCGGGCGAGGGGCCGATGAACCCGATGTTGCACGACCGGCAGACCTCGGCGAACCGCGCGTTCTCCGAGAGGAAGCCGTAGCCCGGATGGATCGATTCGACGTCGGCGATTTCCGCGGCGCTGATGAGGCGCGGGATGTCGAGATAGCTTTGCGCGCTCGCCGCGGGTCCGATGCAGACCGTGTCGTCCGCGAGGCGAAGATAGATGGCCTTGCTGTCCGCCTCGCTGTAGACCGCGACGGTCTCGATGCCGAGCTCTTTGCACGCGCGGATGATCCGCAGCGCGATCTCGCCGCGGTTCGCGATGAGGATCCTGCTGAACATCCGGTTAGAGGATCCTCACGCGCTCGCGGCGGTCTTGGCGGGCTTGAGAACGAAGAGCGGCTGGCCGTACTCGACGGGCTCGCCGTTTCCGACCAGGATCTCCATGATGCGGCCTTCGGTCTCGGCCTTGATCTCGTTCATCACCTTCATCGCCTCGATGATGCACAGGACCCCGTCGGGGGTCACGTCCTGCCCGACCTCGCAATAGGGCTCCGAATCGGGCGTCGACGAGCGGTAGAACGTGCCCACCATCGGCGAATTGATGGTGATCGTGTCCGGCGCGGGCGGCGGCAGTGGCGGTGGCACTTTTCCCGGGCTCGGTGCCGGGCTCACCACCGCCTCCGTGGTGAGCGAAGCAATTTCGTGGTGCACGGAGTTCGCGACCGGCTTCTTGACGAGACGAACCTTGTGCCCTTCTTCCTCGATCTCGATCTCGACGAGATCGTTCTCGTTCATCAGGGCGATCAAGCTGCGTAGGTTTTCGAGATCCATCTGGCCGTTACCTCGATTTCGTGGACCGAGCGACCGGCCTCTCCATTCCTCCTCGTACCATCCCTCACGCCGCGAATCCAAGCGACGATCGGGCATCGCGAACGACCAACGCCTCCAACGACGGCTGTCGCTGCATCTGGAACTCCCCAAAGGAATTCGCGGCGCTCCAACCACGCCGCGCCGTTCGAGCGGGCACCAACCGCCGACCGGACCGCCTGACCCCAAAGCGGGGCGGGATTCTATCGGTGCCTTTTTCGAGTGTCAAGCAAGCCGCCCCGAGGCGACGAGTGCCGCGGCGATCTGCATCCCGTTTTGCGCCGCGCCCTTGAGGAGCTGGTCGCCTGCGACGAAGAAGAGAAGTCCGCGATCGGACGTCCAATCCTCCCGGATCCGGCCGACCTGAATGTCGGGCTCGCCGGAGGTGTAGAGGGGCATCGGATAGCGTTCGCTCGCGGGATCGTCGACGAGCTTCACGCCCGGAGCTGCCGCCAGCGCCCGGCGGGCCTCCTCGACCCCGATCTTTCGCTCGGTGACGATTCGCGCCGCGATCGAGTGCGAGCGGAAGACCGGCACGCGCACGCACGTCGCCGAGACCGTGATCGCCGGGTCTCGCAGGATCTTACGCGTCTCGTTCTGCATCTTCATTTCTTCCTGCGTGTAGCCCCGATCGACGACGTCCTGCACCTTCGGGATCACGTTGAACGCAATCGGATGCGGATAGACCTCACTTGCCGCCGGCTCGCCCGGGGACTCGACCCACGCGCGGACCTGGCTCTCCAGCTCCTCGATCGCGCGGGCGCCCGTGCCCGACACGGCCTGGTACGTCGACGCGACCACGCTTTCGACGCGCGCGACGCGATGCAGCGGATGGAGCGCCATGAGGAGGACGATCGTCGAGCAGTTCGGGTTCGCGATCAGCCCGGGCCTTCGCGGGATCGCATCGAGGTTGATCTCCGGGACCACGAGCGGCACGGCCGGGTCCATCCGAAACGCGCTCGAGTTGTCGATGACGCACGCGCCCGCCGACACGAATCGCGGAGCGTGAGCGCGACTGATGGCGCCGCCCGCCGAGAAGAACGCCACGTCGATCCCCGTCGGGTCGGCGCCGTCGAGGTTCTCGACTCGAACGCGTTGCCCGAGGACGTCGATCTCGCGCCCCGCCGACCGCTCCGAAGCGAAAAGCCGCACCGAGCGAATCGGGAACGGCTTCTTCTCGACGAGCCGCAGGAACTCGGCGCCCACGGCGCCCGTCGCGCCGACCACGGCAACCCTCACGCCGATGCTCACTTCTTTCCCTCCCTGCCCTTCGCGGTCTTCGGCATCGCCGCGCCCGCCGTGTCGTCCCGGCAATCGGCGACCGCACCCGCGATCAAGTGCACCGCGTGCGGGATCGCCGGCAATACGGCGCCGAGGCATTCGACCGCGCCGCCGGGGCTGCCCGGCAGATTCACCACGAGCGCGCGGCCGATCACGCCCGCGGTCGCGCGCGAGAGGATCGCTCTCGGAGTCGACGTCAGGCTGGCCCGTCGCATCGCCTCGCCGAACCCGGGAAGTTCCTTGACGAGGAGCTTTCGCGTCACGTCCGGTGTGACGTCCCGGGGCCCGATCCCCGTGCCGCCCGTCGTGAGGACGACATCGACTGCATCACCGAGCCGTCGCAACGCGTCCGTGAGCGGCAGGACGTCGTCCGAGACGACGACGCTCTCCACAACCTCGATCCCGGCGGCCGCCAGAATGCGCCGCAGCTCCGGGCCCGTCCGATCTTCGCGCTCGCCGCGCGCCGACCGATCGCTCACCGTCACGACGGCGGCTCGAATCGTCGCTGGCGTCATCGCTTCGTCTCGGCGCGGAGCCAGGTTCCCGACTTTCCGCCGCGCTTCTCGAGCAGCGCGATCTCGCGGATCGTCATGCCGCGCTCGACCGCCTTCGACATGTCGTAGATCGAGAGAGCCGCGACCGCCGCGGCCGTCAGCGCTTCCATTTCGACGCCCGTGCGATCCACGGCGCGCACGGTCACCGTCACGGCCACAGAGCGATCGGACGGAAACGCGAAGTCGACGTCCACCGACGTCAGGTGGAGCGGATGGCACAGCGGGACGAGGTCGGACGTCTTCTTCGCGGCTTGGATCGCGGCGACTCGCGCGACGCCGAGCGGGTCGCCCTTCGGCAGCGACCCGTCGCGGATCATCTGCAAGGTCTGCGGCAGGCACTCGAGCGTGGCGCGCGCGACCGCGACTCGAGCCGTGATCTCCTTCGCGGCGACGTCGATCATCCGCACGACGTTCCTTGCAGTTGAAACCGTCTTGGATGCGCGAGCGGGCCGGACCATGCGGCGCATTCTTCTGGCGAGGGCGAGGCGCGTCAAGGCGTCATCGTCCCGCCATCGTCGCGCCGAATCCGTGCGGCATCCGATCGAGCGCACGAAACTGCAGCGCTTCGGCCACGTGATCCACGCGCACGCGCTCGGCGCCGGCGAGGTCCGCGATCGTTCGCGCGACGCGAAGCGTGCGCTCGATGGCGCGGCCGGAGAGCGCGAGTCGCGAGGCGGCGGCCGCGAGCGCTTCTTCGCCGCGGCGGTCGAGCGAGCACGCGCGGCGCAGCGCGGCGCCGGACGATCGCGCGTTCACGCGAAACGACTCCCCCTCGTAGCGACGCGATTGGATCTCGCGGGCCGCGCGAATTTCCTCTGCCATCGCCTCCGATGCGCCGCCGGCGGACGTGCGCGGCCCGCCGATCATCGCCTCGTGCCGAACGCGCGGGATCTCCACGGTGAGGTCGATGCGATCGAGCAGCGGGCCCGACAGGCGACCCCGATACTCGGCAATGCGCTTCGGCGTGCACGAGCACCGATCCGTCCCGTCCCCGAAGAACCCGCACGGACACGGATTCATCGCGCCGACGAGCTGACACGCGGCCGGGAAGCGAACGCACGCGACCGATCGGCCGATCGCGATCCAACCCTCCTCGAGCGGTTGGCGCAGCATCTCCAGGACGTGGCGCGGGAACTCGGGAAGCTCGTCGAGGAAGAGCACGCCGTTGTGGGCTAGGCTGACCTCGCCCGGCAGGATGTCCCGGCCGCCTCCGACGATCGACACGTAGCTCGAGCTGTGGTGCGGAGACCGAAACGGCGGGCGACGCACGAGCCCCGCGCCGAGCGGATCGCGAAGGCCGTGGAGCGCGGTGGTTTCGAGCGCCTCGTCGATCGACAGGTCCGGAAGCACGCTCGGCAGCCGCGACGCGAGCAGCGTCTTCCCCGAGCCGGGCGGGCCAAAGAGGAGCAGGTTGTGGCCGCCGGCAGCGGCGACGAGGAGCGCGCGCTTCCCGAGCTCTTGGCCACGAACGTCCGCGAAGTCTCCGCACCGACCGGGCGCGATCAGCGCGGGAGGCGGCGCGGGCGGCCTCGATGGACGCGGCGCGGTGCCGCTGAGCCAAGAGACGGCGTCAGCGAGCGAATCGATCGACCAGACCTCGAGGTCGGCGACGAGCGCGGCCTCGGCGGCGTTCGCCCGCGGCACCCATACGCCGCGCGCGCCGAGCGTCCGCGCGCCTCGCGCGATGGCGAGCGCTCCGCGAACCGGTCTCACGTCGCCCGTCAGCGACAGCTCCCCCACGACGATGAACTGCGAGAGATCGGGCGGCTCGTGCGGCGGCCGAACCGCATCGTCGCCCGACCGGATCACCCCCGAAGCGGCGAGAATCGCGAGCGCAATTGGAAGGTCGAACGAGGGCCCGGCTTTTCGAAGATCGGCCGGCG
The DNA here is from genome assembly GCA_016178505.1 of Planctomycetota bacterium. GTDB lineage: Bacteria > Planctomycetota > JACOTG01 > JACOTG01 > JACOTG01 > JACOTG01. The sequence goes on from JACOTG010000192.1 coordinate 14,451, forward strand.
CGAGGTTGACGAGGATCCGGCGATCGGGGAACGGCAGACCGCATGCGCGGATGGCGCTCTTGACGCGCTCGCGACTCTCCCGGACCGCGGCGTCCGGCAGCCCGACCATCACGGTCCCGGGCAGCCCGTTGCTCACGTCCGCCTCGACGACGATCGCGGCAACGCCGACTCCGACCGGCACTGCGCTGCGAATTCGCGCGATCACGACCCCCTCCCCAGGCCACTCTGGCCCTTCGGCCTCGAGAACCGTTCGATCGTTCGATGGTTGAATCGCTGAATCGTTGGCAATCCGAGTTCGCGACGAACGACCCGCCCCGGCGTGCGTATTCTGTCGGCCTCGGCATCGAGATCGGGAAGGTGGTCGTAGTTTCGAGGGAAAAAGTTACGTCGCGTGCGCGTCGAATCGCGACGTCCGCCGCGTGGCGGCTGTTTTCCGGCTCATGATATACTGAGCCAAAATTCGATACGGAAAAGGACTTAGCCAGCGCGCGCCTCACTCTCTCGGCGGTTCTGAGACTTGAGGCGCGAGCGACGATCGATACACACCGAGATTGGCACAATCGGAAAGGAGTCGTTCATGACGCGGCATCGCAGCCTGCGCACGGGTCGTGCTCTTCTCTTCGCGTCGACACTCGTTGCCGCATCCATCAGCCTCTTCGGTTGGGCCCACACCGTCTTCGGCAGTTCGGAAGACGTCGGTGCCAAGGTGACCGAGATCGTCCACAACATGGACACGCCGAACGGCAACGACCTATTCAATCTGTCCGCACAGCTGGAACAGCTCGGCGACAAGGCGATCCCGTTCATCAAGGACAACGCCTCCCACGCGGGTCCCCGCGCCAAGGTCGGATGCGCGAAGGCACTGATCACGATGAAGCAGTCGGACGAGGCGTCGGGCGTTCTCATCGACGTCGCGAAAGGCGGCGACGATCGCGAACTCCAGATCCTCGCCATCAACCTCCTCGGCTCGGCGAAGGGTGACGACGTGTCGAGTCAGCTCGTCGATGTTCTGAAGAACTCGTACGATCCGAGCGTCAAGGTCGCCGCGGCGAAGGCGCTCTGGAAGTCGTCGCCGGAAAAGAAATTCGAGGCGAAGGAAGAGCTCAAGAAGCTGCTCGCGTCGGACAGTCCGGAAAACCAATTCTCCGGAGCACTCGCCCTGGCCGCGATCGGCGACATCGAGAGCCCGACCGTGAAGTCTCTGCTCCAGCAACTTTCGAACGAGCCGACGGCACGCGGTGATTTGGCGCGTTCGTACATCAAGCAGATGGACCTGCAAACCGTGCTCGATTCGAAGAAGAGCCAGCTCGAACGACAGCAGGACGTCATCAGCAAGCTGGGAAAGCAACAGAACCCGGCGGCCTCCAAGTACCAACCCGGAAACGATCTCGACTTGCTCGAAGAGATCATGCAGGACATCCGCGACAACTATCTCCGCACGAACGTCACCCGCGACGAGCTGATCACCGCCGCGGCCAAGGGAATGATGACGGCTCTCGATCCGCACTCCACGTTCTTCAGCGCGGACGAGTGGGCGCGGTGGATGTTCGAGCTGAACCCGAACTACGCCGGCATCGGCGCCTACGTCAACGTGCGCGACGATGCCTTCACGATCACGCGTCCGATCTACTCGGGCCCGGCGTACAAGATCGGACTGCGGTCCGGTGATGCGATCCTCAAGGTCGACGGATGGCCGACCGAGGGCAAGCCGGTGGAAGAGATCACGAATCGGCTGAAGGGCAAGCCCGGCACGAACGTGAAGATCGAGGTCTATCGCAAGGGCTGGAAGAAGGCGCGCGACTTCGACATCACGCGCGAAGCGATCGAGATCGCGACGGCGAAGGGCGAGATGCTCCCCGGCGACATCGGCTACACGGTCTTGACGACCTTCGCGAGCAACACGTCGAAAGAGTTGGAGGACGTGCTCAAGGAACTCGAGAAGAAGGACTTGAAGGGCCTGATCCTCGACCTTCGCTACAACAGCGGCGGCTACCTGCGAGAGGCGGTGAACATCGTCAGCAAGTTCGTGCCCCCCGGGAAGCTCGTCGTGAGCTGCAAGGGACGCGACGATCAGCTGTACACGGACCAAGAGGGGAAGTCGCAGTACTACACGCGAGCGACCGGGCACGAGCGCACGTTCCCGCTCGTCGTGCTCGTCAACGAGTACTCCGCCAGCGCCTCGGAAATCGTCTCGGGCGCCCTGCAGGATTACAAGCGCGCCACGATCGTGGGTGAGAAGACCTACGGCAAGGGCAGCGTGCAGAATCCGATGCAAAACCTCGACACGCGTCCCGGCGAGGAGTTCGAGGACACGCCACGCCAGGACGGCATCCACGAGGACGACGAGCCCTACACCGACGTCAACCACAACGGCAAGTACGACCTCGGCGAGCCGTTCGTCGACCGCCCGCGCCTGAACGGCATCTGGGACCGAGCCGAGGAGTACACCGACGTCAACCACAACGGCCAATGGGATCCGGGCGAGCCGTTCACCGACTCGAACAACAACGGCAAGTACGATCCCGAAGAGCCGTACACGGACAAGAACAACAACCACAAGTACGACGCGGGTCCGGGCATGAAGCTCACGATCGCGCGCTACTTCCTGCCGAGCGGCCGGAGCATCCACAAGGAAGTCGACAAGGACGGCAAAGTGCTCACCGATGGGGGCGTCGTTCCGGACGTCCCGCAGAAGGACGACGAGACGCCGGGCTGGATGATCGAGGAAGTGCAGAAGATCATCGAGTCGGGAGCGTTCGACGCCTACGCCGAGGCCAACTGGAAGGGCAACGAGGACTTGTTCGTGAAGCTCGCGGTGTACGACGGCGGCGACCCGTCGCTCTACCCGAACTTCGACGAGTGGTATCAGAGCTTGAAGACGCAAGCGCCGCGCGATCAAGTCCGCAAGTGGCTCCGTCGCGAGGCGATCCAGAAGCGCGCCGCCGACGCACGAGGCCGCGAGTTCATCGAAGACTTCGAAACCGACGCCGTCCTGCAACGCGGAATCGTCGAGGTCGCCAAGAAGGCGAACATTTCGCTCGACTCGATCGCCGAGTTCAAGGCGTTCGTCGATCGCTTCAAGAACGCGCCCGCCGACGGCGAGGAGAAGAAGACCGTCCGAAAATAACGAACTGCGACCGCTACCGGAGCCGGGAGGCCTTTTGATAGGCTCCCGGCTCCGTTTTCGTTTCCATCGCGAATCCAAGAGCACTGGCCGCGACGTAGGAGAAGCCGATGAAGAAAACACTGCAGCGGGCGTGGACTGCATTTCGTCATCCGGTTCATCCGGAAAACCGCCGGAGCCTCGCCGAGAAATGGGCCGAGCTCCCGGCGCGATTCCAGCGCCCCGAGCAGATGTTCGGCAGACACGGCGAAGGCTGCGGCGCCACGATGGGCGCGATGCCCCGCTGCGATTTCGCGTGCACGGGCTGCTACCTCGGCGCCGAGGCGAATCAGATCCCAGCCGAACCCGTCGAAGCCGTCAAGAAACAGATGCGTCTCCTTCGTGAGAGGCTCGGGCGTTGGGGCAACCTGCAGCTCACCGACGGTGAGATCACGCTGCGACGGGAAGACGAGCTGATCGATCTCCTGCGGTACGCGCGAGGGGTTCAGCTCATTCCGATGCTGATGACGCACGGCGATACGTTCCGCCGCCGGCCCGGCCTTCTCGATCGCCTCGTCGCCCAGGGCGGACTCGAGGAAGTGAGCATCCACGTCGACACGACCCAGCGCGGCCGCAAAGGCGCCGAGTGGCGGCGGGCGTGCGACGAAGCCGACCTCAATCCCCTTCGTGACGAGTTCGCGCAGATGATCCGCGACGTGCGTCGCAAGACCGGCAAGCGCCTGCGCGGCGCAACGACCGTCACCGTCACTCGCGAAAACCTCGCCGGCGTCCCGGCGATCATGCAGTGCGCCGTTCGCAATGCCGACGCTTTCTCGCTGATCAGCTTCCAGCCGATTGCCCAAGTCGGCCGAACGATCGACGGCCTCGGCGGCGGAGTCGACGTCGACGAACTGTGGATGCGAATCGCCGAGGGCGTGTACGGATCGGCCGCGCGGACGACGGAGCTCTTGCAGGGCCAGATGTGGTTCGGTCACTCGGCGTGCAATCGCTACGTTCCGGGTGTCGTCGCGACGCCGGCTCAGGGCGACGGCGAGCCGCGATTCCATCCCGTTCGTCTGCTCGACGATCCCGTGAGCGCGCGCATCACGGGCGAGTTCTTCGATCGTTGGGGCGGCCTCACCTTTCGGCCGGATGGCCGCGCGGAGGCGGTCGCTCGGCTGCTCGGGGTCCTCTCTCGAACGCCGGGGTTCTTCCTGCGCAACCTTCCGCCGTACCTTCGCCATTGGTTGCGTCGCCTCGACGCGCAGCATCCCTTTCGGTTCGCGGCGCGAGTCCTCGCCGGTCGTGTGAAGCTCGGCGGCCTCATGATCATGAGCCACCACTTCATGAGTCGCGAGCAAGCCGAGTCGCCGCTCGGCCAGGAACGCATCCGCTTGTGCGTGTTCAAGGTGCCGTACGGCAATCGGCTGGTGTCGATGTGCGAGGCCAACGCGCTCGGTGTTCGCGAGGCGCACTATCAGGACTTGGTGAGGCGCCAAGCGCCGGCGCCGGCTGCACCGGACGCCGTTCCCGCCACTCTCGGCTGAGAGGGCAGCCATGATCTACGTCGATACCGACAACGCCATGGGCTCGCCGCAGGGCGACGTCGACGATGGATTCGCGATCGCGGCTCTGCTTCGCGCGGGCGTGCCCATCGCCGCAATCGGGAGCGTGTTCGGAAACACGGACGAGCCTCTGGCCCACGAGAACAATCGGCGACTGGCGGCCCTTTGTCGATTCGACGGACCCCACGTTCGCGGAGCAGCGTCGACCCGCGACGGTGCCACTCACGCTAGCCGCTTCCTGGCGTCGCGTCGCGATCGCGTTCGCGTGGTCGCGCTCGGCCCCCTCACGAACGTCGCGCGCGCGATCGAGTCGCATCGCGGTGCGGCATCGCGAATCGCCGAGGTGATCGTGGTCGGCGGCAACGTCTCGAGTGCGGGGCGATGGCCGCCTTGCTGGCCCTTCGAGTTCAACCTCGTTCTCGATCGGCGGGCGAGTGCCACGGTGTTCGATTCGGTCGAGCACTTGACGATCGTGCCGCTCGACGTCGCACGCCGTCTCGTCGTCCGGCGCTCGGACCTGGCGCTGCTGGCCGGACCACTGGGCGACCACGTGCGTCGCGAGTCCGAGCGATGGTTTCGACGGTGCCTGTGGATTCGGGCCTCGTCGTCGATCCGTCTCTACGATCTCGTCGCCGCGGCCTACGTCATCGACCCGCGCCTCGTTCGCGTCGAGAAGAAGTCGGCGCGCGTGCACGGAAACGGATGGATCGAGTTTGGAACGAGCGGGCGCAACGTAAACGTCGTGACGGACGTCGACCGAGCCCGCACGTGGTCGCGCTTCGTGGAAGCCGTCAACGAAACGGAGAATTGATTTGAAGCACGTCGATGTTCGATCCCGATTGGCTGTCCTCGTTTGTCTGGTCGTCGGTGTCGGCGGCTGCTCGGTGCGCGTGAAGCCACCGACCGATCCGAGCCGCTTTGCGATGGTGAACCCGGACGAGGCGTGGTCCCGCGTCCTCGAGAAGCGCGTCGACGATCGCGGGCGCATCGACTTCGCAGGGCTCAAGGCCGACTCCAAGGATCTCGACGCGTTCGTCTATTGGATCTCCGAGGTGAGCCCCGAGACGGATCCCGGCCGCTTCCCCACGCGTGAGGCCAAGATCGCTTACTACCTCAACAGCTACAACGCCATTGCCATGTACAACGTGGTGAACTCCGGCGTGCTCCCCGAGGACAAGACGAGCTTCTTCTACATTCGCGAGCTGTGCGTCGGCGGCTCGTACACGTCGCTCTACACGTACGAGAACAGCGTCGTGCGTCCGCTCGGCGAGCCGCGCGTGCACTTCGCCCTGAACTGCATGGTCCGTGGCTGTCCGCGGCTTCCGCGAGTCCCCTTCCGCGCCGACCAGCTGGACGCGCAGCTGGATGCCGCCGCGAAGGTCTTCTTCAACGAGGAACGAAACGTCGTGCTGCAGCCGGAGCGCAAGGTCGTGCGCTTCAATTCGATCCTCGACTTCTACACGAGCGACTTCCTCGCCGCGGCTCCGTCGCTCATCGAGTATGCGAACCGCTATCGCACGTCGAAGATCGCGACCGATTGGTCCGTCGAGTTCATCCCGTACGACTTCACGTTGAACTCGCAGTGATCATCGACGTCAAGGCGCGAACCCGACGGCGAACGCGGCGATGCCCGTTCGACCGTCGCCTCCGCGAAAGCTGAAGAACTCGTCGCGTCGGCAGCGAGTACAGGCGCCCGCGACGTCGATGGCTCCCGGCCGGACGCCCTCCGCTTGGAGCTGAGCGCAATTCATCGCCCAGAGATCGACGTGCGATCGGCGCGGGCCGGAATGCACGAAGCGATCGAAATCGGGAATGCGTTGGCGCCCGGCGTCGATGACCTCATCACCCACTTCGAAACAGCATGGGCCGATCGACGGCGCCACGGTGGCGACGACGTCGGATGGATCGACGTGGTGGCGCCGCACCGCCTCCCGGACGATCGTCGCCGCGAGACCTCCGAACGTCCCTCGCCAGCCGCAGTGCGCGATGCCCACCACGCCGCGACGCGGGTCGACGATGGCGACGAGAACGCAGTCCGCCGACGTCGCGACGAGAGTCACGCCCGCAGCGCGGGTGAGAAGCCCGTCCGCCTTCCCGATCGTGGCACCCGACTCCCAAGCACCCTCGTGACCAAGGTCCACGTCGAGCACGTCGGCGCCATGGACCTGCCACGCGGAGGCGACGAGACTCGTCCCGGTGCCTACCGCTGCCGCAAATCGGAGCCGATTCTCGCGGACGCACGCTTCGTCGTCGCCGACGCCGTAGCTGAGGTTCAGGCTGGCAAATGGGCCTCGGCTCGTCCCGCCCGCGCGCCCGGAGAAGCCGTGACGCAAGCCGGGTATGCGCGAGAATCCGTCGAAGCGACGCAGTCGAACGCCATGCTCGATCGGCGACGCAGCCCGCCAGGCCGCGTCAGCGTCCGATTCGATCCCAGGGGATTTCGATCTCGTAGTCTTCCTCGAATGCCTTTTGGAAATCGAACACGTCTCGAAAGTCGTCCTTCGTGTCCGATTCTCGCCGGCTCAGGAGCTGATTCTCCACCAGGTTGAACACGATCTCGCCGAAGTCTTGCGTCTCTCGCACGCCCCAGTAATCGAACACGACACGCGCCAAGAGCCCGAACTGTTCCTTGCCGTACGCGCGAATCCCCTCGAGCAGCTCTTGTCCCGTGATGTGTCGATCGGAGCCCGTCTTCTGGTTGCGTCCGAGCTTCTCGATCGTGTACTCGAGCGCATCGAAGATGAAGTGATACGCCTGCGGCCGATAACGCGAGTCTCGGCCGGTGATGTCGAGGATTTTCTTGTAGAGGTCGTGCTGTCCCATCGATCTGTCGGCTTCCGCCCGCGTCAGCCGTCCGCCCGACTATCCCCTCTCTCGTCCAACTTGGAAACCTCGCGAAGCGCGAACGCGAGCCGCTCGCCGTTCGCGTGCTCGACGGTCACCTGCAACTTCAGGATGTCGTACGAAACGATGACGCCCGGCCCCTTCGGCGTCTCGACGCGCGTTCCCTTTCGCGGGAGCATCGAGCGCAGCTCGGTGTACACCTCGTCTTCGTATCGAAGGCAGCACTTCAGCCGCCCGCACCGCCCGGAGATCTTTCCGGGATCGAGGGTCGTCTTCTGATTCTTCGCCATCTTCATCGTGACCGGCGCGAACTCGCCGATCCATGTCCGGCAGCACAGCTCTCGGCCGCACGTTTCGAAGTCGCCGAGGAGGCGCGCCTCGTCCCGCACTCCAATCTGCTTCATCTCGATGCGAGTGTGGAACTGTCGAGCCAGCTCTTTCACGAGATCACGGAAGTCGACGCGGCCTTCGGACAAGAAGTGGAAGATCATCTTCCCGCCACCGAAGAGGCGCTCGATCTTGACGAGCTTCATCGGCAGCTTCATTTCCTCGATCTTCGCGACGGTGAAGTGGTAGTCCGGCGTCTTCTGGACCATCTCGAGCGCTTTGTGACGGTCGACGTCCTCCGGCGTGGCCTTGCGAATCACTTCGCCGAGGCCCGGCGCGGAGCAGTCGCATCCGTCGCAACTTTGCGGTGCCGTGAGCACGGTTCCCACTTCGACGCCTCGGTCCGTGCGAACGACGGCGCAGTCCCCACATCGAACGGCCTCGTCGGCGACGACCGAGTCGATGTGGTAGCGCATCTCTCCGTAACGGACTTTGGTGAGGCAAGTCATGATTCGCCCTCGAGCCCGCCCTCGCTCGTCGATTAGATTTCGACCGCTTCCCACGCGTTGTTGAGCGGAATCGGAACATCCGACCCCGCGACGTCGATTCGGCTGCGCAGGAAGAGGTCCTCGAGCAGAAGCTCCAGGTGGGCCTTCTTGTCGAGGCATTCTAGGGTCGCGAGAAGCGTTTGCAACACGGCTTGTGCTCGGACAGCGGAGACCGCCGCCGTTTCTTCGCGCAGCAATCCGTCTCCGGGCAAGCCCAACGACCGTCGCAGCGACCCTCGCACCGCATGCACGGCGAGCAGCAACAACGCGCGTAGCCGTGCGCTCGCCTGGTTGTACGTCACCTTGTTCGACTCGCGCACGCACCGGTACCACGCCGCGGCAGCCTCGATCGAATCGCGTGATGGCGACACGATCTCGCGGGTCAGCGCAGCGGCCTCCGCGAGCACGTCGACGCCGCGGAGCGCGAGTGCACGGCCCGGGCTTCCCCCGGACGCTGCTGCGAGCGCCGTCGCCTCATCGTCCGGCACGGAGGCCTGCTCGACGAGCACGCGGCGCACGTCGACCTCGTCGAGCCCGCGCAGGCGGATCACCTGGCAGCGCGACGCAACGGTGGACGGCAGCGTCGAAGTCGACTGCGCGACGAGGATCAGCAACGAATGCGGCGGCGGCTCTTCAAGCGTCTTCAGGAACGCGTTCGCCGCCGCGTCGGTCATTTCTTCCGCGCCGTCCACGACGAGCACCTTGTAGCCGCCCTCGAGCGCCGTCCGTTGGAGGAACTCCTCCATCGCACGAATGTCGCCGACTTTTACGCTCCCGGCTGCCGCGTCGAAGCGCGAAACGAGGACGTCCGGGTGGCTGTCGCGAGCAACGCGAATGCAGGCGCCGCACTTTCCGCACGCGTTCACGTGATCGCCGAATTCGCCGCGCCGCTCGCAGACGAGCGCACGCGCGACCGCGATCGCAAGCGTGCGCTTGCCGATGCCGTCGTCGCCTACGAAGAGGTATGCGTGAGCGAGCCGCCCGGTCACGATCGAGCGCTCGATCGCGGCCCGCGCGTCAGCGTGCCCGACGACGGTGTCGAAGGACATCGTCCACCTCCCGCAGCGTTGCGGCGATCACTTCCTCCCTCGTCGCGGTCGCGTCGACGCGCTTCACGTGGATCGGATCGTCCCGCACGGCATCGAGGAACCCTTGCCGCACGCGCCGATGGTACTCGAGATCGCGCCTCTCGAGTCGGTCCTTGGTCGGGCCCCGTCGCGCCAGCCCGATTTCCGGAGGCACGTCGAGCACCACCGTGAGGTCGGGCACGATGCCCGCCGACGTAGGGCGAAAGCAATCGCGAATCCAGTTCGGATCCACGCCGCCGGCAACCCCCTGGTACACGATCGTCGAGAGCAGGAATCGTTCGCACACGATCGCCTCGTCACGGCGCAGTGCCGGGCCGATCACTTTTCCGAGCAGCTCGGCACGGGCCGAAAGATACAGGAGCGTCTCGGTGGAGCGCTCCATTTCCGCGAGCGACGCATCGAGCAGGATTCCGCGGATCCGCTCGCCGACTGCGGTGCCCCCCGGCTCGCGAACGTGATGACACGTCGAGTATCCCTTCGCGCGAAGGTGCTCGACGACCGCAGGCGCCACGGATGACTTGCCGCCGCCGTCGGGGCCTTCGAGCACGACGAGGAGACCGGATCGATTTGTCACTTGGCGGCGTCCTCGTGGAAATGCCGGCAGACGTCCGCGACGACCGCGCGAAGCTCGGAGTCCTCGAGGCACTCGACGTCGACGCGCCGAACGATGCCGCGGACGGCAGCCACGCTTCGCCCCCCAAAGAGTTCTCCGACCGCGATCAGCGATTGCCCCCCGGCGCGGTGGAGCGCGTAAACGGCGACCGCCCGCGGGCGAGCGAGGCGGCGTGACTTCCGCCGGCTGAGGATCTCGACTGCGCTCACTCCGAACCGCGCTTCGATCTGCGCGAGCACGCGCGTCACGAGCGAATCGAGCGGCACCGCGCGCAGGAGCTCGGGCGCGTGCTCACGGAAGAACGCGGCGGTCGGTTCCGCGCCGCACAGTGCCGCATAGGCGACGAGCTTGCGAAGCGCGGATTGCGAGGCCGCCACGTCGCCGCGACCGTGCTGAACGAGCGCGTCGATTGCCGCCGGTTCCACCGGCCGAACGAACTCGAGACTCTCGCGCGACAAGATTGCGCGGAGCGTCTCGGCGTTCGGGCGCTCGATGGCAACGGCGAGTCCGCCGAGAAGCAGCGACCGCAGCCCCGCGTCGAGGGAATAGATCGCCGCCGGCTGGTGTCTCGACGCGAGGATGAGCGGCCGGCCCGCCTCGACCGCCGACTTCAAGATGGACCCGGCCGCACGCAGCGTGGCTTGCGTTGCGCCGAGCCGATGCACCTCGTCGACGACGAGCGCCGGAGCGGCCGCGATGCGCGCCTGCAGCGCGGGAATCTCGCGCCGCCGGAGCGCGCGCAGCACTTCGGAGCGGAACGCGAGGCCGTCGGTAACTCGCGGAGGCGCTCCGAGAGTTCGGCTCAGTTCCAGCGCCGCGCCGCGAAGGAGATGCGTCTTTCCGGCGCCGGGCGGTCCGTAGAGCAGAAACGGGTTCCACGCCTGCCCGCGGCACTCGAGGAACTTCGTGGTGGCGCCGAGCGCCATGCGATTGCCGTCGTCGGCGATGAACCGGGAGAGTGCGAACCGGGAACCGGGAATGCCGTTGGGCGGCGCATCGGACGTCTCGCGAAGCTCTCGGGCCTCGGCGTCCCGCGCCGCGCGGTAGAGAGCCCCGTCGATGCGGAACTCCACGGCAACCGACGAACGCAATGCGGCTCCGAGCGCCGCGGCGACGCGATCGACGTAATGGCTATCGAGCCACTCCTTCACGAACGCGTTCGGCACGCCGATGATCGCCGTGCCGCGCTCGATTCCTTGGAGTGAGGTGCGCTCGAACCAAAGGCGGAAGATCTTTTCGCCGATCGATTGGCGGAGCGCGTCGGACGCGTCGCGCCAGATGTTCTGGATGAGAAGAGACATTCCGCCCACTCTATCGAGTCGACGCAACGCCCGGACGCGAACACCATCGAGAGCGCGCACCGAAAGCCGTTCCAGAAAACGCGTCGCCGCGACCACCAACCAACGAAGTCCCGGAGGTTACGCTTCGACGGCTTCTCTGTAAACGAGGCTACGGTTTTCGATCGAGCAGCTTGGTCGCGCGCTCGTTGTCGGGTTGGATTCGCAGGGCCTCTTGCGCTTCCGCGCGAGCCTCGTCCGACATCCCGCGCTGGTCGTAGAGCTCGGCGAGTCGAGCGTGAAGATCGGCCGAGCTCTCGCGCTCCGTCAGCGCGATCGCGACGCGCAGCTCGCGGCACGCCGCGTCGAGGCGGCCGAGCTTCTGGTAGGTCGTCGCGAGCTCGGTGTGAAGATCCACGTCGAACGGGTTCACCCAATTGATCTCTTCGAGGTACTGGAGCTGCTTCTTCCAGTCCTCCTTTTCGCCGTAGGCGTCGGCGAGTTGGCGGCGGATCTTGAAGTCGTTGTGCTGGATGGTCACGTAGTTCTCGAGCTCGCGCTGTGCCTCCGCCGGCATTTCCTTCGCGCGGTACAGCGCCTCGAGTTCCGTGTAGGGATTGCCGTCGCCGACGAAACGCGGGAAGTCTGCTTTTGCGGCTTGGTATTCCGCAATCGCTTCGTCGGGCTTCTTGGCGCGCTTGGCGAGCTGCGCGAGCTTCTGGTGCAGGATGAAGTCGCGCGCGCCGTTCGCTGCCGCCTTCTTCAGGAACTCCCCCGCCTTGTCGAGTTGCCCGTCGTTGAAAGCGAGGTAGCCGCGCAGCGCGAGCGCCGATGGATTCTCCGGAGCAATCCGCAACGCGCGATCCAGCATCTCGCCGCAGTCGGTCGCCTTCTTCTGCCAGAAGTATCCCCAGGCGAGCTTGAGGAGGAGATCCGCGTCCTTCGGCTTCGACTCGAGCTCATGGCGGAAGCGCGTGATCGTCTGCTGCTCGTAGACGGGGAACGCATGAACGATCGCCGTCTTCGCGTGGACGAAGTCGAGGAACTTGCGGTCGAACTCTTCGGGCGTGAGCCCGAGCACCTCTTTCACGACCTCGGGGGTCTGCTTGTCGTCGCCGAAGAGCTTCAGCATCTTGAGGATCTTGTCCCACCCGTACGTCGTTTCGATGAACTCGCAGATGAGACCGCCCTGGAAGTACGCGAAGATGATGCGATTCGTGCGAAACGCGGCGTTCAGCTCGGCGAGCGGGATGATCGTGCCGTTCGCTTCGGCGAGGAAGAGGTCGTAGTCCATCTCGCGATCCCAGTCGAACCGGCTCCGGCGCTCCTCCCACGTCGAGAGGCCCTCCGTGAACCAGCGAGGCACTCGCGACTTCGACATCTGCAACGCCATCACGTGCGCGAATTCGTGCCACGTCGTTCGCGCCCACGAGAACGGCGGCGGCATGGGCTTCCCGGTCTTCGCGTTTCGGAACGCACGCGGCGAATCGAGCGTGATCACGCTGCCGAAGCACGCCCCGAGGATGCCGGAGATGCCCTCCATGCCAATCGTGCGCACGGCGAAATCCCTCTGCTCCGGGAAGACCTCGACGAGTATCGGCGTCTTCGGCGTGAACTCGTAGCGCTTGACCATTGCGTCCCACGCCTCTTCGAGGAGCGGCGGCAGGTACTCGGCGAGCACCTGCTTCTCCTCGACGTGGATGCGGATCTGGAAGTGCGGCGTCGTGACGGTGACGAACTCCTTCAAGTAGTCCGCGAGCGTGAGCATGTTCTCGCGCCACGGGTACTCCCACGGATCGCCTTCCTGCGCCTTCTTCAGCGCCGCGATGCCGCCCTCTTCGTCGCCCGTGTTGAAGCTGTACTTGCCGACCGAGACCCACGCCTTCCAGAGCTTCGGGTCGATCTCCACGGCCTTCTTGCAGAGCGCGAGCGCTTCGGCGAATCGCATGCGGCTCGCGAGTGCTTCTCCGACGACGAAGTAGATGTCGCCCGATTTCGGATCTACTGAGAGCACGTGAGCGCACGTCGCCTCGAACTTCGCGCGATCGTTCGTCAGGTACTCGTACGCCGCTCGGGCCGCCAGAACGGAGTTCGACGCGGGGTTCACCGCCAGCGCCTTGTCGATGGCCGCCTTCGCCTCGGCGAATTTCAGGTCGCCGAGCAGGATGACCGCGCTCGCCTGCAGCGCCGGGACGAGGTTTCGGTTGATCGCAAGCGCAGCGTCGCATTCCTCTTCTTCTTGAAAGCTCTCGCCGCGGTAGTGGTAGCAGTCGATGAGTCCGGCGTGAGCGTCGGCCGAACCCGGGTTCCGCTGCAGAAGGAGCCGCAGCTCCTTGATCGCCTGAGCGTCTTCGTATTTCTCGAGAAGAACGGCACCGAGCAACAAGTTCGGCTCCGGGTCGATGGGATCGCTCTTCTTCGCATCGTCGAGAGCGTCGACCACCTCTTGATCGCCGCCGAGCTTCCAGAGTGCGTCGGCGACGTCGCACAATCGCGACGAGTCCTCGATCTTCTCCGCCTTCGCGATCTCCACGACGGCTTGGAACTTCTCGCGCGCTTCGTCGCGCTTTCCCTGCTCGATCAGCGAGAGGCCTTGATAGCGAAGCGCGTGGACGTCTTTCGCATCGATGGCGAGTGCCTGATCGCCAACCTTGCGCGCCTCGTCGTAGCGACCGCGCGCGAGGTGGAGTTCCATCGCGACGTGAAGCGCATCGAGGTTCTTCGGCTCGCGACGCAACCCCTCCGCCGTTTCGCGATCGGCATCGTCGTATTGACCCACCGCGCGATAAGCGCGCGCGAGTTGGAGGTGCGCCTCGACGGAGTCCGGAGTGTCCGCGACGATCTTCAGGAGTTCCTTGATGGCCGTGTTCCAGGAGCCCTTCTGCATGTCCGCCATCGCTTGGGTCACGCGAGGATCGTCGGCGGTCGCTTCCGGTGCGGGTGCTTGCGCGAACGCGAGACCCGGAGCGATCGACAGGAGCAGGGCGAAAATCGCGAAGGACGGGGCGCGTCGAATCATCGAGTCACCTCAAAACGAAAAGACGACCGACATCGTAACAAGCGCCGCAGGGCATATCGAACGGGCACCCGCCGGTCGCTTGCACATCCGCTCTCACATCGGCGCGGATCGCCGCGAGCCTGAGGGATTTCGGGATTCACGAGGCAGCGAGCACGGGCCCGCGACGTCCCCGCTGACCGCCCGCACTACCCCTGGTACGGCGGGCCCGCGATTCGGTCACGCCGACGATGGCTCGAAGGCGTGCACCGAGGCTCGAGGTGGGAGCAGGTTCGTCGGAGAGTATTCGACGACCGACGACCGACGGCCGACGACCAACGACCGACGATCAGAAACGCAAATGCCGGAGTCGCCGGGCCGCCTCGTCGATCTCCTCGAGCGAGGGCACGAGCGCGAACCGCACGAAGCCCTCCCCCGGGTTCGATCCGTCCGGGAGCGTGTCGGCAAGCCAGGCTCCGGGTGTCGCGACGCACGCGACGTCCGGATGCAGGAGGCGCTTCGCGAACTCGACGGACGCCATCCCCGGCGGCGTCGCTTGCCAGACGTAGAGCGTGCCTTTGGGCGTGCAATCGGGAAGCCCGATCGAGGTGAGCGCCCGCACCCAGCGATCGCGCTTTTCTCGATACAGCGCGCGAAAGGCGTCGACGTGCGTCTCGTCCGCGAGGGCGGCGATCGCACCGTCCTGGATGAACGTCGGCGTACCCGAGTCGATGTTCGTCTTCACCTTCTTGAAGATCTCGATCACGCGCGCGTCGCCGGCGACGAATCCGACTCGGTAGCCGGTCATCGCGCTTCGCTTCGAGAGAGAAAAGAACGCCGCTACTCCTTCGCGCGAGAATTCGAGTGCACTCGGCGGCTTCTCGTCGAACCAGATCTCCGAGTAGGCCTCGTCGGAAAACAGGAGAAGTCCGTGGCGAGCCGCGAACGCGAC
>JACOTG010000193.1 GCA_016178505.1 Planctomycetota bacterium
ACCGGGATGACGACGAGGAGCACGACCACTGAAAGAACCAGGCACTGCCGGCCCGCCTCGGCAAAGTCGTAGCGGGAAGAAAAGGTCGTGAGGATTTCCGATGCTGCTGTTCGGAGGCCGAAGACCTGGCTCGGACCCGGGTCCGATAGTGAGAGCACTCCGGCGAGGATGGCGGCGAGAATGGCAGGAACGCCCGCGTAGCGGCAGGTCGTCACCAAGGCACCTCGTTCCCCGTCCGCAATTCTCGCGGCATCGAGTTGACTTTGCGAAAGGCCTCGCGCCGCGCCGAAAGAGGCGAAAAGAACCAGCGCCGATCCCTCGGGAAAATGCGCCAAGAATGCTCCCGGAAATCCGGAGAGTACGGCCGAGGCGTTGGGAGCGAGCCGCAAGGTGAGCATCGACCAACCCAAGGCGTTCAAGAATGACGGAAGGAGCAATGGCAGCCCCGCGAGAGCCAGGAGCGCCCTTCGGCCTCTGAACTCGTAGACGGCCGAGAAAACTCCACAGGGAAGCCCCACGAGAACCGACGCGACCGTGATGAGGAGAGCGAGTGCGCCGCTTCTCAGAAGGGCAGCCTGATAGGAAACGCTCACGAGTCCTTCTTTCGACGCGCTCGACTGCAAAACCGACCACATGAGTGTGGTACTCGGAAGTGCCACGAGCAGGATCGGAATCAGGGTGCCGATCGCTCTCAGGCGACCGGGTCGCTCCAGCACGTCACTCGAAACGACCATTCGCACTGTCTCTCGTCGCTCCACTTGGAGATGTTCGACTCCTGCCTACAGGCCCCGATCGACCCACTCCTTGAGGTAACCCTGAGTGAGCGAGTCCATGAGAGTCGCCAGCTTCGTGTAGTCGATCGCCATGGGCTTCAAGTTGGCGATCGGCACCATGCCCGAGGGAATGCTCACGCCGGGACGAAGAGGGATTTGTGCAGCCTCACCCCGTGCCAAGTCCTCTTCCGTCGCCGGTCGCAGCAAGAAA
Organism: Planctomycetota bacterium; assembly: GCA_016178505.1. Lineage (GTDB taxonomy): Bacteria > Planctomycetota > JACOTG01 > JACOTG01 > JACOTG01 > JACOTG01. The sequence goes on from JACOTG010000193.1 coordinate 985, forward strand.
TCGATGAAGCGGCGACCGGCCTCTGGGTTCGGGCCGTTCGCGATCAAGACCGCGCAGTTCGGCACGATCAGCGTGCCCATTCCGTTCGCATCCGGGTAGACGACATCGATGGGCTTTTTCTCCAGCCGAGCGACGTTTGCATCGTCGGTGTCGGTGACACCGAGCGCGAACTCGCCATCGGCCACTCGCCGGCGAACCTCGCCGTTCGACGAGACGATCTTTCCTCCATTGGCAGCGAAGTCTTCGAAGAATTTCGTTGCCTTCACGTCGCCGAGCGCAGCGAACAGGGCGACCGCGTGCATCGACGTCGTACCGAAGAGCGGATTTGCAATGCACGCCTTTCCCTTGAATCGAGGATGGGTGAGATCCAAGACGGAACTCGGCTCCTCGCCCCTCGCCACGAGATTCCGGTTGACGATGAGCACCCGCGCCCGCGCCGAGAACCCAGCCCAATACCCATCCGGATCAGAGAACTGTTCGGGCAAGCCTTGCGCGCTCGGCGAATGGTACGGAGCAGAAATCCCTTTCAACTTGAGAAGCGCAGCGCGGACGGGATCGCCACTCCAGAAGACGTCTGCTCGAGGTCGTTCCCGTTCGACGATCAAGCGATTGAGAAGTCCGGTACTCTTGGTCTCTTCGGTGTCGGGCACGAGAAGCACATGGATGCCAGTCTCGTTCTCGAAGCGCTCCCCGAGCGGACGCGCGAACACGTCATCGACGGACGTGTAGACGACTACCGCGCGTTCTCTTCGAGTACAGCCCGGAACGCCGAGCGGGGCGACTCCTATGAAGCACAGAAGGATCGTCCATGACATCGGTCCGCGAACATCCAAGACAGTCCTCCGTTCGTATTCGGCCCTAATGCAGCATGTGCGTTGCTCGAGTGAGAAAGAGAAGGGCAAGGCTCGTATTTGGAATCGGCGTGTCCGCCCCGTCATCCCAGCTGCCATCATCGTTCTGAGTCGAGACGAGATAGGACGCCCCTTCCTCGAACCAGGAATGCCCGACAAGGCTCTTTTCCCCGCACAGCGATCCCACACGCTCGAGCGCAAACAGATGGTAGAGAAGCCGACCTTGTTGGTAAGCGCTGTTACGGTTCTCCTGCACCGAGAAGTGGGCCGCAAGCCAAGTGTTGGCTCGCTCCAATGCCGTGTCGGCTGCGAATTGTTCTGGAAGCAGCCTTCGGCAAAGGATGAGGCTGCTGATCCCGCTCTCCGTCATGCTGGCGTAGCTCTCGGTTTCGCGATCCGTACGGTAGCCCCAGCCTCCGTCTTGGTTTTGAGACGAGCGCCACCATTTCTCGGCTTTCTTTACGACAGACTCGGGGACGTCGATGCCGACCCGATGGCAGGCAGCAATGCCGAGAACGGCGTACGCCGTGTTGGAATTGTCTCCGAGCGCTGGCGATGAAGCACCGATTGCGGGCGCGTAGGTCCACTGACCATTCTCGAGTTGACTCTCGATGAGAAATCGAGCGCAGGCCTGGAGCCGCTCCCGATCGCGCTTCGCCGCCCACCCGGAGAGGACCAAGGCCTCGAGAGCGACTTGATAGGTTCCAGTTAATGCCGAGACCCGTACTTTTTCACGAAGGCTCTTCACGTCTGGATCTTGATCGCTGACGCCAGCGCACTGCCATGCGAACAGAACCAGGGGTTCGGGGCCGAGGCCTGGCGCCGATGGGCCGAAGCCTTTCTTCCACTCGGCTCGGAGGTACGAGACTCCTTTTTCGACCGCTTTGTTGATTGCTGCTTCACTGACGGGTTTATCGACCGAGGACGCGGCGTGGTGGTTTCCGACCTCGCGTGTGCCACCCTTTCCCTGCGAACGATCGAGCACCGCGCGGCATTCGGAAACAAGACGCGAGGCGCTCGTGAATCCGACGAGCTTCTTCAGTTCCTGCCCCTCGGGATCGAGAAGCCGGACGTCCGACAGCGGCCCCACACCGAAGCGCTTCACCAGATCGGGGCTCTGATCGTGATCGACTCGAATGCAGATGAACGACTTCGAGATCTCTCTGACGGCCTCAGTGGGATACACCCCGGTATCCATTTGCTTGCAGACTCCTCACCAATCCGCGAAAAACTCGAGGAGGATGGGCTTCTTGCTCTCCCTTGCGGTTTTCATTCCGTCGACGAAAGGGACCCAATTCAGGGACGGCAGCGATTCCGAGGATTTCTTCGGGGCTTCGTGGACGAGCGCGTCGGTGGGTGCCTTGCCATTGCGTACGACGTCGAGAACGGCCTCCACCGAGGGGCGATCTCCGGGGAGCTGTCCATGGTACGCGTAGAGGATCGATCCATCCTTCCCGATCACGATCGTCGCGGGTTCGTTGACCGGAAAAGCACCCTCGCCTCGGTTCTCGGCCGAGACCGCGAATGCGTGACACGCCGAGAGATCTGGATCGAGGAGAAGAGGAAAGCGAACCGAGAACGCCGGATTGGGATGCGGCTCGTCAGCCGCTCCGATGCTCTCGAGATACGCCGCCACGTCTTTGGGATCTTTGACGCCGGGCAAGATCATCAAGACTTCGGCCCCAGCGGCGCGAAGCTTGTCGTAGCTCCCCTCGTACTGCTTCGTCTGCATTCCGCAAAAAGTACAGCTGAAGTCACCGACGAATCCTCGCATGAAGAGGAGGACGAGCGGTTCCTTCCCGACCCAGTTCGAAAGTCTCACGGGCTGGCCATGAGCGTCCATGAAGCTCACGTCGGGTGCCTTGTCGTTAGCGCCGGCTACCGACGTTCCCGCCCAGAAAACGACGCCGGTCAATAATAGAAACCGCAACATGCGCATCGGGACTCACTCCTTGTCAGATGGAGGCGGTCCACCCACTGCCCTTACAGCGGCGTTAGTTCTTCGCCTTGATCGCGGTTCCCGTGATGAGGTCGTAGTCGAGCTCGACCGTCTTGTCCTTGGCGGCCACGAGAACGACGAACTGGGGTTTCCGATCGCGAAGGACAGGCGTGATCGCATAGATCGTGCCTGACTGATCCTTTTCAGCCTTCTTGAGAACGTCGATGAGCGACAAAGGAGAAAGGGACATCAAAGTCAACTGCTGGGCTGAGCGCGCAACGTGCTCCACGTCTTTGAACACTTCGGTTTCCGGAGCCCACTTCTCGGCCTCAGGCGAGCCGGCGAGTTCCTCGAGAACGTTGTGTTCCGCATCGCCGCCGAGGCCCTTCTCCGCGGTGTACACGGAGAGCGAGAGTTTCCCGTTGTCGAGCTCGAACTTGGCAGAGACCGCGACATCGGGCGACTTTGATGCAGCCTGCTGGATTCCTTGGGCGAGCGTCAGCTTGCTCTTCGACAGGACCTTGAGGAGTGCGGCGTTTTGGTCATCGCCTTCGCCCATCGCTGCGGCTCGGAGGACCGCGCCTCCGAGAATCACAACACTTGCGCCAACGATCCACGAGAGCGTCTTCGTCTTCATGGTGATCTCCATTCCTTTTTCCGGATTCTCGAGGAGTCGCCCCCGGAGCCCGGTCTCTACGAGTGCGATACTCAAGACGCAAATTGCATGTTCCTCACTTGGTCGTAAGTCTTCCTTCTGAGCGACGATTCCGGTCCGGTTCTTCGCGCTTCCTCCAAGCGCAGCGAGGGTTCACGGTGTCGCTCCCGCAAGAAACAGGCCGACGACCCCAGCTCCGAGGATGACGAGGGGCTCGGGCACCTTTTTCACCTTCATGAGGATCACGAGCGTTGCCACGCAGATGACCGCGGTCGGGATATCGACGATCGCACGCTTTCCGAGCACGAATGCGGCCCCTCCAATTGCACCGGCAGCGGCGGCGGTGACTCCATCCACGAACGCCTTGATCGATCGATTGCCGGCAAAGCGCCGGTAGTACGGCGCCGGAATGATGACGAAGAGGTAGCACGGCAAGAAGACGCCTAGCGCTGCGACGCTTGCGCCGGCGAGTCCGGCAACGAGATAGCCAATGAATGCAACCGTGATGACGACCGGCCCTGGCGTGATCATCGCCACGGCGACCGCATCGAGGAACTGGTGATCGGTGAGCCAGTGGAACTTGTCGACGACGCCGCCATGGAGGAAAGGAACGATTGCGAGGCCGCTGCCGAATACGAAGGCGCCTGCCTCCGCGAAGTAGAGACCGATGCGGAGGAGTGTGTCTGAAGAGGCTGCTCCGTGAAGTCCCGCCAGGAGCGAGGCGAACGTTGGGACAACCGAGAGTGCCGTCGACCTTCGGAGGAATTTGGGCGGGGCCTTCACGAAGAGAGCGATTAGTCCCCCGAGCAAGAAGACCCAGATGATTTCGGATTCGGTGACGGCCGTCACGATGGCGCTCGAGCCGAAAATCCCCCATAGAAGCCAGTCCCCTCCTACCGTCATCCGAACGAGCTTCACCGCACTGCGTGCAATGATCGAGATCACCGCGGCCCCAATCCCGTAGAACGCGCGCTGCATCCACGGAAGCCCGCCAAAGTGGAGGTAGAGCACGGAGAGAACGAGCACCATGAGAAAAGATGGCAGGATGAACGCCGCGCTCACGAGTGTTGCGCCGAGGATTCGAGCCCGTACCCAGCCGAGATACATCGCAAGCTGCGCAGCGAGTGGGCCTGGAGCAAGCTGGGCAAGGGCCAGGCCTTCGACGTAGTCCTGTTTGGAAACCCAGCGCCGGTTCTCGACGAGGTCGCTCTGCATGTGGCCCGCGAGCGCGATCGGCCCACCGAAACCGAATGTGCCGAGACGCAAGAAATAGAGGAGGAACTCGCGCAAGGTGCAGGGCTCGATGCGTGCGCGGGACATCTCCGCTTCCTGGGTTGCGTCCGGGTGGCTCGTAGGTGCCAACGGTGATCGATCCGGTGACCGGTGTGAGATCGCAGCAGGTGAACGCGAGGACCGGTTGGCCGACACGAGCCGGCGCAACATGAGCTGTAGATCAGTCATCGCCACTCCGGCACCTTCTCCATGTCAACCAGTGTGAAGTCGTTGCCGGGCTGCGGCTCATTGGAAAAGTAGAACATCGTCCGCTTCGGGAAGAAGCGGTCCGCCTCAGGGAATGCCCTGTGAAATGCGGCCATGACTCGCTCCCGGACCGCCTCCACGTCGACCCCATACGAACGCTGCAACAACGCCAGCAGGTAATCGAAGAATTCGTGCCCGAGAAAACGATCGTAAACCAAGCTGTAATGCTGCTCGATGGAATGGCCGGAGTCGGAACCAATCGTCACACCCAAGAATGGCGCGTCGAGGCCATTACGCCGCCTCACTTCCGAGTCGATCCAAACGTCGAAGTCGCGGTGGACCACCCGACAGGGTCTGAAATCCGGGGCGATCTCCAGTAGAACGTTCTGCGCGTGTGACTCCAGCAGGATCCCCCGTTCCCGTGCGACCTTCGCCCAGGACTGCACGAGCGGGATCATGATGTTGTCGATGACAAACGACGCCGGCTCCGCGCCCAGGCGCTCGATCAGTTGGACGAGAAGCGGCGGATCGTCGGGATGCTTGAAATCACCGGCGTACAGGGCGAACCCGGGAATCAGCGACCTCCCGCGCAGCCATGGACGCGGCATTCTCTCTCTCACCAGGAATCCCCAGGACGTGTCAGTGTCGCCGAACACGAACCCGAGCGAGTCCGGGAGGTATGCGAACCCATCAGAACGAACTTGTGCGAGATCGCGCGTGACCGCGACGCTGTTATGGATGTTCTTGCGCCTGAGTCTGCGATTGAATCGAGAGATGCGGCGCGGGTAGTGCAGCTTGATGAAATGAGGCGGCACACCTCCCGCGGGCTCCAGCGCGAGCACAGTCCTGGTAGAGGCCGTCGGGGCTACTTGGATCGAGGGGCCTCTAGGCAGGGCATGGACCTCGTCAAGGTACTCGCCCTCGCTATCCCATGTTTCCGGGTGTACCACAAAGCGCACGACGTCTGCCCGGACATAGTAATCCACGAGGCTTTTCGGCGGATCGGCCTGGAAGACGGATACGCGGTCGTGTGGCGCCTGCACAGTGATCAGGTCGAAAGAAGGTTCGTTACTCCGGGGCCGGTACTGGGGCGCCACCTCTGTTCTCGCAGCGAAGGGGCTGTAATTCTTGGCGCCCTCGTCGACGTATCGCTCCAAGTAGAGCAGCACACCACCCGCAACGGTCTCGAGATTCATGGGTCCGTCCCCGCGGTGACCCGATCCCCGCCGTGAGCGTGAACGATTGCCCGCCCGTTGCCGACGACCGACTTCACACAACCTCCTATAGGGCCTTTCGACGCGTCCCCATCACCTCCGTCCATCCGTGTGACAGAAGCCGGCCGGGCCTCATGGACGCCTCCGCTTGCTGGCCTTGCGCTGAAAATACTCGTATAGGTCGTCCAGGACTGCTGCCGAGCGCTCGAGCCGTACTTCGTCTTTCTTGTGCGCGGTCGCGATTCCGGTCATGAGCTGCTCGAAGCCAAGTGCGTCCTTCCGACCAAACTTCGAGTCCTTGAGGTCGATGTCGTGAACGATCTCCGTCAGCGGGCGAAGTGCCGGTTCGTTGAGACCAAATCGCTCGACGAGCACTTCGAACGTGCAACGGTCACCCTCGTGTGTGAACTCGGCCTCGAACATGTCAAATCGGACCTCGTTCTTCTGAGGCCGATATCCTCGATCCGCCACGAATTTGAATCGTGCGCGAGGGTCGATGAACCGACGAATGAGCCATGCGCTCGCCATTCGGTCGACGAAAACGCCCTTGCGCGTCACCCACGTGCGATTTCCAAACTCGCCGCGCCGCGCGCGCGCCATCTTTCGGGTTTCCAAGACGGACACTCCTCCTTGGAGCTGGGTTTCGAGTGCCGCAACGGATTCTTCAGCCGCCTTTCGGCCTCGGGCAGAAAAGAAGTCAATCGTGCCGATCTCGGCGACGCGCTGCTTCAGTCGTTCGAGTTCGACCTCCGGATTGGGTCGCCCGTCCTTGCTTGGTCGGTCGTTCGCGCCGAGAGATTTCGCGAGGTCACGAGCAGAAACGGCGACCTCTCGATAGTCGACATCGCGGGCGGCGCGGAACAGGGCCTCGATTTCGCGGTCGTCGAGGCCTTCGACGAAGTGCGCCTCGCAGATCGTGGCCTCCGCTCCGCCCTGAAGGATCTCCCGTCGAACCCATTGAAAATCCTCTTGGGTCTGTTCGTTCTTCGGAAGTGCGTACACCGAGTTCTTGATCGCGACTGCGCCGAGTCGCTGGAGTCTCCGCCAGATCTTGACGCGGAAATAGCTCGGCTTCGGTGGGAGCTGATGAATCAGCAGAAGCCATCGGACATCGTTCGGTTTCGCCATCGCAGTCTCGATGAATCAGTTGTTTCTCAAGTACCAAACACTAGTATCTTGCGTCAATGCCGCGCAGCGAATCGGGCTCGACGGGCATCACCCGCCGCCAATCGGGCATCCTGAGCGGCGCTGGGCACCTGGGGAAAACACGTCGTTGAGTCTCGGGGTCGGGTCGGAGGGAGCTGAGTTCGAAGCGTGCCTCTTGCCGAAGTCGTACGCGCGGTCCTCGTCGGCGCCATCGGTGTGTCGTCAGGCACCGAACGCCCGGTCGCCACCGCACTGCGTGTCGATCGTCCGCCGGTCATCGACGGACGGCTCGACGAACCCGTTTGGTCCCAAGCCCCATCGATCGGTCCGTTCACGCAGCAGGAGCCCGACGAGGGCGCACCACCAACGCAGCCAACCGACGTTCGCGTCCTCTATGACAACGACTACCTCTACATTGGAATCCGATGCTTCGACAGCGAACCCGAGAACATCATCGCCACGCAAATGGGTCGCGACGCCGATCTCGACACGGACGATCGTGTGATGATCGTGATCGACACGTTCCTCGACAGGCGAAACGCTTTCTTCTTCGAGATGAACCCAGCCGGCGCGAAAGTCGACGCGCTGATCCAGAACAACGGTCAGGACTTCAACGAACCGTGGGACGGAATCTGGGAGGGAAAAGGGTCGATCGACGACAAGGGCTGGGTCGTGGAGATTGCCATTCCATTCAAGACGTTGAACTTCAAGCCGGGTCTCGACACGTGGGGATTCAATGTCGGCCGCAACCTCAAACGACGACGAGAAGCGAGTCGGTGGGCGAGTGCAAGGCTGGACGTCGGATTCCAACAGGTCTCGGAAGCAGGCGACGTTCGCGGGCTCGTCGGAATGCAACAAGGAGTCGGTCTCGACATCAAGCCCTTCTTCGTCGGACGATGGACCAACGATCGAAGCGGCGAACCCAATGAAAGCCTTCAAGGCCAACCGGGCTTCGACCTCTTCTACAAGGTCACGCCGAGTCTCCAAGCGAGCCTCACCGTGAACACCGACTTCGCGGAAACGGAAGTGGATCAGCGTCGGGTGAACCTCACCCGCTTTCCGCTCTTCTTCCCGGAGAAGCGCGACTTCTTCCTGCAGGACGCTGGCATCTTCAAGTTCGCAGACCTCGGCAACGATCTCATTCCTTTTTTTAGCCGGCGGATCGGCCTCACGGATGACGGCGACCGTGTCCCCATTCGCTTCGGCGGCAAGCTCACCGGGCGTGAGAGCGGCTACAACATCGGCCTCCTCGATGTTGAAACCGGGTCCGCCGGGAATACACCGGAACGAAACCTTCTCGCTGCACGGGTGTCGCGAAACGTCGGTGACGAATCGACGATCGGTGGAATCGTCACGCGCGGCAATCCCAGTGAGACCGGCGAAAACGCGCTGTACTGGCTCGATGCGAACTACCGCACGAGCTCGTTCGGCGGTGACAAGAACCTCGTCGGCAGCATGTGGGGCTTGCAGACCTACACGAGCGGCGAGTCCGGCGCCGACCTCGCGTACGGAGCGACCATTGCCTATCCCAACGACTTGTGGAACTGGGAAGCCACGGTCAAGGAGATCCAAACAAATTTCAATCCGGCACTCGGCTTCGTTCCTCGAACCGGAATACGACAGTACACAGGGGAACTCGCCTACGAACCCCGTCCGAACGGCGTCGTTCGTCAGTTATTCTTCGGCAGCGCCGGCGAGGTCGTCACCGGGATCGACAACGAGATCCAGTCGGCCGATGCGCAGGTGAAACTCATCGGGCTCGAATTCGATTCGGGCGACGAAGCGCGCCTTCTCGTGCTGCCTGACTTCGAGCGTCTCGACAAACCTTTCGACATCCACGATGGCATCAGCATCCCGGCTGGCGACTTCACGTTCACGCGCTATCGCGCGGAAGTCGAGACCGCGCTGAAGAGACCAGTCTCAGGGCTTGTAGCCGTGGAAGTGGGCGAGTTCTTCGACGGACATCGAACCGACGTCGAAACGCAGCTCGATTGGCGGCCGAGTCGCTACTTCACGGGTTCGCTCGCATATGAGCAGAACCACGTGTGGCTCCCGGACGGCCACTTCACGGTGCACATCGGAAGCGTGCGCGCGAACATCGCGTTCTCGCCCGAACTCTCGTGGAGCAACTTCGTCCAAGCCGACAACGAGTCGAACACGCTCGGCGTGAACAGTCGAGTGAGATGGATTCTCACGCCGGGCCAGGAGCTCTTCTTCGTCGTCAATCACACGATCGAGCGGCAGAACGGCGCAGTCGACCCGCTGTTCGAAGAGGTTGCCATCAAACTCGAGTACACGATCCGGTTTTGAACGATCTCCCGCCGTAACCCGTTCGTCGTCAGCGAGCGGCGCCCCATCCAATCGATCGCGAGTCCATCGTCTCACGTCCTCGAGGATCTCCTCGTCGAGGAACCTCCGCACGATTCGATCGCCCTTGCAGGAAGGCGTCTGATCTCGTCGACGTCGAGAGAGTCCGTCGGGAGGACCGCGTCGCTTGCCTTCCCCACTCCGCGCCCCTATAGTGTCCGCCCCAAACTCACCAGCGAAGAGAGCGCTCGCATGAAGATCGTCGTGTGCATCAAGCGTGTCCCGGACACCGCCACGCGTATTCGCATCGCGCCGGACGGAAAGTCGATCGATCCGAGCGGCGTCGAGTACGTCGTGAGCCCGTACGACGAGATCGCCGTCGAGAAGGCCATCCAGTTGAAGGAGCAGCTCGGCGCGGGCGAGGTCATCGTCGTCTCGCTCGGGCCCGCGGAAGCGTCGAAGGAGCTGCGCACGTGCCTCGCCATGGGCGCGGATCGCGCGATCCTCCTGAAGTACGCAGGATCATCGTTCGACCTCGATCCACTGAGCGTGGCCGAAGCGCTCGCCGACGCGATCCGACCGATTCAGCCCGACCTCGTGCTCACCGGCTGGAAGGCGGCCGACGACGATCACGCACAAGTGGGACAGGCGCTCGCCGTCTTGCTGGACATGCCGTGCCTCACGTTCGTGGCGAAGCTCGACGTCGCCGGAAGAACGGCGACGGTTCACCGCGAGGTCGAGGGCGCCGTCGAGGAAGTCGAAGCGTCGCTTCCGATCGTGGTGACCGCGCAGCGCGGTCTCGCCGAGCCCCGCTACGCGTCGCTGAAGGGAATCATGGCCGCGAAGAAGAAGTCGATCGAAGAAAAGGAAATCGCGACGCGCCCCTCGAGGCTCGAGCTTCGAAAGCTCGCGCCGCCGCCCGCGCGACCGCCGGGTCGAATCGTGGGCCAGGGGAAGGACGCGGTTCCGGCGCTCGTCGACGCACTCATGAACGAAGCCAAGGTCCTCTAGGAGAGCGCGCGCATGGCGGCGGGCATTCTGGTCTTCGGCGAAAGCGATCAAGGCAAGATTCGAAAAGCGACCCTCGAGGCGCTCTCGCAGGCGCGCGTGCTGGCTCCGACTTTGTCCGGCCCCGTCACGGCGATCCTCCTCGGCCCTGGCTCGGCTGCGGCGGCAGCGCAGGCCGCGGGTGCGGATCGAGCGATGTCGTGCGAGGCACCGGCTCTCGCGAACTACTCCGGCGAGCCCTATCTCGCGGCCGTGCTCGCGGCCGTTTCCGAAGTGAAGCCGGCGGGAATCTTCTTTTCCGGCTCGACGGTCGGAAAGGACCTGGCGCCGCGCGTCGCGACGAAGCTCGGCGTCGCCTGCGTCTCGGACTGCACGGGACTCGCCGTCGCCGACGGCGTGCTCGAAGCCACGCGCCCCGTCTATGCCGGCAAGGCGATCGCCACCGTTCGCAGCAAGTCGACTCCGTTCGTCGCGACGCTGCGCCCGAACGTGTTTCCCGTCACCGCTGCCCCTCCGCCGTCGAAAGTCGACGCGCTCGCCTTCGATCCTCCCGCACCGAAGACCACGGTGAAAGCGGTTCATCGCGCCGCGACCGCGCGCGCCGAGTTGACGCAAGCGCAAGTGATCGTGTCCGGCGGCCGCGGCATGAAGGGTCCGGAACACTACAAGCTCCTCGAGGAGCTTGCGGACGAGGTCGGCGCCGCGGTCGGCGCGTCGCGCGCCGCGGTCGACGCCGGCTGGCGACCGCATGCGGACCAGGTCGGACAAACGGGCAAGACCGTCTCCCCCACGCTCTACATCGCGTGCGGCATCTCCGGTGCGATCCAACACCTCGCGGGGATGTCGTCGAGCAAGATCATCGTCGCAATCAACAAGGATCCGCAGGCGCCGATCTTCCAGATCGCGAACTACGGCATCGTCGGAGATCTGTTCGAGATCGTTCCCGCACTGCGAGACGAGATTCGACGTCGCCGCAACGGTTGAAGTCGCGCGACTGCCGCTGATAGCATGAGCCCCCCATGAGCACCTCTCGATCGGTTTGCGGACTCGGATTCCTCTTGGTCGCCCTCTCCCTCGCTTCGCCGTCCGCGCGGGCCACCGGCTCGGACGATGCGAAGACCATCGAGTACCTCGAGCGCTCCTACAAGTGCACGTCGGCCGACGAGTGGTATCAGTTGGCCCAATGGTGCAAGGAGAACGGCCTCGCCGACCGCGTCGAGCGCAATCTACGCCGCGCGATTCGATGGGACCCGGACCACGCGCAAGCGCGCGCCGACCTCGGGTTCATCCTCTACGACGGACCGCCCGACAACGATCAGCGAAGGCGGTGGCGCGAGAAGAAGTGGCTCGACGGCGTGGAGGCGGAGGCCGCTCGGAAAGACCTGGCGGATCTCTCGGCGAAGGCGGAATCGGACAAGGCCGCGCGCGACGCCGATCCCTACCTCTCGCAGTGCGATCGCCTTCTCGCGGAGTACAAGGCCGACCCTTACTTCCAAGGCCTGAAGATCCCGTGGGATTACTCGGCACGCCGCGACATCCTCGAGAGCAATAGGCCGTACGTGATCGTGGTGCAGGAGGGTCGCGACTTCCACTACCACCAGATCGGCGAAGTGCTGCAGCAGTACATCGCGGCGTTCATGCGGGATTACGCGGGGCCGTTCGGCCTCAAAGCCATCGACACCCCGCTGCTCGTCGTCGCTCTCAAGGACCAGGACGCCTACGACGACTACTGCAGCCGGCATGGACAACCGCCGAGCAAGGTTCGCGCGGCGCACTACGAGCCGAAGACCCGTCGCGTCATCTGCCACGGCGATCCGCAGCAAGGGACGTCGAACCCGTTCCGGCCGGTCATCGACGGTGGGACGTTCACGCACGAAGCCACGCACCAACTCATCGACTACTTCACGCGCGTCCGGACCGGCGGCGTATCGTGGTCTCAAAGCCACTGGTTCCAGGAAGGCGTCGCCGAGTACATCGGCAACTTGCACCGCGTCGATCAGACGCGGGAGGGCAAGGGATCGCTGTACTTCTTCGGTCGATTCGCCGGCGATCGCGCCGACGAGTTTCGTGAGCGACGGCTCGGCAAGAAGCCGGTCTTCGACCTCAAAGAACTCCTCCACATCGGCTCCACGGTCGAGCTGGAAGCGGTGACGAAACAGAAAGATCCCGAGGACTGGCAGCGCATGACGTCGCTTTTCTACGCGGAAGCGTGGACCCTGATTCGATTCTTCAAGCAGGACACCGGCGAGACGCAGTACGGCAAGAAATTCGACCAGTATTTCTCCGAGGAATTGTCGGGACACACCGGCTTCGACGTCTTCGAGAACATCTTCCAGATCAAGGACTACGCCGAGTTGGAGAAACAGTGGCTCGCTTACGTCGAGAAGACCACATGAGCGCGTTACTCATTCGCTGTCCGAAATGCCGCACGAAGTTGAACCTCGCGCGCGTTCAACCCGGCAAGGCGATCCACTGCCCGAAGTGCCAAAATGTGATCACCGTGCCGAGCCCTGAACCGAAGCCGGAGCCGATCGAAGAGGCCGTCGCCGAGCCGGAGCCCGAGCCTGAACCGGCTCCGGCGCGCCGCACCGCGGGGCCGCGCACGGCTACGGGCCGAGGCGGCGTCGCGACGCGACGTCCGGTGACTCGCGCGGCCGCACCGGCGAAAGGCGCAAACACGAAGGTCCTGATCGCGGTCGGCGCCGCGATCGTGGTCGTCGGCATCGGCGGCTTCCTTGCGTTGCGCTCGAGCGGATCGAAGCCGACCGACGCAACCGCCGCCAAGACGACGACCGCTCCAGCGAACGCCGACAGCGCAAAGGCCCCCGCCACGCCGACTCCTGTAGCCGTGCCCTCCCCGGCTGCGAAGGCGGCAGACACCGCGGCGAAGCGCCGCGACTATCTCGAACGAGCCGACGCGGCGGACAGCGTCGACGAGCACCTGGCGCTTGCCGACTGGTGCGAGCGCGAGGGATTCCCGGCGGAGCGAAAGCGCGAACTCGAGCGCGCGCTCGTCTACAACCCGAAAAGCAAAGACGCCAACCAGAAGATCGGCAACGTCCTCTACAAGGCGTCGGACGACCTCGTCAACTCGTCCGTCTACGATCGCGACTTGGATCGCTTCAACGGCCGCTGGCTGACCCCCGAGGAGCAGGCCGCGGTCAAGAAGATCGAAGAGGGTCTGAAGTCGCGCGAGAAGGACTTGGCCGACGCCATCGCGAAGGATCCGTGGCGCAAGAAAGCGAACACGATCGTCATCAACGTGAAGAACGACTCGGCGCTGAAGAAGGTCAAGCTTTGGGAGACGATCCAAAAGCCGTACGTCGTTTTCGTCGAAGACGAGGACCCTGCCACGGCAAAGCAGATCGGCGAGGAGCTGGCCCAGAACCTCTGTGACCTTCAAGCGCACTTCATGGACAAGTTCAACGGAATGCTCCACGACGTCGACCAGGCCGTGGCGTTCCCCTTCATCCTGTTCGCGAACCGCAAGGCGTTCGATGACTACAACGAACAGCACAGCACGTTTCACGGGAAGAAGGCCAAGAAGCTGCCGCCGTCGCTTCTCGCCTTCTATCACAACCAATCGCGGACGGTGATCTCGTATCGGCTCTCCCCTACGGATCGCGGCGGGCTCACCGGCATCACCTACTCGACCGTCTTTCACGAGGGGACGCACCAGCTGCGTGCGCACTACACCAAGGGCGGCGCGGAAAACTACGAGACGTGGACCTTCTGGTGGAACGAAGGGATCGCCGAGTACGTTTCGCCTTCGTGGGACGCCGAAGCCGCGCGGACGCACAAGCACAAGTTCGAGACGGTTCACGCGCATCGCGTCGAGGAGTTCAAGGCGGCGATGTTGCGCGGCAAGTACGTCCCGCTCTTCGACCTTCTCAGCCGACCCGATCAGGCGTCGGTCGAGGAGTATCTCTTCAACACGTACAAGTTCCAGCCGAACCAGATGGAAGAGCTGATGTCGCAGTACGTGTCGCTCTTCTACGCCGAGTCCTGGTCGTTCATCTACTTCCTCAACAACTACCAGAACGCCAAGTACCGCGACGCTTTCAACAAGTACTGCCTCGCCGAATTCGAGGGTGACTTCCCGCACAGAGAAGGCGAGCCCAGCGGCTCGCGCCCGTACCTTCAGGAGCTTCTCGGAATCCAGAATCGCGCGGGTTGGGACCAGCTCCAGACGGAGTGGATCGAGTACGTGAAGTCTCTCTGAGAGAACATTCGCGACAGCGTCAACGAGGGAATTCGCGCTGGCGCAGGCGATCCGATCAAACGTGATTCAGAAGGCGTTCGCGCCTCTACGATTCTTGCGCTGGCAATCGTCGAGTGGGTTTCCGGCTGCTCGCATCCCACGGACACGACGGCGCACTCTCCGCGGACGCTCGTGTTTGCGTCGTACACGACGCCGCGCGAGGCCTACAGCCAGGCGATCATCCCCGCGTTTCGGAAACTGTGGAGGGTTCGCACGGGCGAAGACCTGTCGGTTCGCGAGTCCTACCTCGCAAGCGGCGCGCAAGCGCGCGCGATCGTCGGAGGATTTGAAGCCGACGTCGCCGCGCTGTCGATCGCTCCCGACATCGACGTCTTGAACGGCGCGGGACTCCTCGTTCGAAACTGGAAGTCGGAGCCGCACGGCGGAATCGTCTCGCGATCGATCGTCGTCATCGCGGTGCGGCCGGGAAATCCGAAGGGAATTCACGACTGGGACGACCTCCGCCGCCCGAATATCGACGTGCTCACGCCGGACGTCCGGACCAGCGGTAGCGCCATGTGGAACATCACCTCCATCTATGGAGCGTGCATTCGCGGGCGCACGACGTCGCGCTTGCGAGATTCGGCGTCGGCTCCGTTCTTTCTGCGCGACGTCCTCCGAAACGTGAAACGGATGGACTCCGACGCACGCGAATCGATGAACCGATTCGAGGCAGGAGAAGGCGACGCGGCCATCGTATGCGAGAACGAAGTGCTGCTCTCCAAGCGACGGGCGACGCCCATCGAGTACGTCGTCCCGCACTCGACGATCCTCATCGAGAATCCCGCGACCGTCGTCGACGCGAACGCGAAGAAACACCACACGATCGATCTCGCAGAGGCGTTCCTCGCCTTCCTCCGCACGCCGGAGGTCCAGCACGTCTTCGTGGACTACGGCTTCCGTGCGGTAGACGAATCGGTCACCGCGAAGGCGGCGGCGTTGCCGGCGGTCACCGACCTCTTCACGATCAAGGACCTCGGCGGATGGAGCGCAACCTGTTCGACGAGCACGGGCTCTACGATCGCGCGTACGCAGGCGCACGGGAACCCAGGTAGTTCGTTCCGCTCCGGGCCGGACGAACCAGAGAACTTTGCGGTCGCGCCCCTGTCGCCTTGACATCCGAGCCGCCTCGCGTAGACTACCCCACTAACTTGATAGAGATAGTGGAGTGACCTCATGCTTTCGAAGAAAGCCAAGTACGCGCTGAAGGCGTTGCTCGTGCTCGCTCGCGAGCAGGGACACGGCCCGATCCTCATCGGGGACCTCGCCCTGCGTGAAGGCATCCCGAAGAAGTTTCTGGAGATGATCCTGCTCGAGCTCAAGAACCACGGCCTCCTTCAAAGCAAGAAAGGAAAAGGCGGCGGCTACTTCCTCGCCAAGCCGGCCGAGCAGATCTTCTTTGGCGAGGTCGTCCGGATCCTCGACGGTCCGCTGGCACCGATTCCGTGCGTCAGCCAAATGGCGTACATGACGTGCGAGGAGTGCCAGGACGAGGAGTCTTGCGGCGTGCGGCTCGTCATGAAGCAAGTACGCGATGCCATCGCGGAGATCCTCGACGGAACGAGCTTGGCGGATGCCGCGAAGCGAGTCGAGCGCGTGCGGCGACGCAAGCACACGGCTTGAGGCGGCGCCTTTTTTTGGAAACATACCCTACTATTTCTATAGAGTTCATGGACAACGCGATCGAGCGGCATCAAGGGCCTCGAGGCCCCCTGGGATGGATGCCGATCTGGTGATGACTACTTCAACGCCCAGGAGATGCACATGAAGCCGAACCGTCTCGTCACGACCACGATCCTCCTCTCTCTTGCGATGATGGGCTCGACCCGTCTCGCGGCGGCGAAGGGGACGACGCTCTTGAATGTGTCGTACGACCCGACCCGCGAACTCTACCAGGAGGTCAACGCCGCGTTCGCGAAGCAGTGGAAGGAGACGTCGGGCGAGGACCTCACCTTTCGCCAGTCGCACGGCGGGAGCGGCAAGCAAGCGCGCGCGGTGATCGACGGCCTCGAAGCCGACGTCGTGACGCTGGCGCTCGCGTACGACATCGACGAGATCGCCGAGCAAAGCCAGCTCGTGCCGGCCGATTGGCAGAAGCGCTTGCCGAACAACAGCTCGCCGTACACGTCGACGATCGTCTTCCTCGTACGCAAGGGAAACCCGAAGGCGATCAAGGACTGGGACGACCTCGTGAAGCCGGGCATCTCGGTGATCACCGCGAATCCGAAGACGTCGGGCGGCGCGCGATGGAACTACCTCGCGGCGTGGGGCCACGCGCTTCGCCATTCCGGCAACGACGAGAGGAAGGCGAAGGACTTCGTGACGCGCCTCTACAAGAACGTCCCCGTGCTCGATTCGGGCGCGCGCGGATCGACGACCACGTTCGTCGAGCGCGGCATCGGAGACGTGCTCATCGCGTGGGAGAACGAGGCGTTCCTCGCCGTGAATGAACTCGGCAAGGACAAGTTCGAGATCGTCGTACCGGCCGAGAGCATCCTCGCCGAGCCGCCGGTCAGCGTCGTCGACAAGGTCGTCGACAAGCGCGGCACGCGAAAAGTCGCCGAGGCCTATCTCCAGTTCCTCTTTACCGAGGCAGCGCAGGAGATCGCCGCAAAGCACTTCTATCGGCCGCGCCTCGATTCGGTGAAGGCACGCTACGCCGAGCAATTCACGAAGATCGATCTCTTCACGATCGACGACGTGTTCGGCGGCTGGCAGAAGGCGCAGAAGAAGCACTTCGCGGACGGAGGCGTGTTCGACCAGATCTATCAGCCAGGCCGCTGAGCGAACGCCGGATCCATGACATGAGACTCCAACGACGATCGTCGCTGCCCGGCTTCGGGATCACGATGGGCTTCACGCTCGCGTACCTCGGACTGATCGTGCTCGCTCCCATTTGCCTGCTCGTCTTGAAGTCGACGTCGCTCACGTGGGAGCAGTTCTGGCAGACGGTGACCGCTCCGCGAGCGCTCGCGTCGTACCGGCTGAGCTTGGGTGCGTCGTTCGCCGGCGCGGCGATCAACGTCGTCTTCGGATTCCTCGTGGCGTGGGTGCTCGTTCGGTACGAGTTCCCCGGGAAGCGGATCGTCGACGCGCTCGTCGACATCCCGTTCGCGCTGCCGACCGCCGTGGCCGGCATCGCCCTCACCACCGCGTATGCCCCCACCGGTTGGATCGGGCGCGCGCTCGACCCCCTCGGCATCCACGTTGCCTTCACTCCCCTGGGAGTGACGGTAGCCCTGGCATTCATCGGCCTCCCCTTCGTCGTGCGAACGGTCCAACCGGTTCTTTCCGATCTCGAGCCCGAGTTCGAAGAGGCGGCCGCGAGCCTCGGCGCCGGTCGCCGCCAGACGTTCCTTCGCGTGATCCTTCCGACCGTGTTCCCCGCGCTCGTGACCGGGTTCGCGCTCGCGTTCGCGCGCGCGATCGGCGAGTACGGATCGGTCGTCTTCATCTCCGGCAACATGCCGATGAAGACGGAGATCACGCCGCTCGTCATCGTGACCAAGCTCGAGCAGTACGACTACGCCGGCGCGGCCGCAATCGCCGTCGTCATGCTGGTCGTGTCGTTCGCGCTCCTCGTGTGCATCCAAGCTCTCCATTCGTGGACGCGACGGCGTCAGGGAGCCGCGTAGCCGATGAGCGCCACCGCCACGATCGTCGCCGAATCGCCGCGCCGCCTCGCGGTCGGCGAGCCCGCGCTCGTCCGGCGCCTCCTCATCGGCATCGCGCTCGGTTTCCTCGCGCTGTTCGTCTTCGTGCCCGTGGCGGTGGTCTTCGCCTATGCGCTCGAGAAGGGATTCGAGGCGTACGTTCAGGCGCTCGTCGATGCGGACGCGCTCGCCGCAGTGAAACTCACCGTGATCACCGCGCTGATCGCCGTACCGCTGAACACGCTCTTCGGGCTCGCGGCGTCATGGGCCATCGCGAAGTTCGATTTCTTCGGCAAGCAGCTCCTGATCACGTTGATCGATCTTCCTCTCACCGTGTCGCCGGTGATCTCGGGCCTCGTCTTCATTCTCGCGTTCGGCGCGCGCGGGCTGTTCGGACCGTGGCTGCAGGCCCACGACGTCAAGATCGTCTTCGCGCTGCCGGGCATCGTGCTCGCCACGGTGTTCGTCACGTTCCCGTTCGTCGCGCGCGAGCTGATCCCGCTGATGCAGTCGCAAGGCAAGGACGAGGAGGAAGCGGCGCGATCGCTCGGCGCAAGCGGCTGGCAGATCTTTCGCCGCGTGACACTGCCGAAGATTCGATGGGGGCTCCTGTACGGCATGATTCTCTTGAATGCGCGCGCCATGGGCGAGTTCGGCGCCGTGTCCGTCGTGTCGGGCCACATTCGCGGCCTCACGAACACGATCCCGCTGCACGTCGAGATCCTCTACAACGAGTACCAGTTCGCAGCGGCGTTCGCGGTCGCGTCGCTCCTCGTACTCCTCGCATTCGTCACGATCGGCGTGAAGCACTTGGTCGAGCGCCGGTATCGCTCGCGTTCCCCCGATCACGGGCCCGCCCCGGGAGGCGCCAAATCATGAGCATCGAGGTCCGTCACCTCCGAAAGACGTTCGGCGCGTTCGTCGCGCTCGACGACGTATCGCTCACGGTTCCGAGCGGCGAGCTGATCGCGCTCCTCGGCCCGTCCGGGTCCGGCAAGACCTCGCTGCTGCGGATCATCGGCGGCCTCGACTCCGCCGATTCGGGCGAGGTCCATTTCCTGGGTGACGATGGAATGGGTCGTTCAAGCGATCAACGAGTCGGCTTCGTCTTCCAGCATTACGCGCTCTTTCGCCACATGACCGTCTTCGAGAACGTGGCGTTCGGCCTTCGTGTTCGAGAGCGCGCGCAGCGGCCCAGCCCCGAGAAGATTCGCGATCGCGTGCACGAACTCCTGTCGCTCGTGCAGCTCGACGGCCTCGCCTCGCGATTTCCATCCGAGCTGTCGGG
>JACOTG010000194.1 GCA_016178505.1 Planctomycetota bacterium
ATATGAAGACACGGAGTGGAACCGTACGGTCCAGCCGTACGGTGCGAGTTCGGGATTCTGTTGCACGGGGACGATCGATGCCAAGAATTCGTCGCCGTGGAGCAGACGAATCAACGTATGGCGCGCCGACCGGGCGGAGTCCGGTCGATCGGGAGCCATCGATTCGGAACAACGCACGCTATTGCCGCTGCGAGGAACCATGGCGGGGGGCGATGTCGATCCCGGGACTGTGTTGCTCGAGTACGAACACTAGGCGTTGCGTTTCGCGAACTCAGCGCCACTGGCGTGAACGGAGAGTTTGTGAACTCCCCAGGCAAGACGCCGGCACGGTGTAATAAGAGGGTGACGCGTATCGAGAAGCCCTCGGCTTCGCCCGGCATCAAGCGACTCTGGGTACGCTACTCGGCGTACGGGCGCAGCGCTTCGCGCAGCGATTCGGGCATGGGCGTGGGGACCAGGCGGTCGCCGTCGCGGCGCATCGACGCGACGACTTGCTCGCCGCGCGCGACGATTTCCTCGCCGCGCGCGAAGTCGAAGGCGAGCGTGAGGCGGTTCTGCGCCAACTCGCCGAGGCGCATGCGCACGATCACCTCGTCGAACGGCCGCAGCTCTGCGAGGAAGTCGCACGAGCAGCGCGTGGTGACGAGGATGAGGCCGCGCGACATCTCGCCGAGAACTTCGGGCGCGTGGTCGCGAAGGAAGAGTTCGCGGCATCGCCCCTGCCAGCGGATCAGGTTCACGTAGTAGACGTTGCCGAGGAGGTTCGTTTCCTCGAACGCAATGACGTGACGGTACTCGTACGCCCTCATCGCGAGGACTCGGCGACGACGGCGATGGCGACCGGCTCGGGCATCCCGCGCACCTCGGCGACGACGGTCGCGACGACGAGCACGCCCGACGCCAGCACGACCCAGCCATCGCCGTGCGCGGCGCGAAAGACGAGCGGCGATTCGGCGGCGGCGCCCGCCTTCTTCAACGACTCGACGGCCGACCAGACGCGGGTCGCCGAACGGTCGACGTCTTCGCCGGTCTCGCGCGAGATCGTCTCGGCGAGCGCGAATCGCTCGTCGCCGAGGAGCCCCTCCCACGTCGAGAGCAATCGCGGGGTCACCGGCTCGAGGTCGCATCCGAGCGGCGCCCCGCCCGCGACGGCGAGCGTGAGCGGGCCGGCATGCGATGCGGACACGGCGCGATCGATCACCGCGGCCTCGGGTTTGCCGTCACCACGGCGGTGCACCGCGACGTCTTGCCCGAGCGCCCGCCGGATCGCGCGATCGCTGCGTGCGCGGCGCTCGCCCCCGTCGGCGGCATCGACCGCAACGGCAATCGACACGTCGGGAATCAACTCGCCGGCGCGGCGCTCGATCCACGGCCCGAGGAGCGACGGCACCCACGGCGCGTGGCGCTCGCTTCCGGCGATGGCTCGATAGCGAATGCCGACCCACCGCTCGCGCACCGCTCCATCGCTCTCGAGCACGTCGAGGTCGTACGTGTACGTGTCGCCGTCGCGGCACCGCTCGCGCGCGCGAAGGACGATCGGACCTCGGGTCGACGTCGTTCCGGGAACGAAGCGCTCGAACCCGACCGGCAAGAGCGACACCTGCGGCACGCACGCTTGCACGGCGTGCAGGACCGCGTCGCGCGCCGCCGCATCGCCGAGGAGCATCGACGGCGGCAGGTAGCGACCGAACCAAACGGCGTCGCCGTCGGGCGCGATCTCGGCGAGACACGACAGCGCCGAAAGTTGGCGATAGCCGCGCAGTCTCCGGAAGCGCTCGCCTTGGAACAAGAGCCCGCCGTAGAGATCGCTCATCGGGCTCACGGGAACCGCCGGTGCGGCGACGATAGGCGAGGTCGCGCGCGACTCGTGCGCGACCCCGAACCGACACGTGGCGCGCACGTGGTCGACCTGGAACGACGTCTCGTCGCTTCGCAGGACGACGTCGACGCGCCCGTCGCCTCGCGCCAAGGCCGCGACGCGAATCGTCGTGCGGCCGCGCTGCGGCACGGCAATCGGACGATCGAACGCCACGTCCTCGAACGACGGCGCGGCGTCGAGGGCGACGAGCGCGGATGCGACTTGAGCCATCGCCTCGAGCGCCATCACCGCGGGGAACAGGCGCGACCCGCGAAAGACGTGGTCCTCGAGATACGGGTCGGTGTCGACGGACAACTCGGAGTCGACGATCAGCTCGATCCCGCTGGTGTGCGCGCGCGGCCGCTCGAGGAATCGCCGAAGCGGCAGCTCGGGCCGTTCGAGTTCGAGCGTGCGCGCGCGCCCGAACCGTCCCGTCACCACCACGGACCTTTCCGTCAGCGACGCGCCGAGGAGCCGGCGGAGCCAGGCAACGCCTGCGTCGAGCGGGATCGCGACGATTCCGTCGTGCGCCAACGCTTCGACGCGCCCGAGGCGTTCGCCCATGCCGGCCCCGGACCAGAGCGACCATTCGACGGCGAGGCATCGGCACGCGGGGTTCGCGCGCGCGACGCGCTCGGTTTCGCGCACGAGCCACTCGTTCGCGAGTGCGTAGTCGGCTTCGCCGCGCAGGCCGGTTCGCGCGACGACCGAGCCGAACGTCACGAGCAGGCGAACCGCGGACGCATCGATCGCCGCGAGCACGTTTCGAACCCCGTTCACCTTCACGTCGACGGTCCGCCGGAACGCGGATTCGTCGAGCGCGCGGAGGAGGCACGGCACGTTCGTGCCCGCGCCGTGGAGGATCGCGGTCACGTCAGCGAAGCCCGCGAGCGCGCGGCGCACGGCCTCTCCGTCGGCCACGTCGGCAACGACGTACTTCACGTCGATCTCGGCAGCGCGGAATCGGTCGAGGTTTCGCGCCAGCTCGACATCGCCGTCCGGCCGCGAGCGCCCGACGAGCACGAGCCGGCATCGGGACTCGCGCGCGAGCGCGAGCGCACACTCAGCGACAATCCCCTTCCCTCCGCCCGTCACGAGCAGCACGTCCGAGGGCCCGAGGGGAAGCGGCCCGGGATCGCCGTCGACGTCGATCGACGCGCGTCGCAAGAGAGGCACGAAGCGCGCTCCACTCGAGTCGTATCGCGCCTCGACGAAGCCCGTCGCTGCTCCCACTTCGGCGACGACGCGCGCCACGAGCCGCTCGTCTTCAGGCGCGTCGATCACGCAGGTCGTCAGCTCTCGCGCTTCGAGATGGAGCGTCCGCGCGAACGACGCGGCGCCGCCGCCCGGCTGCACGAGCACGAATGTCTTTCGCCCGCCCCCTTCGAGCGCGGCGCGCGCGCCCTCGAGGAGGAGACCGATCGACGATTCGTCGGGCTCGCGGGGAAGCCACACGACCCCTCCGTCGCCGGCGCTGGCGCGCTCGAGTGCGCCGCGCAGCTCATCGCTCCGCGGATGTCCCGCGGACGCGAGGACGCGCCACGATCCGGAGCGCCCGCCGGCGGGAGCGCGCGGAAGCGCGCGCTCGGTCCACTCGACCGTGAACGCGCGAACCCACGAGTCGACGCCGGGCGGCTCGCGATCGTCGTCGACTTCGCGCGACGTTCCTCCCGTGGTGGCGAGCGACTCCAGCGCACGCGCCACGGCACCGACCGTCGCGTCGGCGAAATCGTGCGGCGAAACGGGCGGCGCGAGCCCGAGCCGGCGGGCCGCATCGATGACGATCTCGGAGACGGCGATCGAGTTCAGGTGCAGGTCGTCAAGGAGGCGACTCCCCTCCAAGACGGCGGATTCGGGAAGCTCCGCGCGCTCGGCGACCAGGCGACGCACGAGTCCCAGCGTGTCGCCGCTCGGCGCTCCGTGGATCGGCGGAGTCGGGACCTCCGCAACCACGCGGTCTTCGGGCGCGTCCGAGACGGGCGCGCTCTCGCACGGGCTCGCGAAGAATCGCGGCCGCCAATCGTCGATGGGGAACGGTCGCGAGAATCGACCCGCGACGAGAGCGCCGAGGTCGAGCGGTGCTCCCATGGACCACGCGGCGCCCGCTGCCGCGAGGAGCCCGCGAAGTGACGCGCCACCCGCGTCGGTCGCGATCACGGGCGCGTCGACTTGATCCGACGCCAACGTCGCGAGCGTGCGACCCGGGCCGACCTCGATCCACAGGTCCGCGCTGGATCGCGCGGCGGCAAGGGCCTCCGCGAAGCGCACGGGCGACGTCACCTGTTTCACGAGGAGAGCGACCAGGTCTTCGCGAGCGTCGAGGCGCGCGCCCGTCACCGTCGAGAAGACGGCGCGCTCGAGTGGTGCGAACGTCTCCTTGCGGAGACACTCCTCGAGAGGACCAGCCGAAGCCGCAACGAGCGGCGAGTGGAACGCGTGCGAAACGGACAGGCGCACGGCGGAGATCCCGCGTGCTTTGGATGCAGCAACGATTCTTTCGACCTCGCTGGCTTCGCCGGAGACGACCGTGCGCCCGGGCGCGTTTCGCCCCGCGATCACGACGCTCGTTCCCGCGAGGAGCGCGCTCGTCGTGGCCGCGTCGGCCTCGAGGCTCGCCATTGCGCCGTTTCGCGCCCCGAACTCCGCCATCGCGCGACCTCTCGCCGTCGCGATGCGCACGAGCGATTCCTCGTCGAGCGCGCCGCCAAAGTGGAGCGCGACGAGCTCGCCGAGGCTGTGGCCCAGCGCGACGTCGCCGTCGACCCCGAGCGCGCGCAGCGTGCGCAGTCCGGCGAGCGATGCGAGCGCGATCGCGGGCTGCGCGACGTCGGTCGCCACGCCGTCGCCGGAGTGCGAAGCGCCGAATCGCGCGTACAGCTCGCGCACGAAATCGAAGCGCCGGCGCCACGCGCCGCCGTCCCTCTGAGCCGGCGATCCTTGCCCCGGAAAGAGGAAGCCAATGCGCGGCGGCATGGTGCCCACGCCGAGGAAGATCCCCGAGGCGGCGTCGACACGCGACGTGACGTCCGCATCGAGCCACGACGCCAGCATCTCGAGCCGCGCCGACAGCTCCGCCGGCGTCGATGCCACGATCGCGGCCCGCACGCAACGGCGATCGACGCGATCCGCAAGCGCGACCGCGACGTCGCCGATTTCCGCGAGCGACAGCCGCGCCGCGATCGATCGAATCGCTTCGACGCGAGCAAGCAGCTCCGTGGCGTCGTCGCCGCCGAAGACGAACAGCTCCGCGTCCGGCGCGGGCGACACGACTCGCGCGGGGCTCGGCCGCTCGCTCGTCGCGGACTCGATGACGACGTGCGTGTTGATGCCGCCGAAGCCCATGGCGCTCACGCCCGCGCGGCGTCGCTCGACGTCGGGCCACGGCTCGCATTCCGCGAGCACGCGAAACGCCGCATCGCTCGACGCGAGGAGCGCGTGCGGCTCGACGCAGCCGGTCGTCGGAGGAAGGACGGCATCGCGCACGGCCATCGTCGCCTTGATGAGCCCGGCGACTCCGGCCGCCGCCTTCGTGTGTCCGATCACCGCTTTGATCGAGCCGATCGCCGCCGCGCGCGAGGGTGCGCCCGATTCGCGACGCGCGCGCGTGAGTGCATCGAGCTCGGTCGCGTCGCCCACTTCGGTTCCGGTGCCGTGCCCCTCGATGTAGTCGACGGCGTCGATGCCGAATCCGGCGCGCGCGTACGCGCGACGAAGCGCGAGCAGTTGCCCCTCCGCCTCGGGTCGCGTGAGACCGCCGCCGCCATCGGACGAGACGCCCCACCCGCGGATCACCGCGTGCACGCGACGGCCTTCCGCAACCGCGTCTTCGAGCCGCATCAGCGCGACGAACCCGCAGCCCTCGCCGGGCAAGAAGCCGGTCGCCCGCCGATCGAAGATGCGCATTTCGTCCGCCGCGAGCGCGCCCGCCTTCGCGAAGCCGACCAGCTCGAACGGATCGAGGCTCAGGTCCACGCCGCCCGCGAGCGCGACGTCGAGGTCGCCGGCGTCGAGCGCGGCGCACGACTGCGTGACGGCGAGGAGCGACGATGCGCACGCTCCATCGACGACGAAGCCGCCGCCGTGGAGATCGAAGTGGTTGCAAATGCGGCCGGCGATCACGTTCGAGAGCCCGCCGGCGAGCGACTCTTCGCCGATCGGCGGGAACGAATCCTTGAAGTTGCGCTCGAGCGTCTCGAGGAGCGAGCGGCGCTGCTGTGGATCGAGGCCCTCGCGCTCGAGCGCCGCCTCGAGCGTGCGACGCACGTAGGGCCAGCGCAACCGCAGCGTGTTCGCGCGCGAGGCGTCGCCCGTGAGCGTGTTGCCGAGCACGACGCCGGTCGTCGCGCGCGGGAGCCCCTCGCCGTCCGCAAAGCCCGCGTCCGCGAGCGCTCGCGAGGCAACGTCGAGCGCCAACCAGTGCGCCGGGTCCGCGGCGCGAAACGTCGAGCCCGCGACGCGAAACGCCACGCGATCGAATTCGAACCCTTCGACCAGCGCGGCTTGCGTCGAGTACGTGCGATCCGGCGCCGCGCGATTCGACGAGTAGTAGTCCGCGAGACGAAGCCGCTCGTCGGGCATGCGACGAAACGCGCGTCGCCCGGCACGGACGTTTTCCCACAGTTCGTCGGGCGTGCGCGCGTCGGG
>JACOTG010000195.1 GCA_016178505.1 Planctomycetota bacterium
AACGGGAAGTTGCCGGCGCCGACTCCCGCGACGGGATGCGCGACGCACAGGCGCGCAATCGCGACGTCGGTCTCGCGCCGCACGACTCCGGACGGCGAGGACCACTGAGTTGCGACGTAGCCGAGCGCACCGGCGACGAGCACGGCGACGATCGCGAGTGCCGCGGCGCGCCGGCCGCGCGCGTTCCAAAGCCACCACGCGAAAGCGAGGGCGAACGCGACGGCCAACGAGAACGGCCCAGCGCGCGTGCGCGTTGCGATCTCGTGCGCCGCTTGTGCGATTGCGACGATCCCGAATCCAGCTCGCCCGAGCCAGGTCGCCGAGCCGAGCGCGAGAGCGACGACGATCGGCAGCGTCGCGACGATCCACTCGGACGCGAAGTTCGTGTTGCCGAGCGTCGAGACCGGAAGACGTCGCGCGCCGGCATCGATCCCGGGGAAGTCGAGGCCGCCGAGCTGCAGCAAACCGTAGAGCGTGATCACGAGGGCCGCGGCGACCAGCGCCGTTGCCGCTCGGCGCAGCGCCGCGGACTCGTCGCAGAGGTTCACGACGACGACGTAGAGGACGAGCAGCCATCCCGTGCGCGTCGCGGTCTCGAGCGCGACCTCGCCGTTCGACGCCCACAGTGCCGAGATCGTTTGCCACGCGGCGAGCGCAAAGAGCCACGCGCCGGCGTGCGGCACGCGAAGCGGCGGGATCTCGCGATGCACGGCGGCGCGCGCCAGAAGGAAGACGGCCAGCAGCGAAACCAAAGCGCCGCCGATCGCCCACTTCGAGACGTCGAGATCGACCGGTGGAACGGTCGACGCCTTCGACGCATCGCCGAAGAAGAGCAGGAGGAACGAGGGCAGCGGCAGGATCGGGACGAGGAAGAGGACGAACCACAGGAAGCCGCGCGGCGGCCGATCCGACGTCACTCGAAGAGCGCCTCGGCAAACGCATCGGGATCGAAGCGCTCGACGTCGTCGGGCGTCTCGCCGACTCCGACGAACTTGACCGGCAGGCCGACTTCGTTGCGGATGCCGATGACGACGCCGCCCTTGGCCGTGCCGTCGAGCTTCGCGAGGAAGAGGCCCGTCACGTCGACCACCTCGCGGAACGTCTTCGCCTGCGCGATCGCATTCTGTCCGGTGGTCGCGTCGAGCACGAGCAGCACTTCGTGCGGCGCGTCCGGGAGCTTCTTCTTGATGACGCGCTGGATCTTCCCCAGCTCCTGCATCAAGTTCTCCTTCGTGTGGAGGCGGCCCGCGGTGTCGACGAGCAGGACGTCGACCTTTCGCGCGACGGCGGCGTCGGCGGCATCGAACGCGACTGCGGCCGGATCCGCGCCCGTCTGCGCCTTGATGATCTCGACGCCGATGCGCTGGCTCCAGATCTCGAGCTGCTCGACGGCCGCGGCGCGGAAGGTGTCGCACGCGGCGAGGAGCACCTTCTTCTTTTCCTTGGTGAGGATCGACGCGAGCTTCGCGATCGACGTCGTCTTGCCGGATCCGTTCACGCCGACGACGAGCACGACGGTCGGCGGCGTCGCCGCGAATCGGATGTCGCCGCCCGCGTCGGGCCCGCCGAGCAGCGCGCGGATCTTGTCCTTCAGGAAGACGTAGACGTCGTTGGGATCCTTGAACGCGCGCGCTTTGTACGCGGCCTTCACTTCGTCGATGATCTGAGTCGCGGTCGCGGGGCCCATGTCGGCCGCGATCAGCTTTTCCTCGAGCTCGTCGATGAGGTCTTGGTCGAGCTTGCGGCCGATTGCGAAGAGCCCCTTGAGGCTCTGCGAGAGTTTCTCGCGCGTCTTCTGCAATCCGGCGCGAAGCTTCCCGAGCGCGCCGCCGAGCCCGAACGCCATGTCGTGTGCTACTCCCCGCGGCCTTCCGCCAACTGGATGCGGATGCGATCGAGGATGCCGTTGATGAACGCGCCCGAGTTCTTCGTCGAGTACTTCTTGCCGAGCTCGATGGCTTCGTTGATGGCGACCTTCGGCGGGACATCGGGCCGGTGCGCGAGCTCGAAGATCGCGATCCGCAGCACGTTTCGATCGATGACGGCCATGCGCGAGAGATCCCAGTGCTCCGCGACACGCTTGATGTGCGCGTCGATCTCCGGGCGATGCTCGTGGCATCCGCGGACGAGCTCGTTCGCGAATTCGCGGACGTCGTCGGGCGTGCCGCCCCGGTCGAGGAACGCGTCGAGTTCGTTGAGCGCGTCGGCGCCGCGAACGTCGAGCTGGTAGAGGAACTGGAGCGCGAGCTCGCGGGCTTTGGTGCGGCGGCGGGGCATCGTCATCGTGACGGTGACCTAGAGCTGCGCCATGAGGTTCGCCATCTCGAGCGCGGCGAGCGCCGACTGGAATCCCTTGTTCCCCGACTTGCCGCCCGCGCGGTCGGCAGCTTGCTCCATCGTGTCGGCGGTGATGATGCCGAAGAGGATCGGGACGCCCGTTTCGAGCGCCGCCTTCGCGATGCCCGTCGACGCCGCGCCCGCGACGAAGTCGAAGTGCGGCGTTTCGCCGCGCACGACCACGCCGAGGCAAATGACCGCGTGCGGCGCCTTCGCGCCCTTCGCGGCGGCGAGCTTCTTCGCGACGAGTGGAATCTCGTACGAGCCCGGAGTCCACGCGACCGTGATGTCGGCATCGCGGACGTCGTGGCGCACGAGCGCATCGACCGCGCCGTCGAGCAGCCGCTGCGACAGCGCCTCGTTGAACCGGCTCACGACGATCGCGAAGCGCTTCCCCTTGCCGTCGAACTTCCCTTGCAGCACATGGGACATCGTTCACTCCATCGAGTCGGAAAAATGAGGCGCCATCCTAGCACGAGCCGAAACCGCTGCCATCACGTCGAGTTCCCGCGATCGTCAACGCACGTGACGCGAGTGCATTCGCGACGTCGCGGACTTCGACGGGGCTCCCTGGGAGACGATCGCTGCGACGAGCTTCGCGGTCGCCGGCGCGAGGACGATGCCGTTTCGGAAGTGGCCCGTGGCGATGACGAGGCCCTCGCGCGCGCGGGCGATGATCGGCGCGTCGGTCGACGAGCGCGGGCGCAGGCCCGACCACGCGTCGCGGAAGCGGCACGTCGCGATCGCGGGGACGATGCGCGTCGCGGCCGACAGCAAGTCGCGAACGGCCGACGCGGTGACAGTCCTGTCGAAGCCGACGTCTTCGACGGTGGCGCCGATGAGGATGCGGCCGTCGTCGCGCGGGACGAGGTACGCGTGCGCGGACTTCACCGAGCGGCGCAGGAGGCGGCGCGACGATTCGACCGCGACCATCTGTCCTCGCACGGGACGTACGTCGTCGGGCCGCGGCAACGCGCCGGGGATCAGACCCGAGAACGCGCCGGCTGCGATCACGACCTCGCTCGCCTGTAACCGCTCGCCGCCGACCTCGACGCCGTTCGGCTCGTCGATCACTCGCGTCACGGGCGCGCCGAGGCGGAACTCGGCGCCGGCGTCCGCGGCCGACCTCCACAGCGCGAGCGTGAGCTTCACGGGATCGACGCGGTGGTCGTCCGGCAAGAACAGGCCGAAGCGCACGTCTTCCGCGACGGCCGGCTCGCGCTCGCGCACGGCCGACGCGTCCCACGTCTCGACGGAGAGGCCACGCGCGGCGATCGACCTCGCGCGCTCGCGAAGCGCGCGCTCGTCGTCGTCCCCGAACGCGACCTCGAGCAAGCCCTCGCGGCGGTACTCGACGTCGATGCCGGTCTCGTCGTGGAGCTCCTTCGCCAACGCGGGAAACATCGCGGCGCTCTCACGCAACAGGTCGAAAAAAGGCCCCGGTTCGTGCGCCTCGCCGAGCGGTGCGAGCATCCCGGCCGCGGCGTTCGACGCTTCGCCGCCCGGCTCGCCGCGATCAAGCACGACGACCTTCGCGCCGCGTCGCGCGAGGAGTCGCGCGCACGCGCAGCCGATGACGCCGGCGCCCACGATGATCACGTCGGGTTTCTTCACGCTCGCACACTTCGGGTCGGGCATCCACCCGATCGGCAAAGACAACGGCTCGGGATGGACATCAACGCGATAGGCAACGCCAAGGAGTAGAAAGGGCGCGGATTCTACCAGCTCCGCACCCGCACCGTAGTCGCCGTCGAGCGACTCGGCATAGAATCCTCCCGCCGTCACCCGACGTTTCGAGAGGAGGATGCTCATGGTCACGTCTTGCCGAAAAACCGTCGCATTCGTTGTCTTGCTGGCCGGATCGATCGCGACCCGGAGCGCGTTCGCCGCTGGCGACGTGAACGAGCCCGCCGCGCACGAATGGAACCAAGCACGCGGCAACGCATCGCGCAGCGCGTGGATCGACGTCGCGCCGCTTCGCACGGAGCCCGACGTCGCGTGGCGCATGAAATTTCCGGGCGAGATGATCTGCGAACCGGTCGCGTGGGGCGGCGTCGTGTTCATCGCGACGAAGAAAGGCGACGCTCGCGAGCTGCACGCGCTCCAGGCGTCGACCGGAACCGAGGTCGGTCACGCCCGCCAACTCGGCAACGGTGGAAAAGTCGAGCTCGCGACCTGGCAGGGAACCGTGATCGTCTGCGGACGCACGTCGATCCGCGGATTCGCGCACCAAGCGAACGGCTTCGGCATGGGATGGGAAAAGAAGCTCGCGGGCATCGGCCGCCCCTGCATCTACGGGGGCAAGATCTATGTCGTTGCGAGCCGTTGCCTCAACGTCATCGACGCGCGCACGGGAAACGTCCTCTCGCCGACCACCCCGTTCGACGCGGCCGGCCTCGTCACCGTCGCGCCGCGAAAAACGGGAGCGGCGCCGGCAGTGAACGGCGTCGCGATCACGACGAAGGAGCACTACCTCGGCGAGTTCGCCACTCTCCTTCGATGTCCGCTCGAAGGGCTCGAAGCGGGGGGCGGGAAGAAGGCGACGCCCCGCGTCTCGTCGCGAGACATCGGCCAAATTGGCGGCGGCGGAAGCGACACGCCGCGCGAGTTCACGCTCTCGCCGATCGCCGGCGAGCAACCGGGAACGGTCGCGTGGCTCATCGTGTCGCCGCTTGGTTTTCCGAGCAACAAGCGCCAAGTCCTTCCGGCGTGCCTCGCCCCGGACGATTCGCTCCTCCTCCTTTCGCTCGAGAAGGACTCGACCGTGGTGGACTCGTGCCTGAGGAGCGGCGAGAGCGCGGTCGACGCGCTCGAGTCGTATCTCGGCGGCTCGCGCGGAAACGTCGCGAGCGACGACGATCGCCTCGAGGTTCGCCTGCACGCGACCCGTGACTCGTACCTCGCCGAGAAGCCGGAAGTGAAATCCGACTTGGGATGGTCCGCGGGCTACTACGCGCCGGACGAACACGTTTCGCGCTTCTACACGCCGTCGGAAAAAGAGACGGGAAACGACCGCGGACGCAGCCTGTACGAGGTGGTCGCGCACGAGCTGACGCATCATTGGATCGATCGACGTTGGCTTTCGCCCGCGGGCGGAGAAAGCGTGAAGGCCGATCAGCCCGGTGCGTGGGTCGTCGAAGGCATCGCGACCTTCGTCGAGGGAGAAACGATCGACGCGGCGCAGCGCCGGTCGCACTTCGACGACGAGACGATCTTGGCGCTCGATGCGACCGTGCAGGTCGAGGCGAAGAACCAGAACTTCCCGGCGCACGAGCTGGTCGACTTGACCTACGAGCAGTTCGTCCGGCTCAGCGATGCACCGCTCCTCCAAGTGAAGCCGCGAAACCACCTCGGCGTCCTCCCGATGAGCGCGATCGGCATCTTCTACGAGGAATCCGCGAGCGTCTCGTTCTTCATGCTGAATCGCCGCGGCGACGCCGGACGCCGAGCCTTCGTCGACTACCTGCGCGCGTACTACGGCGGCACGACGACCTCGCCGAGTTGGAAAGCCCTCGGGTTCGCGAGCGCCGAAGAGCTGGACGCGGAGTTCAAGAAGTCCATCGCGGCACTTCGCAAGGGATCCCGTCGCCGAGGACGGGCGCGAGCAGTCGAG
>JACOTG010000185.1 GCA_016178505.1 Planctomycetota bacterium
CATTCGCGGGCGAACGAACCGTGACTCCGGCCGACGTTGCGCGCGCCCTTCCCGCGAAGTCCGCCGTCGTCGACTTCCTCGTGCATCGGTACTACGAGCCGGGGGAGCGTCGCGGCGGCGAGGTCGCGCGCCGAGGCACGTGGACCGCGCCGCACGTGAGCGCGTGGGTGGTTCGCGCCGGGGAAACGAGCCCGCAGTGGATCGACCTCGGCCCGAGCGCGCCGATCGCGGAAGCGGTGAAGGCGTTTCTCGAGAACCTCGTCGCGGATCGCAGCGTCGCTTCCCGGCGAGGCGTCGGCAACGTCACGTCGAGCAAGGAGCGATCGGCCCGCGAGACGGGCGATCGCCTTGCTCGAGTTCTTTGGGTGCCCATCGCCAAGGTCGTCGGAGACGCGGAGACGATCTTCGTCTGCCCCGACGCGTTCCTGGGCACGCTCCCGTTCGAGACTCTGCCCGATGCCGATGGCTCGTTCCTCGTGGAGAAGCGGGCGTTCGTCTACCTCGCGGACGCCGCGAGCCTCGTGGAGATCTCGACGTCATCGAGGAGGAGCGGCAGCGAGCCCAGCGCGCTCATCGTCGGCGCCATCGACTACGACTCCGCCGGCGCGGCTCCCGCGGGATCGGCAAGCGCCGCCGCGTCACCCGCCGATCTTCATCGAACGTGGAGCGCGCTCGAACAGACGCGGCTCGAGACGGACGGCATCGATCGCCTCTTCACTCGAGCGTTCGCCGGCCGAAGGCATTCGACCTTGCAGGATTCTGCGCCGACCGAAGAGCGGCTGAAGCAAGAGATCTCCCGCTACTCGATCGTCCACCTCGCCACGCACGGGTACTTCCAACCCGAAGCGCTCCCGTCGATGTGGGACAGCGCGCAAGAGCGAGTGGACGAGCGGCGCGGGGCGAGCCCGCAGGAGCGACTCGTCACCGGCTACTCGCCGGGATTCCTTTCGGGCCTCGTGTGCGCGGGCGCCAACCGGCGCACGCCCGGCCGCGACGACGGCTTGCTCACGGCGGAAGAGGTGGGCTGGCTCGACCTTCGCGGCTGCGATCTCGTCGTCCTGTCCGCGTGCGAAACGGCGCTCGGCACCGCGCGCGCGGGCGAGGGCATGATGAGCTTGCGGCGCGCGTTCCACCTCGCGGGCGCGAAGACCGTGATCAGCTCACTGTGGAACGTCAGAGACGAGTCGACCAAGGACCTGATGCTCGCGTTCTACGAGCGCCTCTGGGAAAAGGGCCAGGGCAAACTCGAAGCGCTTCGGGGCGCGCAGCTCGAGATGCTGGCGAGGAATCGCGCGAGGCTCGAAGGCAACGCGATGCCGTCGACGTGGGGCGCGTTCGTGCTCTCCGGCGACTGGCGCTGACGCACGCGCGCTGCGCGTCACTCAATCCGAAGGACGATCGCGTTCGTCACGCTCACGTGCTCCGGAACACGCGAATCATCGTCTTCGACGAGTCCCTGCAACGTCACGCGAGCTCGCTGCTGCGCACCGCCTGCGCGCCGAACGAGCGATGTAGGCGCAGCGGACGACGTCAGGGTCGGCGTGCCGAGAGCGCGGGCGTGCCCGAAGTTGTTCCACACGACGATCGGCGATGGGGCGTTCGGCGCGAACGGTGGGGCGATGACTATGTCACGAAACGACCGGTCCGCCCCGCGAGTAGTTTGCGCCGCTCGAGTAATTCGACTCGACGCCATTGGAGTCGACGCTCACACGAAGCGTTTGCTGTGCGAGCGACGGCACTGCGGCGCTGACGAGAATCGCCGCGGAGCTGAGCAATCGATGAATGCGAGCCATGGCGATCTTCTTCCCGGTCGACGTGGACCGCAGCGCGCTCCGAGATGACCCACGTGTCGCCGTCCGTCGCGACAAGCGTTCGCGCGACGGCGAAGCGGCACCGCGCCTCGTCCGGAACGGCTTACGTGATGCGCTGGATGACCCTGAATTCACTGGTTTGCATGCGCCACCCCTCGACCCACGGCTCGGAGTCGTGAACGGTGAAAACGAGGAGCTGTTCATCGATCATCCGATGCCAA
Source organism: Planctomycetota bacterium (assembly GCA_016178505.1). Lineage (GTDB taxonomy): Bacteria > Planctomycetota > JACOTG01 > JACOTG01 > JACOTG01 > JACOTG01. The sequence goes on from JACOTG010000185.1 coordinate 2,033, forward strand.
TCATCGTCGGCGCCGGGCCAATGCCATCCACCTAGCACGGCGTAGGTGTCGTCTTGCCGGTACGGCGGATACTCGTTGAACCACTCGCGCTCGTACACGTTGACGATTGCGCGGTCGCGGAAGTTGTCGTTGTATCGCTCATCGCGCGACCAGTCATTGTCGGCCAGCCAATCTCCTACCGCGTCGGAACCGCGGGCAAAGATCGCATCAATCGGCGGAAGGACGGACTCCTCGGACGCGTGCAGTTCGATGCCGGGCCGATTGGGACGGACCGCGTGAACTTCGATTCGACCGCCTTCGCATTTCTTTTCGTCGGTGAAGATGCTGAGGTATCCGGTGATGTCGTTCGACAAGCGTGGCACGAATCGCGCGTCCACGGTGATCCAGCAGCGGTGACCTGAGTCTGCGATTTCAGCAGCGTCGCGATCATGCCACACGGCGGCCACCGGACCCGGTCCTGTGGGTCGCAGGAAGACGCAGGGGCGAACGAGCCGCCGACCTTCAACGATGAGCATTTCAGGTGTCACGACGCGACCTCGGTGCCAAATGGTTTACGGCTCAGTGGCACGCACGCGTGCCTCCGTTGCAGCCACGGGTTAGGTGACATCGTGCGATTCCTTCCCTGACGTGGACCGCACACCCAGGACGCGATGCATCACGAAAACGCCGCACGCGACGACGAGCCCAGACGCAGCGTAATACGCAAACTCGAACGGGAAGAGATTGTGGCTGGTTGGATCCTCATCACTTCAGCTCCAACTTGTACAGCCTCGCGGCATTCGTGCGCATCACCATCGTCGCGATCTCCTCGGCGCGAGCGCGACTGACCTCGCCCGTCCGCATCATGTCGGAGAGCGCCAACGCGAGAGCCGCTCTCGCGTTCTTGGCAGCGATCCAGGCGGCGACTTCCCAACCCATGTCCGGTCCGAGCGCGACGGCGTCGGAGCCGTAGAGGATTTTCTCCGGGTACTGTGTGAGCCAGCCCCTCAGCACCTCGGCTAGCTTCGCCGGCGTGTAGACGAGGGTCATCAGCGACACGTCGGCGTAGACGTTCGGCTTCCACAGCATCGCGCCCGCGTGAGCCGCATAGACGCCGCCGCCGTGGATGATGACGAAGTTCGTCTGGCGGAGCGTCGCGTCGTTGAACACCGACTCGAGGAGCAGCGGGTCGGCCCCGGCCGCGCCGTAGTACGGGCCGAATCCTTCGAACGAATGGATGTGGACCGCCATCCCGAGCCGACCGGCCTCGCGCGCGATGGTGCGGAAGAGGAAATCCTGGAGCGCCTTGTAGTCGGCGTGGGACGGTTCGCCGCCGGCGGCGTACTTCGCGTAGATCTCGCTCGCCATCCCGGCGGGGACGTCCGCGAAGTCGAGTGAACGGAGGTACGCGGCCTCGAACTTCACGGCGACGCAGCCGCCCTTCCGCTGCGCCTCGAGCGTCGGCGTCACGACCGTCTTCAGATACGCATCGAGCGTCGCGGGGCGATTCGCGATCCGGAGGTCGGACAGGTAGCGCTGGAGGAGCTTGTCTTCCAGCGGGAACAGGACTTCGCGATCGGGCGACGCGGCAGCCTCGGCCTTCGTGGACAGTGGCAGCATCAGCGCATCGACGTACGACACCCAGCGAAAGCGCGGCGGCGCGAGCCCCGGACCCATGGCGATGCGATTCGCGAGCAACACTTCCGTGCCGACTTGGTCGAGCACCCACGTGGGGAACTTCTCGCCCTGTGCTTTGGCGACACCCTGCATCAGGCTGCGCAACTCGGTCGTGTGCGCGTCGCTCAGGTCGGCGTGCGGATACTGGTAGAGCGCCTTGTACGCGGCGAGCCAGTCCGGGTTGTCCGGCCGGAGCTGCGCCGGCAAGTCGATCGGAATGCCGTCGAGCGGCAGCGCGTCGGCGTCCGAATCGCCGGGAACGACGCTGTTCGCGTGACTGTGATTGTCCACAGCGCGGATCTTCCCGATGAACGTGGCGATCTCCGGGTCCGCACCAGACCGTACTGGTGTCGCCGCGGTGTTGCCGCGTGGGAACGAGACGCACCCCGGCAACGAGGCGCCACAAGAGAGCAGAAGTGTCGCGATCCTGTACGGTTTCATGAACGCTCCTCGTCGATCCGGGTAAAGAGCAACACAATCACCGCGTGCCTGTCGTCCGGTCCGCTGTGCCGCCTAACGCCCAAGCTGAGCTGCGGCGTGGGGTGGCACGATTGCGCCACCACGCGGCGTGACGAACCGGACCGGCAGCTGCATCACGTTCTTAGACCGCACGCCTATCCAGTTCGTCATATTCGGCTTCGCTCACCCATGTCAGGTTGTAAAGGACTCTACCCGGTAGGTTCGAAGGAAGGTCGCCGGAACGCGGCCACGTCGAGACGGCGGCAATAGTGTCCGAGGCGCAACGCCGAACGAACTCAGACCAGGGCTCGTCTCGGTGCTGTTTCGTTTCCCATGGATAGACCGCGTCTGCGCCTGTCCGTTGAGGAATCAAGCCGTTCCACGTGAGCGCGCCATCAAGCACCCACCACAGTTCTCCCCCGAGAATCGCGAAGTCCCGTTCGGTGAGAATCTCGACAATCCGAGGCACCTGTGCCCGTGTCCACCCGAACTCGCCGTTCGTGGCCTTGAACGCCTCTTTCCTCATCTCTTCGGAGAACATCGTAGTTGCTCGTGCCGTCAAACGTCGTCCCCCCCTTTCGGCTCAAAGGTGATCTTGGCCATCGCGCTTCACAGGTGTGCGTGTGTCGATGTCGCCGAACGACGGGTCCTCCGCGCTGGCCGCATGAACGCAGCAGTTCAGCATGACAGCCCCGCTTCTCCGAGGACTGGCGATTCGGCGTCGGACTGTATCGGGATGCTTCGTCCGGGTCAACCGAACGCGCAATGCCTGCGATCCGCTCAGCGAGTCGACCAGGGACTCGATGCTCGCGTTCGACGAATGCCTCAGGGAGAAGGGGCAAGGCAACCTCGAAGCGCTTGGCAGCGAGTGTGAGGAGTGCGAAATAATCCGCCGGAGTTGAGCCTGGCTCCGTATGCGTTACGCGGTCCGGCTACTCCTCGTCGGTTGCGAGGATCTTCCATTCGTGGATGCCCGCTGCGAAGCCGGGTTGCATCGTCACGGCGATCCGCAGCGCGGTCGTCGTCAGCGGAGCGAAGCGCGCTTCGCACCACGTGTCCTTCTTCACCGCGAAGCCGCTTGGGACGTCGACGGGTTTCCATGTGTCGCCGTCTTTCGCTTCGAGCTTCCATGCGGTGGGGAGGCGGCACTCGCCTCGGCCGGTGTCGTCGAAGAAGTAGACGCGCACGCCATTCGTCGTGATCGGCTTTGGCCAAGTGTACTCGACCCACTCGTCGCCCCCTTTGTGCGGCCACCAGTGGCACAGCGCGGCGGGCTGCTCGCTCGACGACTTCGGCTCGACGCCGTCGTTGATGCCCCACGGCTGGCTGTTGCCGCTCGTGAACGAGAGCACGATCTTCGCGCGGCGCTCGGGGCCGCCGGCGATCGGCGCGGGCGGCGACGTCGGGATCCACACGCGCATCTCGCCCGCGGCGCGGTTGTCCCACACGCAGTACGGCACGGCGGTGACGGCGACGCGCTTCGGCGGAGCTGCGGTGCGATAGAGGCCGCCCGGCCATTCGGACTCGCCCGCGACTTCGCCGTCGCCGTGGAGCACGACAATGCCCCCGAGGAGATCGGGCTCGCGCTTCGGCGTCAGCGTTGCGCCGGCGGGAATGGCGATCGACGTCACGGGCACGTCGTGGTCGCAGCCCTCGAGGCAGTAGACGATGGGGCCGCGCGCGATCGCGAGCGACGCGTCGCACGGGCATCGGCAAGTCGAGGTCGACGACGTCGCCCGCCTTCCACGCGCGATCGAGGACGAGGTAGCCGCGCTCGACGGGCGCGCTCTCCGCCGCGCCGTTCACCTTCGCGCTCGCGCCGCGGCACCAGCCGGGCACGCGCAGGCGGAGGCCGAACGTCGTTTCGCGCTCGGGTCGCAGCGTAAACTTCACCGCGCCGTCCCATGGATAGTCGGTCGCCACGTCCATCGCGATGCGCGCGCCCGCGACGGTCGCCTCGACCGCGCCCTTCACGTAGAGGTTCACCCACAGCGCGCGCTCCGACGTGGCGTAGACGTACTCGCCGAGCCCCGACAGCGTGCGCGCTTCGTTCGGAGGGCAGCACGCGCAGCCGAACCAGTCCGAGCGGTGGTGATCGCCGCGGCTCTCGAGCGGGTTGTCATAGAAGAACTTCTTCCCGTCGAGCGAGACGCCCGCGAGCACGCCGTTGTAGAGCGCCTGCTCGACGCAGTCGGCGTAGCGCGCATCGCCGTAGAGCAAATTCAGCCGGTGATTCCACATCGCCATCGCGACCGACGCGCACGTCTCCTGATACGCGGTGAGATTCGGCAAGTCGTACTCGGTCGTAAAGCCCTCGTTCGAGCCCGACGGGCCGATGCCGCCGGTGACGTACGTCTTCTTCAAGGTCGCGTCCTTCCACACGCGGTCGATCATCGCGAGGAGCGCGGCGTCGCCCGTCTCGCGCGCCACGTCGACGACGCCCGAGAAGAGATAGCCCGCGCGCACCGCGTGGCCGGCGATCGTGCGGCGCTCGCGGATCGGCACCTCGTCGAGCCAGTAGGTGCCATCGTAGTGATCGAGCGGCGTCGCGTGCTCGGTCGCGAAGAAGTGCGTGCCGCGGTTTTCGACGAAGAAGCGCGAGAGATCGAAGTAGCGGCGCTGCCCCGTCGCGCGCCACAGCTTTACGAGCGCGACCTCGCACTCCGGATGGCCGGGATATCCCATGCGCTTCCCCGGGACGTCGCCAAAGATCGACGCGATGTGATCCGCGTAGCGCGTCGCCACGTCGAGGAGCGTTCTCTTCCCGGTCGCCTGGAAGTGCGCGACGGCGGCCTCGAAGAGATGCCCCGCACAGTAGAGTTCGTGGTGATCGCGCAAGTTCGTGAAGCGCTTCGTCGGCGCGTTCACTTGGTAGTGCGTGTCGAGATAGCCATCCGGCATCTGCGCGGCGGCGATCTTCGCGATCATCGCGTCGACGCGCTTGTCGAGTTCCGGATCGGGGTCGGTCGCGAGCGAGTACGAGACCGCCTCGATCGCCTTGTAGATGTCCGAGTCCATGTAGACCGGGCCCGAGTAGCCCTCGTGTTTGCCTGCCGCGGCCAGCTCGAAGTTGCGGACGTTGCCCGAGCGCTCGAGCATGTCGAGGTTGTGGACGAGCGACACCTTGCGGTTCATCTCGCGGCGCGGCGCCCAGAACGCGTCGCGGATCTGGACTTGTTTCAACGGCACCGCCTCGCACTTCACGAGCGGCCGCGTTTCCGGCGCGCCGATCGCGGATGCGACGACGCCGAGCATCGTGACTAGGCCGAGGACTCGCATGGATTTCATCATCGTTTCTCCTTCAATCGAAGCACCGTCAGCGAGCGCGGCGCGAACGTGTGTGCGAACTCGGTCGCGGCGTTGCCGAGCGGCACGTCGCGCGGCGCGACTCTATCGGGCTCTTCGAACGAGTTCTCGTCGTCGAGGCTCGCCGACGTCAAGACCGTCGACGATCCGGTCGGCTCGAGCGCGGTGACTCCCGAAGTGCGAACGATAGCCGGCACGGCCGCATCCGAGCCGTTCACGACCTCGATCACGATCTCGCCGGTCGCGTCGCGACGGCCCGCGGTCGCGGCGAGCGTCGGCACCGGCGTGTCGACGACGTCGTGCACGAGCGCGCCGTCGAGGTAGCAGCGGATGTGCGAGCCCCCGACCGCGACGCGCAAGGCGTACCAGCGCCCCGTGTCGATCGAGCCCGCGACGTGCGCGCCCACTTGGATCTTCGAACCGTCGACGCCTTTCTCGATTCCGTGCTCGCGATTCCCCCAGCCGCCTACGTTCCACCAAAAGAAGTTCGCGTCGTCGCGAGCGTGAAAGAGCACGAGGAATCCTTCGTCGCCGCCGAGCTTCCGCGCCTTCAACTCGATCTGGTAGTCGCCCGCGCCGGTCAGCGCCGGAATCGCAAATAAATCGCGACAGTCCTCGTCGCGCGACGACTGGCGAAGCGCGCCGTCGACCGCGATCCAGTCGCCGTGCGACGCGTGCCACTCGCTCGCGCCCTCCTCGAAGTTCGCGGAGGCAATGGCCTCGAAGCCTCCCCTCACCACGATGTCCTTGAACTCGGCCTGCGTCCGCCAAGTGCCGACGCCGATCGTGCCGCTCGCGTCGACAGGGACACTCGGGACCTCGGAGATCTCGACCGACAGGACGACGTCGGGCCGGTTCTCCGCGAAGAGCTGCTGCACGTGATACGAGGGCGTGCCGTAGCTTCGCGCCGAGTCGAACACGATCAGATCCGGGTTCCATCGCCGATCGTTCGCGTTCACGAAGAGCGGCGCGTACGACGCCATCGCCACGACGTCCGAGTTGCGTTGCAATCCCGTCATGAACGCGGCCTCGGCGAGCGCCGCGCGTAGGTTGCCGCGGCCGCACGCTTGCGTGACCGCGTACTCACCGACGTAGATTCGAGGGCCTTTGCGGTCCGCGTGGTCGTAGCGATCCGCGTTCGTCCAGAACCAGCCGGGCGACGAGTAGTAGTGCTCGTCCACGAGATCCATCGCGTGAGGCACGACGCCGTCCGCGATCGTCTGCACGTCGGGATGCTTCGCGTGGATCGCGTCGCGAAAGGCGCGATAGCGTTCGGCGTAAGCGGCGCCGCCGTTCTCGTTGCCGATCTCGACGAAGCGCAAGCCGAACGGCGCCGCGTGTCCGTTCGCCGCACGCTTCGCGCCCCACTCGCTCGTCGCTGGCCCGTTCGCGTACTCGATCGCGTCGAGCGCGTCCTGGATCCACGGGTCGAGCTTGTCCATCGGCACGACGTCGCGATGTGCCATGCCGCAGTTCACGACGAAGAGCGGCGCGGCGCCGAGGTCCTCGCACAGCTGCAGGTACTCGTGGAAGCCGAGGCCGTCGGTCGAGCGATAGCCCCAGTTGTCGTTCCAGTGCCCGGGCCGCGACGCGACGTCGCCGAGCGTCGTCTTCCAGCGAAACGCGTTCTCGAGCCGATCGCCCTCGACGAAGCAGCCGCCCGGGAATCGCACGAACGCGGGTTGCAGTGCGGCGAGCTTCTCGGCGAGATCCGCGCGCATTCCGTTGGGTCGTCTCTTCCACGTCTCGCGCGGAACGAGCGACACGAAGTCGAGCGAGAACGAGGCCGATGCCGAGACGACGAGCCGCGCCGAGGGTTCGTCGCGGTCTGACACGAGGTCGCCTTCGATTCGCAGGCTCTCGGGCGACAGCCCATCGAACCGACGACGCGCGACAGCGCGGATCGAGTCGCTCTCGAGAGTGACGTCGAGAGCCGTGGCGCCGCTCCGCTGCACTCGAAGCGCGTAGCTCGCGCCCTTCTTCATGGCGATGCCCCAGTAGCCGTCGTTCACCAACGACACGCGCGAGCCCGTCGGCGCTTGCGAGACGTCCACGTGAAGCGAGTGCGCGCCGCCGAGCGTCAGCGTTGCCTGCGCGCCGCCCTCGAGTCGCAGCGACCAACCGACCGGCTTGCCGTCGACGACGTCACGGAAGTCGCGGTTGCGGACCCGCTCCGCGTAGAGACCGCCATCGCCCGAGTGGTTGATCTCCTCGAAGAAGATGCCGAACAGCGTCGGATTCACGCGCGGGCCGGGGCGATCCGCGTGAATCGTGAGCGTCGGCGGCTCGGCGGCGATTGCTGCAGCGATCAACATGGCGAGCAGGCTCATCGAATCACCAGATGTCCGAATTGCGCCGCGCCCGGCGACGAGCCTTCGAACACGTGCGGCATTCGTCCCGTCTCACGCGCGAACCGCGCTGCGATCGCTTCGACCGGCTCCCGACCGCGAGCGAGCACGGCCACCGTCCCGCCGCTGCCGCCGCCCGTGATCTTCGCGCCAAACACTCCGTCGGTCTCGCGCGCGAGGGCGACGAGCCGATCAGTCGCCTCGCATCCGAGCCCGCACGCCGAGTAGCTCGCGTGGCTCCGGTACATCAGCTCGCCTAGCTCGTGTGTAGCGGCGCTCGGCAGCAACCCCGCGAACTCGCTGACGCGATGGTGCTCGTAGATCGGATGCGCGGTCGGCACGCGCACCGCGTACTCGCGCGACGGATCGACGCGCGTCGCCGTATCGCCGGTCTCGCCGAAGCGCTCGAGGAAGTCGGAGCCGAGAATCCGGTCGGGAAGCTTCGACGCGTGGTGCCGCTCGAACTCGGCCGGCGTGATCTCCGTGAGGTATCCACGACAGCCCAGCATGCGACGCCCCATGAACGCGCCGACGCGCACGCTCCCGTAGTCCGAACCGGAGACCGCGTGGCGCACGCCGGAATCGATGCCGAAGAACGCGAGATCCCGCGGCACGTCGACGAAGCCGAGGACTTCCGCGGGACGACACAGGAGATCGAACAAGCGATTCGGCTCGCCGAAGATCACGCTCATCTGATCCATCACGCCGCACGGCGCGCCCGCGACGTGGTTCTCGACGCGCTGGCACAGAAGCGCCATCGCGCGCAGCTCGAGCGGGATTGCGAACGCCGCGCAGATCGCGTGCATCACCGCGACCTCGAGCGCGGCCGACGAGCTGACGCCCTTTCCTTCCGGTACGTCCGAGTCGACGAGGATGCGTGCTCCCTCGGCAAATCGCGTGCGGCGCGCGCAACGCAGGACGACGAAGGCGCCCGCCGCGTACGCGGCCCACTGCCGCTCGGGATTGCGACTGAAGAAGTCGCGTGCCGCAGCCTCGTCCATCGCGTCGAGGTCGTCGAGCGCGATCTCGAAATCGGCGTGGCCCGCACTCACGATGCGCACGCGCCGCTCGGCATCGCGCTGAAGCGCCACGCGGCACGCTTCGCGGATCGGCAGTTCGAGCATGCGCGAGCCCGAGTAGTCGGCGATGCCGCCCATCACGTCGAGGCGACCCGGCGCGCGGGTCACCATGATCTCGCCGGGACCGAAGAGCGGATGATCGCGAAGCTTCGCGACGAACGCCTCCACGTCGGCAAGGCCGAGCGTCGATCCGCGTGTGATCCTCACAGGAGCTTTCGCTTTCGAAGCGCCGCGACGAGGAGCGGCTCGACCTGCGCGCGCACGTGCGCGTTCGCGTAGCCCGCCCACGCGACGTCGTGCTCGACGTCGAGCGGCGCGCAGAGCGGCCCGCCCGCGACTTCGGTGACGATCACGCCCACTTCGCGCGCGATCAGCTCCGTGCACACGTCGTAGGGATGGCAGCAGATGCCGATGCCGACGAGCGGCCTCAGATCGGCGACGAACCGATCGTGGCCGGACATCAGCTCCCAGAGTTGGCCGCCGGTCGAGACGTACTGATCTTCGAAGCACGCCGCCTTGCCGCGCTTCACGGGTCCGAGCGCGCGGCGCACGATCTCATCGTCGATCGCGGCGAGCGTCTCGCGCGCGCCGGGGAAGAAGCGCGCGATCATCGCGAAGCCGTGCGCGATCGTGCGCGCCGACGACGGGCGCAGGCGGAGCGGCCCGCGCTTTCGCGTGAGACGGTTCCAGCGCTCGGCGTGCGCGCCCCGGCCGCGGATCGCCCACGCCGAGTCCGAGAGATGCTGCTTCACGAGGGGGATCTCGGTCTGCACGGCCAGCTCCACGTCCTCGAGCGTCGTCTTGGCGCCGCGGTCGGGCGCGACGGCGGTGAGGATCCACGCGCTTCGCTTCTGGTACATGAGCCCGCGAGTCCCGTCGATGGGGTCGACGATCACGCGCCACCGGGGTTTCCGCGACGACACCTTCACGCCGGGCAATCCTTCCGCAACGAGAACGGCTGGGATCTCCTCGCGACGGAAGTGCGCGACGAGCGCGCGCTCGGCCACGCGATCCACGGCATAGATCGTGTCGCCCGCGCCGTCCCGCGCGACCCGCGATAGTGCGTGCGTCGCCGATCGCTCGCAGCCCGCGACGACGGCGTCGCGAATGCGCTCGTGGATGCGGCGGATCGGCGCGACGAGCAACGCGATCTCCGACGTCACGGCGGGGCCTGCTTGTAGTGAATCGCCGGCAGCGCGCGCAGCTCGGCCGCCTTCTCCTCGGGCGACGTATCGCTGAGGAAGCTCCCGCCGCCGATTTCGGGGCCGGCGAGATACTTCAACAAATTCGGCTTCCGCAGCGGCGGATGAAACTCGATGTGGAAGTGGAAGCCGCTCGCGTCGCCGCGCGTCGGTGCTTGGTGCAGCGCGAGCACGTAAGGGAACGAGAGCCGCCACAGGTTGTCGAAGCGCACGACGACCTCGCGCAGCGCCGCCGCGAAGTCGAGCCGTTCCTCGTCGGACAGCGACGCGAGGCTCGCGTGCGTTTCCTTCGGCGCGACGTAGACCTCGTACGCGTAACGCGCGAAGAACGGCACGAACGCGATCGCCGAGCCGTGCTGGCACAGGATGCGGCGGCCGTCCGCGCGCTCGCCCGCGATCACGTCCTGGAAGAGGATGCGGCCCGTTTCGTCGAGGTAGCGAGCGCTCGCCCCCGCCTCCGTCTCGATCGTCTTGAACACGAAATTCGTGGCGTAGATCTGGCAGTGCGGATGCGGGTTCGAGACGCCGACGACCTCGCCCTTGTTCTCGAAGACGAGCACGTGCGCGACGTCGCGTCGCGCGCCGAGGTCGCGGTACTGCTCCTGCCACACGGCGAGCAGGCGATCGACTTCGGCGACGGGCAGCTCGGCGAGCGTGAGATCGTGACGCGGGCTGTAGCAGACGACGCGCGAGAGCCCGCGCGCGGGCCGGCGCCGAAAGATGCCGACGTCCGGCTCGAGGTCGACGGGCGCGTCGGGACCTACGCAAGGATGGTCGTTGTCGAAGACGAACGTGTTCGCGTACGCAGGATTTCGCGCGGACTCGCTGCGCGCGTTGCCTGGGC
>JACOTG010000186.1 GCA_016178505.1 Planctomycetota bacterium
CCTCGCGGTCGCGAACGCGAACGCAGACTATGTCGCCATCTTGAATGGGCTTGGTGACGGCACGTTCACGACCGCGCTCTTCCTCGACGCAGGCCGCTGTCCGAGCGACGTCTGCGTCGCGGACATCGACGAGAACAACGACGCAGATCTCGTCGTCGCCAACGGGGGTTCGAACGATCTGTCGGTGTTTCTGGCCGACGGGTTCGGAGGCTTCGCAGCGCAGCGCCGCATCGATGCGCGAAACTATGGGCCCGAATCGCTCGTGGCCGCACACATCGACGCCGACTCGCACGTCGATCTCGCAGTTGCGAACTACGGCCCGAGCACCGTGTCCATTTTCCGCGGCGACGGGACGGGCGCATTCACGGGCATCGCCAACGTGCCGACCGGTCGTCATCCGCGCCGCGTCATTGCGGCCGACTTCGATCGCGACGGCATGCTGGATCTGGCCAGCGCGAACGACATCGGAACTGTCACGGTCTTGCTCGGGAACGGTGCGGCAGGTTTCTCGCCGCCTCACGACAACACGATCTACGGCCTCACTTCATCGCTCTCCTTCGCGGACTTCGACGAGGACGGCTTGCTCGACGTCGCGTTGGTCGACCGAACCGTCGCAGCGAGTTTGGCCGTCTACCACGGCGACGGAATTGGGGGATTCACGGGGCCGAGCCTCACGCCGATCGACTCGAGTTTCCCGTACGCCTCGACGGCCGCAGATTTCGACGAGGACGGACATCTCGACGTCGCATTCACGGCGCAATCGAGCGGCGTCACGGTTCTTCGCGGCGACGGCTCCGGTCGCTTCTCGCAAGCGCACTCGTTCGCCGTCGATCTGGGCCCGTTCGGAATCGCGACCGCCGATCTCGACGGAGACGGCCACGTGGATCTGGTCACGTCGAACGGCAACGAAGCCGTGTCGGTATTCCTCGGCGATGGAACCGGCGCATTCGCGCTCGGCCTGGATTTCGGCGTCGGCGGAGAGCCCGGGTCGATTCGGATCGGCGACCTCGACGGTGACGGACTCTCGGACATCGTCGTGACCGACTGCTTCACGAACGACCTGGCCGTCCTCCATGGGCGAACGATGACGTGCCGCACGCGGTGCATTCGAGGCAACGTCGGCGCGGGCGCCGCAGCGATCGTCCCGGTGTTGCGCGTCGACGGATCAACGGGGGGATCGGATGGGCTCGTCGTCGCGCGGCTGCGATCTCCCATCGACGTGTCGCTGCGAGCGGCTCCCGCAGGCCCAAGCCGGGCGAACTACGTGCTATGGATGTGGGGCGTCTGTCCGTCGCTCGCGACCGAGCTGCTCGTCTCCGGCGTCTCGCTCGGCTGCACCGTCGGTCCGACGCCGCTGCAGGCAGCCCTGTCGCCGCAGCCGACGCGCTGTCTCCGAGGATCCGGCATGCCCGCCGCCGTTTGCGCCGGCACTCGAGACATGCCCAGCACCCCGCGGCATGCGCCGTGGACGTTGCGGTTCGGCGGCGGCTCGCCCGGACCCGTGATCGTCACGATGCAGGCCGTGCTTCAGGATCTCGGCGCCGCGAATCCTCGCCGCTACAGCGTCACCAACGCCGTGACGCTGCAGATTCGGTAGGCGTTCGCGCTCACCGCTCGAAGCAGCCCATGTCGGTGACGCCGATCGGGCGCGGGTTGCCGTCGTAGGTGCCGGCGACGCCGGTTGCCGCGCCTTGGTTCACGCCGGGCGACGCCGCCGTCAGCGTGAAGTCGCCGGCTGCCGCGTTCGTGAAGACGGGAACCGCCGCTTGATCGTGCGCGCCGCCGCCCGTGAGCGTGCGCCACTGCGCGAGCGTGTACGTCGCGTCGGTGTTCGCGTCGACGCAGATCGGATAACTGTCCGTGCTCGAGAGGAGGTCGTAGTCCTCGTCGAAGCCGGACAGCGAGTCCGAGGTGAACGTGATCGCGCCGCGCGCGCCGCCGCGAAACACGTTGTTGCGGGCGCGATTCCCCGTGCTGCCGTTCGAGAAGTTGAGGCAGAAGCGGCCGTTCCCGCTCTGGAAGACGACGGTGTTCTGCTGAACGCGGTTGCCCATGCTGCCCCACTGCGTCCCGTAGCCGCCGTCCCAAAGGACGATCCCGCTCTGGCCGAAGTTGTTCACGAGGAGATTGTTCCGGACCTCGCAGTTTCGGATCGACGCAAAGTTCAGCGCCGCTCCGCCGCCCACGCCGTTCCGCGTGCAAAGGTTTTGCTCGATGACGCAGTCTTGCGCGATGCCGTCGCCGCGCGTGCCGAGCGATCCGTCCTGCTGCGACGGGTCCGCGTTGATCTGAATGCCGCACGCGTGATTGTCGTGGCAATAGTTGCCGCGAAGGATCGCGCGGTCGCCCGAGTTCGAGTGGTAGATGCCGTGCTCCGCGATGGAGCCGTAGCACTCGTTGCCGATGAGCGCGACGTCGTCCGAGTAGTCGGTGAAGATGCCCCACGTTCCGCCGGTCGCGAACACGCCCGCCTGAATCGTGACGTGCAGCGAGTTCGTGATGCGCGCGCCGGCACGAAACGCGTTCGCCGTTCGAAGCCCGTGAATCGTGAGCCACTCGCACGAGTCGACCTTGATCGCATCGCGTCGGTCGGGAGAGAGCGACGACGACATGCCGCTGTCGATCACGGCGCCCGAACCCGTCGCGCGGAAGATAACCGGGCTTTGCTGCGTGCCGACGATCGAGATCGTGAAGCGCGCGTAGTGGCCGTCCGCGACGTCCACGACGTCGCCGGGCGAAACGTGATCCGCCGCCCATTGCAGCGACCGCCACGCGGTCTGCGGCGTCGTTCCATTCGCGGCGTCCGATCCAGTTGGCGCGACGTAGCGCGTCGCGGTCCCTCCCGGCGGCGGCGGCACGAACGGCGCGCTTCCGCCTCCGCTCGCGACGAGCGTAACGGCATTCGTCACGCTGAAGCCGCTCGAGTTCGCCGCGCTCGCGTCTTCGATGATCCCTTGCACGGTGAACACGCCGGGCGCGCCGACTCCACGGCGGCGCGTGATCGTGAACGGTGCGGTCGACGGGGTCGCGCGTTGCGGCACGCCGCACTCGGTCGGCATCGAGCCGACACCGCGCAGGCATCGCACCGGTTGAGGCAGCGCGCCGGCGCGTAGCGGCGTCGGGTTCACCAGACAGCCGAGCGTTTGGCCCGAGACCACGAGGTCTCCGGCATTCGACGCCGGCCCGTTCCAGAGCCACAGGAGGTAGCGAGCGGTCGCCGGCCCGCCCGGCGCGGCATCGAGATGGAGCGTGATCGGCGTGACGAGGTCGACGCCGACGACGTGCGAGCCGGGAAGCCCGGCGCTGCCGTTGACGAAAAGAACGGCGCGCGGCCCCGCGGCGCCGTCCACCGTTCCCGCGCCGCAGTCCTGCGCTCGCGCCAACGAGGTCCCGACGAGCAGACACGAAATCCCGACGACGTCGATAGCGAAAGATCGATGCATGGCCGCCTCCCTGAAATCGAGATTCGGGGTAACGATAAGACCGTCGCAGCGGAAATGCCAACCGAGGGTCCCGGACGCGAACGTGCCAATAGGTGGAGCGCGTCGCTTTGGTCCTATTGTTGCACGCACAATGTGGTGGGGCGCGTGCCGAATGGTTTCGCCCGCGCGTCCGACTTGGCTAGAATGCGCCCGCATCTTCATCACATGGAAGGAAACGGGATGTCGAGGGACCCAGGCAGCCTGAGTCGTTCGATGTACTTCCTCGGAAAGTTTCTTCGGGATCCGAAACGCGTCGCGTCGATCGTGCCCAGCTCGCGCTGGCTCGGCGAAGCGATGACGAAGGACCTCGGCCTCCAGACGGGCGACGTCGTCCTCGAGTACGGGCCCGGCACGGGCTCCATGACCGAGGTGCTGGCGCGGCGGATTCCGGAAGGCGCGATCTATCTCGGCATCGAGCGCGACCCGGGGTTCTACGAGGTGCTGCAGCACCGCTTCCCGCACCTTCGATTCCACCGTGGCTCGGTCGAGAACGTGTCGCAGATCCTACGCATCACCGGGACGGCGCGACCGAAAGCGGTCATCTCGGGCCTTCCGTTCGTGAGCATGCGGCCCGCGTTGATGCGGTCGATCATCGAGGCGACGCGCGACGTGCTTCGGCGCGACGGCATCTTCCGAACGTTCACGTACCTGAACGCCTACCCGATGCCCGGCGCACGGCGGCTGCGCGAACTGATGACCGCGTGCTTCCGGGAGTTCGAGCTGAGCCGCCCCGTCCTGCGAAACGTGCCTCCCGCGATCGTGCTCACCGGTCGTTCGTGAAACGGTCTCCCCCGTTCGCGGGCCGTTTCAGCGAGAAGACGAGGCGCGGGACTTTCTTTCGCTCGACCGTCGCGGCGATCTCTGATCGCAGGAATCCCTGAGCGCGCTCGAGGTGCTGCAACACCATCTCGGGGTCGATCCGATCGCGCGTCTCCATGAGGTAGACGGTCACCTTCACGCGCGTCGCGTCGGGATCCGGTTCGACCGAGTCGACGACGAGGTCCGACAAGAGATCGTCGTTGCACGTGCCGCCAAACGCGAGATTGAGCACGCGCGCGATCTGACCGCACAGCCGCCGCAGCTTCGGGTCGTGGGGGCGCGCGCGACTCGGCCCATAGAAATGAGGAAGGTGATCGGCGTGGGTCGCGTCGCCGGGATTCGAGTCCTCGTCGTCGTCGTCGTCGATGTGCGGCTTTTTGGCGCCCATGACCCTGGCCTCCCATTCGACCATCGGCATTTTCGCGGCGAGACCTTACGTCGTCAACGCGGCGGCCGGGCGTTGCGATGAGCGCGCATCGCCGCTAGCCTGGGGCGTTCGCGTCCCCAAAGGAGGTAGCCATGGCCGTCGAGAAGGTGAATCTCGCCAAGGCGTTCGCGCGCTTCCAGGATCAGTGGAGCCCGAAGATCGTCGGCGAGATCAATGACATGCACGTCAAGCTCTCCAAGCTCCAGGGGGAGTTCGTCTGGCATCACCACAAAGACGAGGACGAGTTCTTCCTCGTGGTCAAGGGCGAGCTGACGTTGAAGTTCCGCGATCGCGACGTCGTGTTGCGCGAAGGCGAGTTCGCGATCGTGCCGCGCGGCGTCGAGCACTGTCCCGTCGCCGAGCGCGAAGCGCACGTTCTCCTCTTCGAGCCGAAGTCGACGCTCAACACCGGCAACCTCCGGAACGAGCGAACCGTGCCGAAGCTGGAGAAGCTCTACTGAGCGAGCCCAGCGCGCGATTGTCGAAGCGGTTGCTCGTCGGCGTTGCCCTTCTGTCGTTCTGCGTGCTCGCTCTCGAGGTCGCGCTCACTCGTCTGTTCGCGTGGGTCCTGCACAACCACTTCGCTTTCCTCGCGATCTCGCTCGCGATCTGCGGGCTCGGGCTCGGCGCCTACGGGGCTCACGTCCTGCTCGGCCGAACGCGCGCGACGGGGCCGCGTCGCATCCTCATGGTTTCGGCGTACGGGTTTCCGATCGCGACGCTCGCCTCGCTCGCGATCACGACGCGAGTCGTGATGCCGCACTTTCCGTCGGCGTTCGCGCTCGTCGGCGCGCTCCTGCTCGCGCCATTCCTTTTCGCGGGCGCGGCGCTAGCCGTGCTGTTCCGAGAGCATTCCGCTGCCGCCGCCAAGCTCTACGCCGCGGACCTCCTCGGTGCTGCGCTCGCCGCAGTCGGAGCGATCGTCCTCCTCGATGCTCTCGGCGGCATCGGCGCGATCGTGTTCGTCGCGGGAGTCGCGGCGCTCCTGCCTCTCTTCTTTGCGTCTCGCCCCGGCGCGGGATCGATTCCGGCCGTGGGTCTCGCCGTCGTCTGCAGCGTGCTTGCGACGATGCCTTCGGGCCGCGCGATCCTCGACGTCCCGCTAACGAAGGAAAGCCTCGCTCCGATCACCGAGCGCCTCGTCGCGGACGAGGCGTACATCCGCGAGCACGGGAAGCTCTCGCGCGATTCGATCCAAAACGTTCTCAAAGGGCTTCTCGTGACGCTCGCCGATCCGAACTCGAGCGCGCACATCCTCCACACCGACTGGAATGCGTTCGGTCGCACCGACGTCACGGCGAACGACGGGACACCCGACATCCTCGACGTCTGGCTCGACGGTGACGTGCCCGCGCTCATGCGCCGCGGCGCGTCCGTCGCCCCGCACGCGGATGAGCTTCGCCGCCACCCCGCGTTCCTCCCGTATCGACTCGCGCCGGTGAAAAAGGTCCTGTCGCTCGGATCGGGCGCGGGCTTCGACGTCGTGCTCGCGAAGCTCGGCGGCGCGGACACGATCGACGCCGTCGAGATCAATCCGGCGATCCCGCGCGTGATGGATCGATTCCGCGAGTTCCACGGGGGCGTCTACGACCAGCCCGGCGTGCGACTGCACGTCACCGACGGCCGCAGCTTCGTGAAGCAAACGACGGAGCGCTACGACCTCGTCGTGCTTTCGCTGACGCAGTCCGCGACGAGCGGCTACTCGGGCACCGCGCTGATGGAGAGCTACATCCACACGCAGGAGGCGTGCGAGGAGTATCTGCGGTGCCTCGGCGATCGCGGGATGGTGATGTTCATCGGCGGGTATTCGATGCACGCGTACCGCTGGATCGCGACGTCCGCAGCGGCGCTCGAGCACGAAATGCACGTGAGCCCCGCCGAGGTCGCACGTCATCTCTTGCTCGTCGAGGCGCGCGGCGCTGCGCCCTACCAATACGCCGTCGTGACGAGCCGGCAACCGTTCGACGAGGCGCAGCGCCGCGTCGTCGCCGAGGTCGCCGTCGAGCCGGGCGTGATCGTGCAACTCGCACCGGGCGACGCCAGCCCGCCGCCGTTCGATCGCCTCGGTCTCGGCGACGCGGCATCGGGCCCGTACGTCGAATTCTTCCGCGAGCAATCGCACGTGAACGTCGCGCCGTCCTGCGACGACTCGCCGTTCTTCATCGACGTGAGCTTGAAGATCCCGACGCCGCTGTGGCAGCTCCTCGGCTTCGCGCTCGCCGTGACGCTCCTCTTCGCCGGCATCGCACTCGCGGCGACGCGAGCCGCGGCGGGCGGGCGAGCCGGCGCTCTCGCGACGGGCACGGCGTACTTTGCGTGCCTCGGCATCGGCTTCATGCTCGTCGAAGTCGGACTCATCCAACGGTTGCTGCTTCTCCTCGGACGTCCCACGCACACGGTCGCCGTGATCCTCTTTTCGATGTTGCTCGGCGCCGCGATTGGAAGCGCGCTCGTCGATCGCACACCCGAGCCGGCTCTGCATCGACGGCGAATCGCGGGATGCGTGGCCGTCGGCGTGATCGCGCTCTCCCTCGGCCTCGTCGTGTCGCCGCTCGCCGACGCACTCTTGCGCGCGAGCCTCGCCGTTCGCGTCGTCGCCGCCGTCGGGATCGGCGTGTCGCTCGGCGCGGCCATGGGCGTTCCGTTCCCCGCGGGGCTGCGCCTCGCCGCGCGCGAGCGCGCGGACTCGGGCTCGTACCTCTGGGGAGTGAACGGCGTCACGTCGGTCGTCGGCTCGGTTCTCGCGGCCATCGCCGGACGCACCTTCGGATTCAGCGTTGCGATCCTCCTCGGCGGCGGCGTGTATCTCGTCGCGGCAGCGCTCGCGCTCGCCGAGAGTCGCGGCGCGCGAAGCAGCGACACCACGCCCCGAAACCTTTCCGCGGCGCGCAACATCTGACCCCGCCGTTCGCCTGAGCGTCGCACGGCCCAGGCGAACGACTCGAGACCGACCGCACCCCAACGAGGAGGATCCCATCCCATGAAACAGCGTCGGATCGTCTTTCTGTCGATCGCGGGCTCCGTCGTCGCGCTGGCGCTCGGCTGTCGATCGACGCCCACGAGCTCCGAGATCCACTACACCACGCATTGCGTCTGCGGCACGCCCGAGGGCGATCTCCTCGGATGCACCGCGGCCGACTGCCCGAATCGTGTCGCCGCCGGCGACGTCACCGCCGGCACCCAGGCCAACCCTGAAAAGTAAGAGGCGCCACCCATGAAACTCCCAACGATGATGTTGCTGACCTTCGCCGCGCTCGCGGCGATCTCGAACGCGTCGAGCGCGCAGGCGGAGCGCGTCGTCCTCCGCGACGGCCGAGCGGTCGACGGCAAGGTACTCGACGTGAACGAGCGCGAAGTCGCCATCGAGCTGGTGGTCGGAGGCTCGCCGGCACGCACGGCGTTCTCTCGCGAGGAGATCGAGCCGCACGCGTACTACGCTCTCGCTCGCAGCCGCATTCAGCCGACGAATGCGCGAGCACGACTTGCGCTCGCCCGATATTGCGCGGACCACGGGCTCTTGTCGCAGGCTCGGATGGAAGCCGAATCCGCGGTTGCTCACGATCGATCACTCGAAGTCGAAGCCTCGGCGATTCTCGACGACGTCGATCGCAAGTTGCCGGACGCGCTTCTCGATTGGGCGCGTTCGCTCGCGGCGAAGCACGACGCAGCCGGCGCTCGCATGCAGCTCGATCGACTCGTGACGCGGTATCCCGATTCGCGCGCCGCGGCCGATGCGCAGAGCCTCCTCGAGCAGATTAGCGTCGACGAGACCGCGGCGATGGCTCGCGAGCGCGATCGAAAGATGGCGCGCCTCGAAAACGCTACGGCGCAGCGGGTCGCCGCGCAGTTGGATCCGATCGTGAAGCTGGCGCAACGCGCGGCCGACTTCGATCGCCGCGGCCTGCAGTCGGCGGCAAAGCAAAACCAAGCTCTCGGTCTCTTCGAGCAATCGGTGAGCACCGGCCGCGACGCGCTCTCGAAAATCGAGCAGTTGAAGCGCGAACACGCGGAGCGCCCCGCCGTCGTCGAGGCGCTCGACGAACTGGATCGCGAAGTTCGCGGACAAGTCGTGCAGAGCTACTTGAACGTGTCGTCGATCCACGTCGCGAGGCGCGCGTTCCCACGCGCGCTCGAAGCGACGGCAGCCGCGCTCGACGTCGCGCCGAAGGACCTGGCCGTGCTCGCGGAGAGGACGCGCATCGAGGTGGCACAGGCGAACGCTTCGTGGGGCCGAGGCGCGTCCGGACGGCGCTGAGTTCGAATCCCACCGAACGGCATCTGAGAACGATGTTGGCTGTGTTCGCGATGCCGTTCGGTTTCCACTCGGGAGGCTCATCCATGTCGTCGATCCTGCGTCACGGACTCTGTCTCGCGTCGCTCGTCGTTGGGCTGGGCGCTCGTGCGGCCGAGGCCCAACAGCAAGCGCCGCCGTGCTCGACAGCCGAGTACCGCCAGTTTGATTTCTGGCTTGGCGATTGGAACGTCTACTCCGGCGATCAGCTCGTTGGAGCGAACATCATCTCGAGCGTCCAGGGCCAATGCGCGCTGCTCGAGAATTGGACCGATGCGACCGGCCACACCGGCATGAGCATCAACTTCTACGATCGCAGCGACCGTCTTTGGCACCAAACCTGGATCAGCCAAGGCGGCGGCGCGCTCTTTCTGAAAGGCGAATTCAAGGACGGGAAGATGGTCCTCGTCGGCGATCCCATTCCCGGACCGAACGGCGTGCCCGTGATCAATCGCATCACGTGGAGCGCCCTCGACGGCGGTAGAGTTCGACAACTTTGGGACTCGTCGACCGACGGCGGCAAGACATGGGCGGTCGCGTTCGACGGCACGTACGTCCGCAAGCGCGACGATGCCGCGTCGGACAAGCCCAAGAAGAACTGACCCACGCGGAGCCCGAGCGAGCCTCCGGATCGGCCGCTGCCGATCGGCTTCGGCAGCGTTTGCCGTCCGTTGCGGAAGTTCCCCCCACCAACCCTGCGCGACGAAGCAGAACCAATACGGCCCAGACGCCGTCCTGTCTCGGGCCGACGAAGCCGGAAACGGTCCCGGCACCGTTGCGCTCGACGATTCTTCGTTCGCGCATGCGGTCCCTTGGAATCGCAACGAGCAGGAAAAGGAGGTCGTCATGAGTTGGTTTCAGAGATCGTCGATGGGGTCTGCAGTCATCGTTGCCGCTTCGCTGGTCGTCGGGTCGTCCGCCCTCGCGGCCGGGACGACTGCGGAGCTGGCCTCTGTGAACCCGGAGATTTCCGCCCGAGGCATCGTCATCCGCGAGACTCCCGTGAAGCCGGTGGATCCGCCCGCGAGCTTCGTCGCGAAGTTCGCGCTCAGTCCGTCGAGCCTTCAGAAGCTCGGCATCGATCCTCGAGCGCTCAGCCGAGTCCGGGTGACCGTCCAGAGCACGTCGATGGACAAGCCGATCGCGATGACGCTCGTGCCAGTGCCCGCCGGTCAGTCACCAGCGCCACAGTGGTCGGTCGCCGTCAAGTCGGCGCAAGCTCCGAAAGTGCTCGTAGGCGACAAGGTCGTCGTTTTCATCGACGGAAAGATCGTCGTCCGAGGGATTGCGAAGCAGTCCTGATCCATCGCAACGCCTCGCGTTTCGAATTGCCACGCGCCCGACCCATCAACGGGCGCGTGGCTCTTTTTCCGACCAGACGGCGAGCTCGTTTCCGCTCGGGTCCGTGAAATGGAAGCGGCGACCGCCGGGAAAGCTGAACGGCTCGCGGACGATCTTTCCGCCGGCCTCGACGACCTTCTTCTGCAGCGCTTCGAGGTCCAACGAGTAGAGCACGACGAGCGGCCCGCCGCGCGAGACCGACTTCTCCTGCCGGAACCCGCCATTCGTGCGACCATCCTCGAAGCTCACGTACTCCGGTCCCCAGTCCTGGAACTTCCAGTCGAATACCGCGCCGTAGAACCGCTTTGCCTCCGTCACGCTCGTGACGGGAAACTCAATGTAGTCGATCCGACGATCCTGCTCCGCTTGACTCATGGCTCGCTCCTTTCGCGTTTTCGATGTCGACGCGCGAAGCTACCGCGCGGAGGGCGGGTCGTATTGGACGAATCCGACATCGTGGAGTTCGCGCCGGTATTCGCCCGGAGCCACGCCGGCGAACTGCTTGAACTCGCGAATCAGGTGCGATTGATCGAAGTAGCCGGCGTCGCACGCGAGCGTCGTCCACCCGACGCTCGGACGATGCGTCAGGATGGAGATCGCGTTTCGAAACCGAGCAACGCGACAAAACGCCTTCGGGCCGATGCCGACGCCGACGGCGAAGAGCCGCTCGAGCTGGCGACCTCCGAGCCCGGTCGAGGCCGCGAGGCCGTCGACGCTCAAGAGGCCGCGCGACGATTGCACGGCGTCGATCGCTCGCGCGACCAGTCGATCGCGGGCCGAGACGCCGCGAAGCCTGACCGACAGGAACCGATCGAGAAGGCTCACGCGGGCCGCGATCGACGGCGCTTCCGCGAGGTCCGCGTCGATGCGCGCGCCATCGCGCGACCAAAGATCGCCGAGCGCGATCGCCTGATCGGTGATCTCACACAGGGGAAGCCCGAGCAGCACGCCCGCGGCGCCGGGCCGGAAGCGGACGCCCATGACGTCGACGCGCGACTCGAGTTGGACGACCGTCGCTCGGGTCATCGCACCGACGACGATACCGCGACGAACGGAGTCGCCGATGGTCCAAACGAAGTCGAGGCATCCGTCCGGCATCACACGACACGGAACTGCTTCGCGAAGCGCTGCATCGGACGAAATCGACCAGTAGCAACCGACGACGCCGGCGAGAGCCGCAGACGGCGGGAACTCTCGATACGTCGGACGCTGGATCATCGACGCCTCAGCCACTGAACGAGCCAGAGGAGCAGCGTCAAGATAGCCGAGAGCGCGAGACACGTCACGATCGGGAAGTAGAAGCGGACGCGCTCGCCTTCGACGCGGATGTCGCCGGGCAACCCGCGAAATCCGCTCTTACCGAGGAACCACATCGCGGCGCCCGCCACCGCAAGCACGATCCCCGCCAGCATCAACCATCGTCCGGCTTCGGCCACGGCCGCCTCACTTCACCAACAGCACCGGGCACTGGCAGAGAAGGCCGACCTTGTAGCTCGTCGTTCCGAAGCCGCCGCCGGTGCGACCGGGACGGACGCGGTGCGAGCCCATCACAATCAGGTCCGCCTTCGCGCTCGTCGCCGTGCGCACGATCTCCGCAACGGGGTTTCCAACGAGGACGACGGCTCGCGTCGACACCTTCGCGCGAACGAACGGCTGCGCCTCTTGTTCGAGCTTGCGCTTCGATTTCGTTTCGAGCTGCCGGTAGAACGTACGCAGCTCGGTCTCGGGGATGGCGTCGATGCGGTGCACGACGTGGAGAAGCGTCACTCGCGAGCCCATTCGCTCGGCGATCTGACGGGCGGTGCGCAGCGTGCGCTCATTGCGGTCGCTGAGGTCGATGGGCACCAACACGTGCTTGAACATCTCTCGCTCCATTCTGCGGCTCGTTCCGCGTGTCCGGGTTATACCGACCGGGAGGCGCTCTTGCCGAGCCGATTGCTCGGGCCCGAGTGCTCGCGACCGAGGCTGGTGTCGAGTGACGAATCAGGGAATGGACGCGCCGAGCTCGAGAGGTGTTGTGGTCGCGAGCGGCGACGGATCGATGCCGAGTAGACGCGCGACGGTCGGATGCAGCGAGCGCGCGTCGACGCGACCGAGGTCGACGGGTGCCCCGCCGTTCGACGACCAGACGGCCGCAAAGCCGAACATGTCGGGTGATTCCTCCGGATCATAGCCGTGCATGCCGCGAACCCCGCCCGATTCCTCGGTGGCTTCCGCCGACTTCGCCGATTCCTTTTCGAAGACCCATCCCGGCTTCAAGACGATGACGAGATCCCCGACGCGCCTCGGGTGCGCGAACTCCCATCGCGCCGGCATCTCGTCGCGGCGATACGCGACGGCGAACTCGTGCGTCGCAACGGCCGCGACGATCGCACGCTCGAGCGCTGAGCGCCGATCCGTAGACACGCGATCGAGGAAGACGTGCGCGAGCGTGGAGCCGCGCTCGACGTGCACCTCCGGCGGCAACGGCCCGCCGACGAGCGACTCGAACTCGACGCGCGCGCGAACCGGCGTCATCCCGTGGTCGGTTGTAAAGAGGACGTGGAGCCGATCCCGCGGACTCATCTTTTCGCGAAACGTCGCCTGCGCCCTTTCGAAGAAGCGTCGAAGGAACGCGTCGGTCGTCTGCATCTGAGTTCGAACTTCCGCGCTCGCCGGCCCGAACTTGTGGCCGGCCGCATCGGTGCCGACGACGTAGCCCATGAGCAGCGTGAGCGGCGGTGAGCCGGTGTCGCTTCGCCAGACGTTCAGCAAGTGCTCGAGCCGCTGCGCGTCCGTCTGGTTCTTGTCGAACTTCTCGTCGAAGAACGCAGCGCGCCCCGAACCTCGCTCGCGATACGAGAGCGGCCAGCCGAGCACTGCGACCCGCTGCCGTTGCCGCGTCGCCGTCACCCAGATCGGCTCCGCCTCGACGAGGTTCGAGTCATCCGGAAACGAGTAGCGCTTTCCGAGGGCTGAGTCCCAGAAATCATTGCCCGAGATCCCGTGACGATCGACGCCGACGCCGGTCGCTTGAGTTGCGTGGCTCGGAAACGTGAGCGAGGGGAACGGCGGCACCAGCTCGCGTGTGTGTGGACTCGTCGCGATCAGCGAATGGAGGAACGGCGCGTCCTCGGCCGTGACGTAGTCGGGCCGCAGTCCGTCGATGCTCACCCAGACGACGACGTCGCGCGGTTTCTCGAGCGAAGCGCATCCGCCGACGAGCGCGACCCAGACGACGATGAACGCTCGAACCACCTCGGATCCGCGGCGCCGCATCGCGGCAGGCTAGCGAGCTCGCGCCGCCGAGTCCAGGTCGAGAGAGTCAGTAGCGAGTGATCGTCACGAACGGATCCTTCAGAGATTCAGCGTCAGGCTGGCGGATCTTCAACCCGTGCTCCGCGATTTCCCGGATCACGGAGGCCACGGCGAACTCGACCGCCGCCGAAACGAGGATTCATCGTTTCTCGTGCTTCGACGGAGACCGGCTAATGTGCCGCCGCCGCGCACCTCGTCGCGTGTGTGATCCCACTCGTCGTCCTTGGACGTCGTCCGCTCGCGCTTCGTCTCCGGGTCGGCACTCTCCTTCAACGGCGTCGCCAGCTCGATCGCAATCAGTTCCTCGAACGCCCGGCTCTCGCCGCCGAGGCGAAAACGCCGGATCAGCTCGTCGTCGGTTGGCTCCATGGGTCCTGTTGGTACCGGTCGTCGATCGCCCTGTTAGACGAAGGTCGGGCCCGCCGAGACGAAGCGCTTCGTCGTCAGTGCGCGGGCAAGTACTTCGTCGGGTCCTTCACGAAGGCGTCGCGGCAGGCGTCGCAGCAGAAGTAATAGGTCTTTCCCTGCCACTCCGCGCGAGGCGTGTCGGCGTCGACCCGCACGCAGACGCACCCGAGGTCGCCGTTGCATTCGCAAACGGGATCGTTGGCGATGGGACGCGGGTCATCGGAATCCGTGGTCGCGCAGCCTGCCGCGAGGGCGAGCGCGAGGCCGAGGATCAGGAAGAATCGTCGCATGATCTTCTCCTTGCAAACATCGAGACGTCAGTGCCGAGCCACAACGATCCGTTGCGCGATCGCCGCGGCTCGGGCGATATCACTCAATCGCACGTCGGAACTAGAACGCAAACGAGATCGCTAGAGCGAGCTTGAACTCCACGCGCCCCTGCTCTCCGTTCAAGTGCTGAATCACGGGAAACGCCGGGGCCACCGTGACCGCGAGGTTATCGCTGAATCGGAAACGAAGCCCGGGTGAGAGGTAAACGGTATTGCTGCCCGTGTTCACATCTCGATCGCCGTGGTCCGTGTCTTTCTGGAGGTAAACGTCCGAAAGCTCGCCGAAGACGCTGCACTGCGGGAACGTCTTGAGCGATTCGGTGCGCCGGTAAGCGAGGGCGACGCCGGAGTCGAGCCGGTCTCCCACGCGGAATCGGTCGTGCGCGGTGCGAAACGTGTAGCGCGTGCTGGCATCGAGGGTGATCCGCGACGTGAGATACCTCGAGTACGCAACGCCCAAAGGAAAGTCGTAAGCGCCGGTCCCGGGCTGATCGGTCGGAGAAAGTCGTTCGCCGTTCGTGAGACGGACGTCGTCCCGGCCGGTTGGAAGCTTCACGCCTGCGAGGATCGCGAGGTTGCCCGGCGCGCCGCTCAGGACGCGGTACTTTCCGGTCAGCGTGAGATCGGTGAGGCCGGAGGGGTCGGCCGTCGCGGACTCGACGGACCCGTCGGCGGCACGCTCGGCGCCCACGAACGCCCGACCGACGAAGTAGCCGATGCCGGCGCTCAACTGAAAATCGTTGGTCAGGCCGTAGGCGACGTCCACGCTCGTGATGAAGCCGTGATCGAGCGTGTCGAAATCGCCACCGCGGCTCGCGCGTCCTTCGGCCTCGGAGCGGCTGAAGTGCTCGAACTTCGTGAAGTCCTCGCGCACGGAAACCTCCCAATGCCCTTCCTTGAGAGTCTCACCCGAGATCGTGAAGCTGCCGCCGCCGGACGCGCCGGGTCCGTGACTGGCGTTCGCGGGGCGGCTCGCTAGCAGCGCGAGACTCGCCGCCGCGGCGAACGCGATAAACCGAGATCGGTCCATGGGATTGGATTCCTCCGAATGGATCTTCGATGAAGAGGGTCGAGACCGCGATCAGATGATGCGAGAGGTGATCGCGATCGGGACTTTGTCCGGAGGTGTCGTGGACGGGCAAGCTCGAAGGATCGGCGACGCCAACGGCGCCCGTTCGATGGCGAGAGGGAGCGGAATCGGCGTTTCCGCGCTCGGGAGATGATCGACCACTCGCGGCCCGCAGCCAGCGGCGGATTCGTGGCCATGTCCGGCACAGCGTGCCGCCGCAAGGAAGCTCACGCCGCGCGATGATGGAGAAATGGGCGCGCGCTCGGCGGTTTGCGGCTCGTCCGAACAGCAGCAGTGAACCCGGCATTTCGCCTCGGACTCGCAGCCGCAGGCATGAGACGCGCACGGGAACGCGCCAACTTGCGACGCGACGCCGGCGGGCACGATCACGTCGGCGAACGCAAAGAGCAGGTTCGTGCAGCCGACGCCGTACCAGATCGCCAAGAGGGCGACGACCACGATCCGGCGAGTTCGAGCACGCAAGACATCTCTCATTGCGCGCCGAAGATAACCGAACGGCTTCCCTCGGGCCATCGATCGCCCGCGAAGTCCCATCGGGGCCGCGCGCGAGCGGCGGACGCGCTCGACACGCACGAGACGATCATCGATCTCGAAGAACCCTGGCCTGGCGTCCCTTCTACCGCTACGGGAGCCCGTGCGCCTCAACCCTCGTCAGGGCGCCGGAACGAACGCGGTCACGCTCGCGGCGTGACGGGCGACGTCGGCGGACGCGAACCATAGCGCGTAAACGTCGTTCGTGAGCCAGCCGGCGAGCAGGTTCGCGAAGTTCGGATCGGTGATGTCTCCGCTGACGCCACCCGGAAGGCTCGACTTCGCGAGGATCCGATTGCCGAAGAAGCGGCTCACGTAGCGCTGCGACGGCCCAGCGAAATACATGAAGGCGTCGACTCCGTCATTTCGCGCGCTGAAGTTTCCGACGTCCACCGTGCCGTAACCTCCGTCGACCGGAATGCCCGGCAGGCCCGCCAACGGCGACGGAATCGGTCCGCCTTCGGACGGAATCGTGAACGGCGCTCCCAGCAAGTGGTCGAATTGGACGCGATGCAGCTTGCCCCATCGATAGTCGTTGAGGCTCCTCGAATGGTGAAACGCTGGGGCATAGTCGTCGCTCGCCAAGCGATCGAGTGCGTCGGCGAGGCTTTGCAGCAAGACGATGTCGCGGCGATCCTCGGCGCGCGCGATGCCAGGCACGTCGAAGAAGTTCAGCCCCGAAGCACCGACGCCCTGCGACGCCTCGAAGTGCTCGAGCCAATCTCGAAGGGCGGCAAGCACGGATGGGTCGGGCGCCAATGGAATGCCAATGGCCTTCAGCGGCGCGTCGGTGGTGTTCGCCAGGAATCGCGCGCGCCACACGGCGTAAACGGTCGCCGCGACGCTTTCCGCGATTTCACCGCGCGCGGGCTCCGCAGGCACACCGTTCACGTCGCTCGCGTCGTAGCCCTCCGCGATCCCGGTGGGCGTCCGAAACGACCAGAATGCGAGCCGCCTCACGGCCGATGCGACGCGCGAGTTCGACGCAAACGCGGCAAGCGCCGGCGTTGCGTCCGCGGCCCGTGCGTGTCGGAACGCGTCGAGGATGAACGGCACGAATACCTCGGCGTCGAGCAGCGCGACGTCGTTCTGGATGTTGCGCATGTCGGCGAGCGACACGCGCCCGTTGCCCGCGAGGCGCGCGCGCAGGAGTTGCGTGATGCGTCCCGCTCGGATCCCGCCGTCGTAGCCGCTGCTGAGGTAGGCGATGCCGCCGCCGGGTCGCAACCGATTGAACAGATCGTTGTCGAGCGTGTCGCCGCTCGGGTCATTGTTGGAGTTGACGAAGAACCCCAGCGGCGGATCGACGACTTGCGGCATCTCGTCGAACGGCAGGATCTCGCACGGAACGGCTTGGAACGGTTGCGGGTGCACCGGGGCCATCCATTCGTTGCCCCCGGTTCCGTTGCGAATGAACCCGGGCGACAGCCCGTTGACCGTTCCGTCCTGGAGATCCTCTCGAATGGGAATCTCGCCGCTCGTGAAGTAAGCGATGTGCCCCCCAACGTCGGAGATGATCCAGTTCTGCGAGCCGCCGTCGTAGTACTGGATCGCGGCGCGGAAATCGGCGAGGCTCGTCGCGGAGTCGAATCCCAGGATCGCGTCGATCTCTCGCGTCGCGGCGAAGCCCGTCCACTGGACGCTGAGCGCAAATCCCGACGCGAGGTCCAACGAGAGGATCGGCCCGTCGAAGCGGCGCGGAACGATCAGCGCAACGGGCGGCACGTCGGCGCTCGGTGGCACGACCGTGAGGTCGTCGGCGACGCCGTTGCCCGGGTTGTTCTGCCGAAACTCGATCGGGATCGGGATCACCGGTTCCAGCTCGCCCAGATGCACCGTCGAGAGCCCGCTCGGCGACGAAGGATCGGGAACGAGCTGTTCCTGGAAGGTGTCGGTGACGTCCGCGTAGTTCGCCGTCGAGCCCCACGACACGAAGCGATTGTGACCGAGGACGACCCCGACGGTGCCCGGGAAGCTCGAGCCCGTCGCGTCGAGCGCGCCACCGTGGAGGTGGATCGGATACCAAGTCGCCGGCGTGCCGAGCGAGAGGTGCGGGTCGTTGGCGATCATCGGTGCGCCGTTCGCCGACTTCGCGCCGCTCACGGCCCAAGCGTTCGAGCCGTCGTGCGCCCCGCGATCCAAGAGGTGCGCGAGAAGCGGGACGCGACGCGCGGACTCGAGGTACCGGCGGCCCAGCTCGAGAACGATCGGGTTCAGCCGCGAGAGATCGGGGCGTCGGTGCCGATGGCCGCGGGCGGCGAGCGCGAGTGCACCGCCCGTCGCGTCCGGAACGGTCGACGCGGGATCGAACGGTGCGACGCGCCATAGATCGTCGAAGTAGAGCGCCGATCCGTCGAAGCCGAGCGCCTCGCCCGCCATGAGGCACGACGCGAGCGCAATCGTCGAGTCGATGTCGAGACTGAACGAGAGTGCAAACACGATGATCTTGCCGACCGCGACGGCGTCCATCGGCGTCCACGGTTCGAAGTGCGTGATCTCCAGCGCGCCGTACTCGGGCGGCAGGGGGTGGGTCGTGACCCACGCGTTGACGCCGTCGGCGTACGCTTGAACGGCGGCCTGCGCGCGCGGCGACAGGGCTGCGAACGACCGCTCCGCCGCGCGACGGATCCCGAGCGTTCGCAGTTGAACGTCCGTCGGGAGCGCCGATTCTCCGACCAACTCTGCGAGGGTCCCGTTGGCCTGCCGGCGCGTGACGTCCATCTGGAAAAGGCGGTCCTGGGCGTGCAGCCAGCCTTGCAGCAGGAACGCATCGTGCTCGTTTTGCGCTTCCACGTGCGCAATGTCGTTCGTGTCGCGGACGATGCTGGCCGGCGCCTGCAAGCCGGCGATGGAAACCGGCGTGCCGGCGACGGCGACGGACGACGCCGATGCGATGGAGACGAGGATCCACGGAACGAGTGTTCGACGCATGACTTCCCCTCCTGAAAACGGTCGGACCGAATCGATGGCTTCGATCGGATGAAGCGCAGTCCCCCTGTCAACGGGGCGCGATTCTAGCCGAACGCCGGTGGCCGCGTCATCGGTACGCCGGCGACGAGATCCAGGCGCAAGTTTCGTTCGAAACGTTGCACCGGCCGAAAACGGCACGTTCTGCCCGCTCGAAACCACTCAAGTTGGGTGATCCGCGCACTCGACGAAGGACAAATCATGATCGTCAGTGTGCTCGCCTGCGCGGCCCATTTCGCCGTGCCGGAGCCGATCGTCGTCTCGGTGCCGAAGAGCTCCGTCCAGATCTCGATCCCTCTCGAGGAATTCGAAGACGGTTCGGCCATCGGCAACCGGGTTCTCCTCGCCGGCACGATTCCGCCCAAGGGAACCCAAATCACGGTCCTCGCGCTGTCCGATGGCGTCGATCACACGAGCGCCGAATGGCGCGAACTCCGGGAACGCGAACACGAGAAGGGATTGAAGCGCCTCCCCATCGCCAACTCGGGATTCCGGGTGAGGATCGGACCGCTGGAGAAGTTCGACGTCGACGACGCCGAGTGCGACGAACGATGGCTCGAGCCCGATGACGCGTCGGCTCCTACGGGATCGAAGTGCGTCGATTATCACGCGTACATCGTCGCAGCTCGGTACTGCTTCGAGATCCACGTCTCGTGGACGACTTCAGGCGACAGCCTCGCGTTCACTCGGGATGACCTCGCGAGAATCGTCCGATCGATTCGCGTCGGCATCTTTCGCAAGGGGAGCTTCAAGGACTATCCGTCGGAGGTCGTCGACTTCGTCGATCGAGCGGTGCGTCGCATGCCGGGCGAACTCCAGTGGATTTCCGTCGAGGCGGCAAAGCGCAACGATGACTACGTTCCGTACTTCGTGCTCGGCGAGCTCGGTCTCGTTGCGAAAGACGCAGCAACGGCCGTGAAGGGATATAGGCGCGCTGTCGCACTACTCGCGAAGTCGTCGAAGCCGAGCCTTCGAGAGACGTGGGTGTGGATGCGCGCAGAGCAGGGCTTGGGGCTAGCATTGACACAAACACGACGCCTGCGCGAAGGCGCGGCGCACTATCTCGAGGCGCGTCGTCTCGCCTCCGAATTGAACCACCCAGACCTGGCGGGGCTCGCGTACGTGCTCGCTCTCACCTACGCCGCAGACGACGATCCGTCGAATGCGGCGACGTATCTGAAGGAAGCCATCGCGCTCGACCCCGGTTTTCGCGACGAAGCGCGGAACAACGACCTCATCAAGAAGCTCGCGGACAACAAGGCGATCCAGCCCCTCCTCGCAACGCCTCAGAAGAAGAACTGATCAGAGGTCGTCGTCCATCAGGTCGATCGTGAGGAAGCCAAGGACGAAGTCCAGGATCTCGGCGGGGTTGATCGCGACGTGGGCGCCGATGATGGCGACGTGGGCCTCGGCGCGAACGTCCCACTTGTTTCGATACCACGGCAACCCCACGGTTGGCGACGCGGCGAGCGGGCCGACCGCGGCGTACGTTTCCGCGCCGATCTTCACCGGAAGATGGCGAAGCGTTTGGAAACCGGCGCCGACCGACGTGCGCGTCATCACGCCTGCCTGCAACGCCTCCGTGACCTCACCCTCGACGCCGAAGCCCGGGCCGACGTCGACGCCAAATCGCACGACGTCGAAGAGATCGATCACTCGATTCGGGAGGTAGAGCAGGATGCCGAGCAGGAGCGGAGTGTGCTTCTTCTCTGCTTTCCCCTCCTCTTCCGTCTTCGCGGCGTCCTGACCGCTTTCGGTCGTCGATTGCTTCTGAGGATCGTCGCCCGGACGCAACGACGCGCACGCGGGAAGGAAGGCGACAGACACGAGCGCCACGGCAGCGGCGAGTCGATTCACGGTGTTCCTCCTCGATGGGTGGTCACAACGTTGCGAACCCTCGCGCCTCGGTGCCCCACGGCGGCGACGACTCGATGGCGCGAACGACGTCGTCGGCGCGATCGACGACGCGCCACATGGTGCGGTGTCGGTCGTCCATGAATCGCTCGCGGACGGCACTCTCGAGCAGCGCGAGCAGCGGCTCGTAGTATCCGCGGCCGTTCACGATCACGATCGGGTTCACGTAGAGGCCGAGCCGCTTCCAGGTGATGGCTTCGAGCAGCTCCTCGAACGTGCCCGAGCCGCCGGGCAGCGCGACGACCGCGTCGACCTCCTGGATCATGAGGCGCTTTCGCTCGTGAAGATCGTTGACGACGCGAAGCTCGGTGAGCCCGCGGTGGCCCCACTCGAGGTCGTACATGAAGCGCGGCAGCACGCCGATCACTTCGCCGTGCGCCGCGAGCGCTCCATCGGCGAGAGCACCCATCGATCCGACGGATCCACCGCCGTACAGGATCGTGATGCGACGTTCGGCGAGGAGCCGTCCGAGCCGCCGCGCGTCCTCGGCGAATTCGGGATGCGCCTGTCGACTCGACGCGCAGTAAACGCAAACCCTTCGAAGCGCGCTCATCGTTCTTGCCTTTCGTGGAAACGAGAGCGCGCAGCGTAGTGTCCTCGGCGACGCAGTGTCAATCCGGAGGAGAGCGGCGGACGACAGCGGCCGTCGATCTCGAATTGCGCATTGCGTTCTCCGATCGAGTCGGGCAAACGTTTGGATCATGGAATCGGTGCTCGTCGCGGAACGGCTCGTCGATCTCTCGCCGATGCTCGTCGGGTTCGACGATCCCGTCGCATTCGGCGTGGGCTGCAACGCTGCGAGCCGGGTTCGTCATGAGAATTCTCGCCCGCGACGAAGCCGCGCACACTGAACTGCCGCTCATCGGATATCCTGACGCGTCCTCGGAGGTGCGTCGAATGGGCGCAAAGGGTCTCGTCGCTCTCGTTGGCTTGTCGCTCGCGGGCGCTGCCGCTCTCTGGTGGACGTTCGGTCATTCCTCCTCTCCAGCGCCAAGGGATTCGAGCTCGAGCGAACGCGCGCACGACGCGCGCGATTTCGACGCGGCCCGAGCATCGCGTTCCGAGCCGTCGACCGAATCGCGCGCCGACGTTTTTGCGCGTGGGCTCGTCGTCGACGAAGCCGGGGCGCCGGTCGCCAGCGCGGAGATCTGGGCGTACGGCGAGAAGCTCGCGTACGCGAGCGGCCGGCGAATCGCAACGTCCTCGCACGACGGTTCATTCGAAATCTCGCGCGCCCCAGACCTCGCG
>JACOTG010000187.1 GCA_016178505.1 Planctomycetota bacterium
CCTGGGGCTAGAGTTGGATTCGACGATGCCTCGCACATGATCACGAGCGATCATGCGCACGTGAGGTGGACCGTCCGGCCGGACCAACGGCTGCAGTTGCTCGTTTCTTACTCCCGGTGAAAGGGCGGTTGCGATCAGCGATCCGATCGCCGCCGTCATCTCCATGAGACGGAAGCACGGCGCGAAATAGGCGCACTTCATTGCGTGCATTCCTGTGATCGATCCAATCGACGAGATCAGAGCCGCGACGGGTGCCCGGAAGGAACCTTCCTGTCCTGGCTAAGGCTTATGGCGTGATTTCCACCGGCTGCTCAATCGATGTCGACGAGAGTGCTCGGTCGAGAAAACGATGGGCCGTCTCTCGCGCCGACTGCTGGAATGGCGATGGTCGCGGTCTATCGACCGTCCGAACGCGTGCGCTCGGCGCTTGCCGATCGCAGCTTCACGAGGGCCTCGGTCACCATGCCGATTGCCGCGTTGACCTGATAGCGGGCGCGCGGTGTGGTCCAACCATCGGCGGGCGTGGTCATCGCTTCGGCGAGTTCCTCCCACGTGAGGCCAAGGTAGACGCGATAAGAAATCAGCGTCGCCTCGGGTTCGGGGAGTGCGGCAACGGCGCGAACGACGAGGTCGGTCATCCAGCGGCCGGCGACGTCGTCTGCGGGCGAGAGCGCGGCGGCTTCGCGCAGGTCGAGGTCTGCGGCCTCGGAAACGTGACTTCGCTTCTTGGCCTTCTTGTAGTTGCGGTGCCACTCGCGGACGATGTTCGACGCGATTCGCTCGAGCCAAACACGAAACGAGCCCGGGCCGCGGTCCTCGAAGTCGTTGAGGCGGCGAAACGCGACAATGAATGTCTCCTGAATGACGTCGTCAGGATCGGTCCGAGCAACCAGTCCTGCCTGCATCAGTCGAATCGACGCGACTCGGCGCAGCGGCGCGCGGATCCGGTCGAACAGAGAGGTCCATGCTGCCTCGTCCCGCGAGCGAGCCCTGTCGACGAGCGAGGCCGTGACGTGATCCCATCGAGTAGCGTCGGCCATGGATCGTCTTCTCCCGCGGGCGCCAGAACCGGAACGAAGTAGTTTCTCCGAAGTCTCGGCAGGGATTGTATGGGGTTCGGCACGGTCGCCGCAACGATGGGTTTCGCGATCGACGATGGCCATTGAAATCCGCGGACCGAAAGATCGCCATTGAGTGATTACAGTCACGTCCGTTGACGTGGTCGCCGCTCATCCGCGAGCATGGCCCAAACTTGACGAGGAGGCCGCGTGCCTCTGGCGGAGAGGACACCAGACGATGAGTGAGACGCCCCGCCCGGAAGACCTGTTCCGCGACTACGTGAACCGCCGTGAGTCCGAGCG
This sequence comes from Planctomycetota bacterium, assembly GCA_016178505.1. GTDB lineage: Bacteria > Planctomycetota > JACOTG01 > JACOTG01 > JACOTG01 > JACOTG01. The sequence goes on from JACOTG010000187.1 coordinate 1,362, forward strand.
ACCGCTCGCCGCGGATGAACTTTGCCGGTCGCATCCGGAGCACGCGGCGACCCTGCGCACCCTCATCGACGAATATGAGCGTCTGCGCGGCGACCTTCACCCGCCACAGGATGCGCCCGAATCCGATGGTCTCGTCCGAGTCGTCCTCGGCGAATACGAACTGGTTCGCGAGCTTGGACGCGGCGCGATGGGCAGCACGGTCTGGCTCGGCAAGCACCGCCGGCTCGGCCGACTCGCCGCGATCAAAGTCCTGCCCCGGTCGCTCGGGCCGAGGTTCGAGCGACGCTTCGAGAGAGAGGCGCACACGGCAGCGCGACTCAGCCACCGCGCGGTGGTCCCGATTTACGAGCACTGGGCGACCGAATCGACGCTGTGCCTCGCGATGCGATTCGTCGACGGGCCGTCTCTCCAATACGTCATCGAAACGGTCGCTCGATGGTCTCCGAAGCATCGCACTCGGGACCGGATTCAGGGCGGGATCACGGGGAAGATCACGGATTTCAGCGACGCCGAAGCCACCCCGTCGCCGCGCGCGGCCTCAGTACTCGAGCCTTCGTACGTCGATCTCGGACTCGAAATCTTCGCAGAGGTGGCCCGTGGGCTTCACCACGCGCACGAGAACCACGTCATTCACCGTGACGTAAAACCGGGCAACATTCTGCTCGATCGCAGCCTTCAGCCGTATCTCGCCGACTTCGGCCTGGCACGTGAAGCGAGCAATCCGGCAGCAAGCACTTTTCCGGGATTCTTCGGCACGTTCGCCTACGCCGCGCCCGAGCAGCTCTTCGGGGGCGCCATCAGTCCCCAGACAGACATCTTTTCGATGGGCGCCAGCCTTTACGAGTGGGTAACGCTCGAGCCGCCGAGACGACAGGACGACGGCCCGACGCCGCTCCACTTGAAGCAGTCCCTTGCGGTACTGCCCAAAGACCTCGCGACGGTTCTCGCCCGTTGTCTGGAGCCTCACCCGCAAGACCGTTACGCCAGCGCCCAGGCCTTCGCTGACGACCTGGCGCGACTGCGGCGCGGCGATCCACCGCTTGCCAAGCGCATCGGACCCGTCGGACGTCTTGCGCGCGCGACGAGGCGGCACGCGCGCCGCATTGCGATCGGCGTGGGAGCCGCTGCCGCGATCTCCCTCGGAGCCGGTCTTTTTGTGACCACGAGAGCCGAACGATCTCGCGCACGGGAGCAGGAGACGTGGGACTCGCGGGTTGAAGCGTCTTTCGCCTACAACAACGGGGACGTGAAAACGAGTCGTGAGAGCATGGAGAGGGCAGTCCGGCTGTCGGGTGAGAACCCGGACGTTCTGGCCGAAGCATCCCTCATGAAAGCCTCTGCCGGCGACCTCGTGAAAGCACTGGACGACTTGGATCGGGCGTTGGAAAAGCGCCCGGATGCTGGGGATCTGCGCCGCCGGCGCGCCGACCTCCTGGTCCGATTGAAGCGCCCGGATGCGGCAACCGAGGAACGAACGAGAGCCGAGCCAATGAAGCGCGGAGTTTGGGATGACTACTTCGAAGGCTCCGATTTTCGCCGTCGAGGTCAGATGGTCGACGCGGTCATGGCATACACGCGGTGCCTCATCGAGCGGCCAACCTTCATTCCAGCGCTCAACAAGATGATCCAGATCGATCGCGAGCGAGAACTGCCGCTCGAGGCGTTGGCGCTCACCGAGCGTCTTTGCGGCGAGCGCGGCCCCAGGGGGTACCTTGCGTTGCTTCGCGGCGATCTGCGGCTCCAACTCCATGATCCGGACGGCGCGCGCAAGGAATTCGACCGTGTCTTGGAAGGAGGCTCTTTCGCGAACAGCAAGGATCTCTTCGACGGGCTGATCGCGGCGGCAGAAGGGAGTTTCGAGAATGCCGTCGTCGCCTTCTCCAAAGGCGTCGAGTCTCACCCGGAAGTCCTTCGATACCTCGTCGAGCGTGGGACCGCGTACTACCAGCTTCAACGCTTCGTCGAGGCGGAGAAGGACTACCGAAGCTACGTCGAGAAAGGGCCCGCCAACTGGCAGGGGCTGCACAATCTCGGGCTCCTGTGCTGGCGCACGGGCCGAAACGACGAGGCCGTTCAATGGTTCGACCGTGCGCTACAAGTGATTCCGAACAACCTGCCCACCATCCGCGAGCGTTGCATCGCACTCAGCACGCTCTCTCGGTGGCCCGAGCTCCTCGACGCCGCGCGTCATGCCATCGAGCGGTTTCCGGACGAGGTGGAAATCGCCGCCGAGGGCTCACATGCCGCCGTGGAGCTTCGCCGATACGCCGACGCGCTGGAGTTATCCGCTCTTGCGGAACGCCTCGACGCGTCACCGGCTCTCGCGCAGAATCACGCACTCTCGAACCTGCTGGCGTGCCGGGGGGATGCTCTCTATTTCGGAACGGGCGACTACGCGCGCGCCGTGCCGTTCTACCGGCGCGCGTACGACGCCGATCCCGGCGCAAACAGAGCCAAAAGCCTCGCCCAGGGCCTTCGAAAGCTAGGCCGCCACGAAGAAGCCCTCACCCTGTTCCAACGGGCGGCCTCAATTCACGACGACTATCGAACGGAGCAAGACATCAACGTCTGCCTCCAAGTGCTGGAGCGGTACGACGAAGCGGAGGCCGCCGCAAATCGCGCGCTGGAACTGGTCGAAACGGATGCGTCCGCGCGGGCGGACGATCGGCCAAAAATCCATCGTGAGCGGGGACGAGCGCGCATGCTCGCCGGGCGATACCTGCCGGCCCTCGAAGACCTCGTCGATTCGTGGCCGAGCTTCGTCGGGGACACGTCGGTCGCCGACGACGCGGAAACATGCGCGCTGCTCGGCAACGATCCGCAGAAAGCGTTCGACTTGGTGCGCGGGGCCGCGGGAGTGGTGGGCGACGATGCACTGAAAGCGACCGTGGCGGTCGTCGAAACACTTGTTGGCGATTCCGAGCACGCGCGAACGGCGCTGAGAGCGTTTCGTTCTGCGAACACGGCCGGGTTTACTTCCCTTCGACGCCGTTGGATTCGACGGCTCATCGAGCCGGAGAATCAGTGTCAGCGAGCGGCGTGTTCGGCGCTGGCGAAGGCAATCGTCGCCCTCGATGTCGAGCCGGTGTTGACCGCCACGGCTGCGGCGGTCAGCCGAGAGACATCTCCGACGTCGCGGTAGGGTGGGGTGCCCGGCGATGATTGCACCTGTGCTGTCGCATTGCCTCGAGCGCGGTCGGGATGCTCCGGGAAGCCCGCGACAACGAGGATTACGTCGACGACAACGTCATCAGCCCGATTCCTGCACCGGCGAGTCCCTCAATCGCGCTCTTCTTCCATGGAATTCTCGGGGAACTCGAGCGTGCGTTAGATCTCTCGATGAGGCGCCCAGCAGAAGGCGAACACAGTTCCGTGCTCACGCGGCGCCGCCGACGGAGACGCAACGGGGAATCGACGACCGATTCCTCGACCTCAGATGATGTCGTTTCAATCGACTTCGAAGAGATCTCGCGGCAGCCCTGACTGTCGAATGATCGAGAGCAATGTCCCGGTTCGCAATTCAGAGTGAGTCGGCACGGGAACAGTGATGGTGGATCGATCGATCCTTTTCTGCATGACCACGTGGCTGCCTCTTTGGCGAACTCGAATGAACCCTTGCTTCGCGAGAATGCTGCAGACTCGAGCGCCGGACAGGAGGCGGAGTTTACGCAACCGAAACCTCGACGCGAGTGACGTACACCTCCATGTGCAGTCGCCGTTTCACTTCAGCAGGAGCCGCCGTCTCGAAGAAGAGTTCGAGGGCTTCTCGGAGGTTCGCCCGCGCCTCTTCGATCGTGCGGCCTTGGCTTGCGATGTCGAGTTCCAGGCACAGAGCCACATAACCTTTGCCTTCGCGGTGGATGATCGCAGTCAGCTCCGTACGTTTCTTTTTCATTGGTCTTGCTCCCTCACGAGCAGGCCGAACAATCCGGGTGCTGTGCGGTTTCTCGTCGAATCCGCAAACGGACGGGGATTCTATCACCGGCCGAAGGAGAGACGCGGTCGCCGGCTGTGACGGGGGCGCGACTCGCAAAGAGAGAATCGTCACTCTCCGCGCCGGGATCCGCCCTTGCGCGCGATCGGCGACGCCATCCTCCCCGATGCGCGCGTCGAAGGCGCCGAGGGGGGCGGCACCGACCGCACGTTCGACTGGACGCTCCTCGTCGCGGGAAACTCGTTCACGAAGCCGATCGTCCTAGCGGGCGGCCTCACGCCCACAAACGTCGAATCCACGATCCGCGCCGTGTGCGCGCAAGCCGTGCACGCCTCAAGCGGCGTCGACGCGTCGACGGGAATGAAGGACGCGCCCGCGATGCTCGACTTCGTGCGCCGCGCGAAAGCAGCGACGTAGGGCGAACCGGCTGAGGTGCGATCGCAGTTGGCGGCTGCGGCGATCGTCAGTCGTTCGACGACCGGTTGGCGTTCGACGATTGGGCGGTTGCAGCGCGAAGGCGGTATTGCGCGCGGTCGAAGGCGACGATTGCTTCCACGGCGTCGCGCTTCGATTGCGTCAGTGACTCCTCGGCGTCGATGACTTCGAGCGGGAGCCCAACGCCGGACTCGCGCCGCTCGCGGAACAAGCGAAGCGCATCGGCTGCCTGCGCAACCGCGGCGTTCGCGCGATCCATCTGGGCGCGCGCCGACGCGACTTCGGCGTGAGCGGACACGACTTCGGCGACGATCCGATCTCGCTGCCGCGCGGCGTCGATGCGAGCCGCCCGAAGGCGGGCGTCGACGGCCTCCCTCCGGCCGAAGTCGAAGAGCCCGCCCGGTCCGATCTCCCACCCGAGCGTCACTTGATACTGCTGTTGGTTGCTGGAGTCATCGATCGTCCGGCCGAATCCGCCGGTGCGTGCCGTGCCTTGCAAGCTCGGGACCAGCGGCCCCCAGACGATGCCCGTGCGCTCTTGTTCCAAGGCATGCACGCGTGACTCGAGCTCGACGACGTCGGGCCGGCGGGCGAGGGCTTCGCGCAGGAGATCGTCGACGGGCCGATCGGCGTCGGCAAACGCTACGGGCCGGAGCTCGGGCTCGGCCGCGTAGAGAGGAACTTTCGGGTCGAGGCGAAGGCGAGTCGCGAGGCGAATCGCGGCTCCACGAAGGTGGTCGTTTGCTTTCACCTCGGCGAGTCGCGCGCGCTCGAGCTGCGTGCGCGCGCGGAGCGCGTCGCCGCGGAATCCCGATCCGACGGCGACGCTCGCCTCGATTTGCTCGAAGAGAACGCGAGACGTCTCGACCGCCTCCTCTTCCACCCGGACGTTGCCTTGCGCCTCGACGAGGTCGAAGTACGCGAGCGCCGCGTCGCGCACGGAGTCGAGCGATGCGCGATCGAGCGCCGCGACGGAGGCTCGATATCGCTGCTCGGCCGCGAGGCGCTGGAAGATCGCGTCGCCGAGCTCCCAGCGCAGCGTCGCGCCCGCGCCCTCGAAGACGTTTTGCTTGTCGACGTGAACGAATTCGCCCTCGGTCGCCTGGGTCACGCCGCGGTGAAAAGATGCCGAAACGCCGGCGTCGAGCTTCGGAATGAATCGCTCGCTCGCCTGCACGGTGTCGGCGTACGCGGCGTGAATCCGCTCGCGCGCGGCGGCGACCTCCCAATCGTTGGCTCCAGCCAGTCGAAGGACCGTCGGCAGGTCGACCGCGGAGGGGGGTGATTCCGCGATGGCTGACGCGCCGGTGTCGGTCGGTGTCTCGACGCTCGGGAGGCGGCCGCACTCGGTCGGCGCCGGCGCCGCGATGGTGGGAAGCGCGATCGGCTCGAGCGATCTCTCCCACGGCCGTGACTCCGCGCAACCGAAGAGAGCCAGTCCGACGATTGCGATGAGGGCGAACGGTGGCTTCACTTCGACCCCTCGACGATCGCGATCGTAGATCCGTCGGCCACGCGACCCTTGCCACCGAGGATCACGCGTTCATCGCCGCGAAGTCCATTCAAGACCTCGACGACGATTCCGTCGTCGAGGCCGGTCTTGAGCTCGACCTTCTTCGCGCGATTCCCATCGGCGACGAAGACGAACAGCTTCTTCTTTTCGGCCACGAGCGCTTCCGCGGGAACGACGAGCGCGTTCTCGTGCGCCTCGAGTTCGACCGTCACTTCGGCGTACATGCCGGGATGAAGCCGGCCGTCCACGTTGGGAACGTCGATCTCCGCGATCATGTTGCGCGTGTCGCGGTCGATCTCGTAGGCAATGCGGCTCACCGTCGCGCGCAGCGTCGCGCCCGGAAGTTCCCGGATCTTCGCCGATACCGCACTCGCCACGGCGATGAACGGGACGTCGATCTCGGGGACGTGCACGCGCAGCCGGAGCAGGTCGAGGCGCGAAATGCGGACGGCGGGCGTGACGTTCTTCTGCGACGAGGTCGCGACCTGGACGAGATCTCCCACGTCCACGAAGCGCTCCGTGACGACGCCGGAAATCGGCGCCGAAAGGATGGAGTCGTCGACCAGCGTCCGGATCTTCACGCCGTTCGCCTGAGACACCTCGACCTTGGCGAGCGCAAGCTGGACGTCCGCCTTCGCGACTTCATATTTGCCGGCCGCGTCGTCGAGCGATTCCTGCGACGCGAGGTCGGGGCTCTTCTGGCGAACGCCCCGCAGGCGCTCGAACATCGTCCTCCGCATCGCTTCTTCCGCGCGGGCCCGAGCGAGCAGGGCGTCCGATTGCTTGACGTCTGCCTCAATGGGCGCGATTTCCGCGCGCAGCTCTGGCACGTCCAGCTCGACGAGTGTCTGCCCCGATGAAACGGAGTCTCCGATGTCGCACCGAATCGCCTTCACGTAGCCCGCAACCTTCGCGTAGAGCGTCGCCTCGTCGTGAGGGAGAAAGTCGCCCGGGATCACGAGGGTTCGGTGGAGCGTTCGTCGTTGCGGCGTCGCTGTGGTGACGGAGATCGCGGCAGCCGATCCTTCGGTGGCGGACGCGCGCACCGGCTCGTCGGGCAGCATGCACACGGCGACTCCAATCACGCAAACGATGGCCAGCGTGACTGAGATCCAAACGATTGGACGGCGGCTCATGCAGCGATCTCCTTCGCGCCGGTGGAGTCGGCGCGCTTGAACAGGCTGTAGAGGACGGGAACGACGACGAGGGTCAGAAGAGCGGACGCGAGGACTCCGCCGATCACCGCACGGGCCAATGGAATGTTCGCGCCGCCCGCGATGGCCATCGGCACGAGGCCGAGCACGGCGGCGAACGACGTCATGAGAATCGGGCGCAGCCGCTGGAGCGAAGCGAGCACGACCGCCTCGTCGCGGGGCTTCTTCTCCGCTTCGTGAATGCGATTCGCGAAGTCGACGATGTGAATGCTGAACGAGACCACGATCCCGACCATCATGATCACGCCCATGAGCGACTGAATGCTGAACGGCGTCCCGGTGAGCCAAAGCATGGCGAGGACGCCGACGAAGCCCAGCGGGATTGCGAAGAGCACGATGAGCGGATCGAGAAGCGATCGGAACTCGACGATGAGGACGAGGTAGACGAGCACGGCCGCGAGGAGGAGGCCGAATCCGAGGCTGGAAAAGCTCTCGTGCATGCTCGCCATCTCGCCGCGCGAGTGGACGAAGTATCCGGACGGCACGAGCCCGGCTCGTTGCACGTCGTCGATCACCGCGTCGACTTCGCCGCCGACGGCTCCGATGTCGCGCCCGTGCACGTCGGCGTAGACGTCGATCACTCGCGTGATGTTTCGATGCGTGACCTCGCTTGGCGCCGTAGAGCGGGAGAACTCGGCGATGTTTCGAAGCAAGGTCGGCTGTTTGGAGCCTCGGCCCGTGATGGGCACGTTGCGGATCGTGTCGAGATCGACGATCGCGGCCTCGGGATACTGCGCTCCGAGAAAGTAGTGGTTGCCGTTGCCCGGATCGATCCAGAACGCGGGGTCGAAGTTGATGCTCGAGTTGACTGCCGTGACGACGTTCTTCACCACGTCCTGCTGCGTCAGCCCGAGTCGCGCCGCCTTCACGCGATCCACGTCGACGCCAAGCGTCGGGTAGTCGAGTCGCTGCTGGATCCGGACGTCCACCGCGCCTCCAATGCGAGCGATGCGGTCCCGAAGCTCGGTGGCGACGCCCATCGCGACGTCGAGCTTGTTGCCTTCGACTTGCACGTCGATCGGCGCAGGGAGGCCCTGGTTGAGAGCGGCCGTCAGCATCCCGCTCGTGTCGAAGCTGAACTCGACGCCCGGAAAACGCGGCGGCAGCTCGTGTCGCAGGAAGTCGGCCGTTTCCTGCGCCGTGCGCTGGCGTCGATCCGAGAGTTGGAGATTCACGAAAGCGTCGCTCGGCCCGGAGTTCGGCGTGTACGCAGCCGGCCAGTCGTTGAGGACGCCGATGTTCGTGATCATCTTCACGATCTCGTTCTCGGGGAGGAGCTGCCGGATCGCTGCCTCGACCGCGACGAGCATCTCTTCCGTCTTCTCGACGCGCGTGCCCGACGGCGCCCGCACGCGCACGAGCATTTGCCCGGAGTCGACGCGCGGGAAGAGTTCGCTGCCGATTCGCGGAAGGAGCAAGAGCGACGCGGCGAAGCCGATTGCAGTCAGCAGGACGACGGCGATGCGCCAGCGAAGCAGCCTCGAGAGAAGGCGCCGGTAGCCCTCGGCGATCGCGCCGTATCCTCGGGCGAAGAGTCCGAAGAGGCCGCGTTCACGGCCGCTCGTCACGGACGGATCTCGCTTCGCCAGGAAGCGGCTACAGAGAACGGGCATCACCATCATCGCCACGACGTAGGACGCGGTCATCGCGAACGCGACCGCGAGGGCCAGCGGCGTGAAGAGGAACTTGCCGATCCCGCTCAGGAAGGCGACCGGGAAGAAGACCACGACGATCGTGAGCGTGATGACGAGCACGGGGCGCCACACCTCTCGCGCGGCGTCGAGAACCGCTTGCCCCGCGGGCTTTCCCATTTCGACGTGCCGCGACACGTTCTCGAGAACGATGATCGACTGGTCGATGAGAAGCCCGACGGCGAGCGCGAGCCCGCCCAGCGTCATCGCGTTCACCGACTGGCCGAGGAAGTAGAGGCCGATGAAAGCGAACAGGATCGAGAGCGGAATCGCGACGAGCACGAACGACGTCGACCGCACGCTCCTCAGGAAGACGAGGATCATCAAGGCGGCGAGCGCGGCACCGATGATGCCTTCCTCGACGAGGTTTCGAATGGATTGACGCACGTAGATGGATTGATCGAGCACGACGTCGAGGTTGATGCCCGCCGGGAGACGCGACTGGATCGCGCTGATCTGTTCTTTCACCCCCTCGACGATTCGGATCGTGTTCGATCCGGGTTGGCGATAGACGGGGATGTAGACCTGGCGCTTCCCGTCGACGCGGACCACGTTCGTCTGGATCTGGCTCGAATCCTGTGCCGACGCGACGTCGCGAAGGAGAAGCGGGCCACCGTTGTCGGTGAAGCGAATGGGGAAGTCGTTCATCTCCCCAACGGTCGACACCATTCCATTCGCGATGATCTGGTAGTCGAGCGATCCGAATTTGGCGTTGCCGGTCGGGATGAGCACGTTGGACTCACGAAGGGCGCGCGCGACGTCGAGCGACGACAGGTTTCGGGCCTGCAGCGCGTCTCGATCCACGTACGCGAGGACGCGGCGCAGCTTGCCGCCGTACACGGCGGGCGCGATCACGCCGGGAACCCCTTGAAGTCGATTGCGCAATTCGAAGTAGGCGACGTCGTAGAGTTCGGTCTCGTCCATCGTCGGGCTCGAGACCGAGAGCAGACACAGGGGAATGGTGGCCGTCGGATCGAACGGCATGACCATGGGAGGGATCGTGCCGGGCGGCAGGTAGAACAGGTCCGACATCGCGTACATCGTCACCTGCGACATCGCCGCCTCGGGGCTGATGTCTTCGCGGAAGAAGTCCTTCACGATGCTGACGCCGATCATGGACTTCGCTTCCTGGTGCTCGATGCCGATCGATTGGCCGGTCCATCGTTCGAGCCGCGACGTGATGTCCTTCTCCATCACCTCGGCCGGCATGCCGGGATAGAACGTCACGATCTGCACGGCCGGAGTCTTGAAGATCGGGAGGAGGTCGACGGGAATCCGAGTGAGGACCGTCAACCCGAGGACGACGATGCCGAGAACGAGAACGATCACGACGTAAGGGTTCTTGAGCGCGAGCCGAACGAGCAGCATGGCGACCTCTCGATTTCAGCGCGACACGAGCGCGGCAACCGTCGTCTGGAGCTTGGCGGCGTCGCCGCGCGTTACCCCGCACGCGATCCAGTGATTCGACGCGGCGCCCACGAAACGCAGCCCCGCGACGTGGCAATGGATGATCGGGCCTTCTGCGGCGAACCGAGCCGCGGCGTCGGGAAACGCGCGAAGCCCGTCCGCCGGAAAGACCATGAGCGACACGTCCTCCTCGCCGCAGCGGCCGACGAGGTACGCAACCGGCGTATCGCCGAGGCGGCACCGCCTCGCGCCCGTGATGCCGACGTCGAGCGCCTCTGGAAGTCGCAGCGCGAAGGGCATTTCTCGATCGAGAAACTCTTGAACGGCACCCGCGCGCGACTCCGTCACTTCGGGCGGCGACGTGCCGAGGAGGTACGCGGCGTGGTGCTCGTACGCGACGTCCGCCAGGTCCATCTCATGGTGCCGGGGCCAGACGACGAACGCGGCGCCCGCGACGACTGCGAGGACCGCGGCGGCGGCGATCCAACGCCACGCGCGGCGAGTCGGTCTGCCGCGATCGACTCGCCGGATCGCCGCGTCCCACAGCTCAGGCGTCGGCGCCCCGGCGGCCAAACGACGAGCGAGTGAAGCCTCGAGGCGTCGCTCGCCTTCGAGCCGAGCGGCGCAGGCAGCACACGTTTCGGCGTGGCGCGCCATCTCGAGCGCCGTCTTCGGGTCGAGTTCGGAGTCGAGGTACGGCCCGACGTCTCGGATGAAGTCGGAGCACTTCATGGAGCGCCGCCTTCATC
>JACOTG010000188.1 GCA_016178505.1 Planctomycetota bacterium
AGGCGAGCGCGGCCCGCTCCGATTCGGTCACGCCCGCGGCGTCGCGCGTGACGACGACGTCGACGCCGGTGTCGAGCGCACCGCGAGCGCGGGTGACGGCGTCGGCGATCGAGCCCATCGTGAGCTGCGTGGAGAGAAACAGCGCGACGCCGAGCGCGATCGAGAGCACGTTCAACGCCGCACGAATCGGATGTCGACGCCAGCCTCTGAGGGACAGCCACGAGACGAGTTCGAGGACGCGCCTCACGCGCTTGGGTCCGTCGGAGAGGGCTTTTGCGCCGTGCGCTCGACGATGCGGCCGTCGTGGAGCCGCACGATCTCGTCCGCCGCTTCAGCGACCCGAGAGTCGTGCGTGACGATCACGAGACACACGCCTTGTTCGCGCACCTGCTCGCGAAGGTGTGTGACGATCGCGTCCCCGGTCGCCGAATCGACGCTGCCCGTCGGCTCGTCCGCGAGAACGAGCGGCGGCGCCGGGAGCATCGCGCGAACGATCGCAGCCCTCTGCCTTTCGCCGCCCGACAGATCCTCGGGAAGGCGACGACGAAGGCGCGCGATGTCCATCGCGCCAAGCAAGCGATCGAGTCGCTCGCGATCGGCGCGAGTCACGGCGCGATCGAGCAGCACCGGAAGGAGCGCATTTTCTTCGACGGTCAGAGTCGGAACGAGGTTGAAGAACTGAAAAACGAACCCGACCGAACGCCGGCGCACGCGTGCCAGCTCGGCGTCGCTGAGCACGGCCAGGTCGCGACCGAGCAGGAGCACGCGCCCGCGCGTCGGGACGTCGAGCCCCGACGCGACATGAAGCAGTGTCGACTTGCCGCTCCCCGACGGCCCGAGAATTGCGTGAAACGCGCCCACGCGCAGCGTCAACGAGATGCCGCGCAACGCGGGGACGGCACCGGCGCCGGTGCCGTACGTGCGGTGCACGTCTTCGAGGATGACCGTAGCTGCGTGGCTCATCGCAAGGATCGACCGAGGCTACATTGTCTTCGAGGACGACCGAAGTCGCTTTGCCCATCACGAGGATCGACCGAGGGTACATTGTCTTCGAGGGCGAGTGTGGATGCCGCGCTCTTCGCAAGGATCGTACGAGGCGATGTCATGCCTCGATGCGACGCGCGAAAAACTCCACGAAGTGGGGCATTTCAACCGATATGAAGAGTCGCCATGCCGGCGACCGACGAGTACTCTGAGAGCGTTTCGGAAGGGACCCCGAAAAGGAAGGACGACGAGAGATGAGCACGACTCCATCCGACTCTTCGAACGCGCGACGCGAAGCCATGGAGGTCGCCGAGGCCGCTCGCGAATCCGCGATGACGCGTCCGAGTCTCACGGCGGATCTCTTCCTCGGGCGCTTCCGACCCGAGCTCGTCGTGCCCTTCCCCGAACAAGACGAAGCCGATCGCCGTCGGGGCGACGAAATCCGCTCGAAGGTCGAGGCGTTCCTTCGCGAAAACCTCGACGCCGACGAGGTCGACCGAACGGGCGAGGTTCCCCCGCGCGTGATCGAAGGACTTCGCCAGCTCGGCTGCTTCGGGTTGAAGATACCGCGCGAGTACGGCGGTCTCGGTCTGTCGCAGGTCAACTACAACCGGATCATCGCGTCGGTCGCCTCGCACTGCGGCTCGACGGCGGTGTGGCTGTCCGCGCATCAGTCGATTGGGGTCCCGCAACCGCTCAAGCTGTTCGGCACCGAGGAGCAGAAGAAGAAGTACCTTCCGCGACTCGCGAAGGGAGAGATCTCCGCGTTCGCGCTCACCGAGCCCAACGTCGGCTCCGATCCGGCACGAATGGAGATGACCGCGACGCCGACCGAAGACGGAAAGGCGTACGTCCTCAACGGCGAGAAGCTTTGGTGCACGAACGGCAACGTCGCCGAGATCCTCATCGTGATGGCGCGGACGCCGTCGAAGATGGTCGATGGACGAGAGAAGAAACAGGTCACCGCGTTCATCGTCGAGAGCAAGACTCCGGGCTTCGAGATCGTCCACCGCTGCTCGTTCATGGGCCTCCACGGCATCCAGAATGGACTCTTGCGATTCAAGAACGTTCGCGTCCCCGCGGAGAACATCCTGTGGGGACCCGGCCTCGGGCTGAAGCTCGCGTTGATCACGCTCAACACGGGACGTCTCACGGTTCCGTCCGCGACGGCGGGAGTGGCGAAGCAGTGCCTTTGGATCGCACGTCAATGGGCCGCCGAGCGTCAACAATGGGGCGCGCCGGTCGGCAAGCACGAAGCGGTCGCGATGAAGCTCGCGTGGATGGCGTCGCACACGTTCGCGATGGAGGCGCTGGCCGAGTATACGGCACGTCTCGTCGAGCGTCCGGACGCCGACATCCGACTCGAGGCCGCCGTTGCCAAGCTCTTCAACACGGAGACGGGCATTCGCATCGCGGATCATACGGTGCAGATTCGCGGCGGACGCGGCTACGAGTCGGCGCCGTCGCTGCGCGCACGAGGCGAAAAGCCGTGGCCGGTCGAGCGCATCTACCGCGACAGCCGCATCAACACGATCATCGAGGGCACGAGCGAGATCATGCACCTCTTCATCGCGCGCGAGGCTCTCGATCCGCACCTGCGTCGCGCCGGTGATCTCTTCAACCCGAAGCTCTCGGGTGGCAAGAAGGCAAAGCTCCTGGCGAAAGCCGCGGGCTTCTACGCGGGTTGGTACCCGAAACAGTTCCTGCCGCTGCCGGTGTCGATCCCGAGCGGCATGCCCGGGCCGCTCGTTCCGCACCTGCGCTTCATCGGTGCGGCGTCGCGCCGGCTCGCGCGAACGATCTTCGGCCTCATGATGAAGCACGGCCCGAAGCTCGAACATCGACAGGGCCTCCTCGGCCGCTGCGTCGACGTCGGCGTCGATCTCACGGTCATGGCCGCGACGTGCGCCTATGCGATGTCGCTCGGAGCACCGAAAGCGGGCGAGGCGTCGCCCGTCGATCTCGCGGATCACTTCTGCCGGGAAGCGCGCCGCCGCATCGCCGAAGCGTTCCGCGGAATCAAGACGAACGACGATCGGCTCGCAGGGAAGATCGCCGGCGACGCGCTCGAGGGGCACTACGCCTGGCTCGAGAAGGGCATCCTGCTCGCCGAGTGCGAAGCCGCGACGCCCGCGCCATCGCCTTCGCCTCGACGCGAACGGTCCGGGCCGCAAACTCTGTCGCCCGTGTCGTAGCGGCGCCGAGCCGCGGCGGGTATCCTCGCGCGAAGCTCGGAGAAGATCGCGATGGATTCTCGCTCGCTCGTCGCCCACGTCCTTCTTTTCGCCGCGGTCGCGCGTGCTCAGCCGATCGAGCGCGTGAGCGTTTCCTCGAACGGCGTTCCAGCGAGCGGCCGTTCTCTCCGTGCGGCGATCTCCGCTGACGGACGCTTCGTCGCGTTCGCAAGCGAAGCCGCCGACCTCGTCCCCGGTGACACGAACGGAACCTGGGATGTTTTCGTGCGCGATCGCCTCGTCGACGTGACCTCGCGCGTCAGCGTTTCTTCGGATGGCCGGCAGGGCATCCCTGCACCGTTCGCGCTGCCGCCGCCCGAGCCGTCGATCTCGGCCGACGGTCGGTTCGTTGCGTTCGACGTCGCGTTTGGGAACTTGGTGCCCGGCGACACGAACGGATCTTCGGACGTCTTCGTGCACGATCGGCTGACCGGCGAAACGAGCCGCGTCAGCGTTTCGTCGAGCGGCGCCGAGGCGGCCGGCGGAAGCCTCCGGCCATCGCTCTCGGCGGACGGCCGGTGGGTCGCGTTCGACAGCAGCGCGTCGAACCTCGTCGCGATGGACCGCAACGTCGCTCGAGACGTGTTCGTGCACGACCGCCTCACGGGAGCGACGATGCGCGCGAGCGTCGGCCCCTCGGATCACGAAGCGAACACCGACTCGATCGACGCGTCGATCTCCGCAGACGGACGCTTCGTCGCGTTTACGAGCGCCGCGACGAACCTCGTACCGGACCACCTCTTCAGCTCCCTCGACGTCTACGTTCGCGATCGGGTGACCCACACTACGATCCTCGTAGCGCCTCGATCCGCGCTTCAACGTGAGGAGTCGCAGCGAGCCGCAATCTCGGCGGACGGCCGGTATGTCGCGTTCGACAGCGCTAACGATTTCGTCGGCCCGGACGACAATCGGCTGGCCGACGTTTTCGTGCGCGACCTGTCGACCGCGACGACGACCCTCGTCAGCGCGTCGCGAAACGGCGGCGCCGGGGATCGCGCGAGCCAGTATCCATCGATTTCGGCAGACGGCCGATTCGTCGCGTTCGCCAGCCTCTCGACCGACCTCGTGCCGGGCGAAGACTTCTATCACTGGGATGTCTTCGTCTCCGACCGCGACGCGGCGACGATCCGCCGCCTCACATTCGGGCCGGACCTCGGGCCGACCGACGGGAGCAGCGACGTCCCGGTGATCTCCGCGGACGGGCAGTCGATCGCCTTCGAGAGCCGCGCCGAGGACCTCGTCGGCGGCGACACGAACGGCGCGTCGGACGTGTTCGTCGTCGATCGACTCGGGGGCCGCGTTGCGTTGCTGGGCCCGCGCGACGGATCCGAGCTGGGTGGCGATCTCGTGCGCATCGATGGATTCGGGTTCGGGCCGGGCGGCGGCGCGGTCACATCGGTCTCGTTTGGCGGAGTGCCCGCTCGCATCGTCGATGCAAGCCCGCATCGCGTCTTCGTGCGCACACCCGCCGGCGCCGGCATCGTCGACGTCGCCGTGACGGGTGCACTCGGCGCGCAGACGCTCCCCGCGGCGTTCACCTACGTCGACCCGGCGCTCGCCGCGCGCGCGGGCAACGTCGGAGCCGCGAACGGGGCGCGCGAAGACGTGCTCCTCGTCAACGCGGTCGCCGGCGATCCCGTGACGCGCGAGATCACCCTTCGATTTCGCGACGCCGTGCGCGTGGTGATGAACGCGCCGTCGAGCCGCAGCCGCGCGCGCTTCGTCCTCTACGCGTGGCCCGGTGCGCCGAGCGGCTCGACGCTGACGCCGCTCCCCACTCGCCTAGGGCGTCTAGTCTTCGCGCCGCCGTTCGTGGTTGGCGGGCCGGCGCCGCTCGCGATCTGGAACAACCTCGGCCGTCCGGGCGTGCTCGGCCGCGCGTCCGCGCCGTCGAGCCCCGCGCCCTCGCTCGTCTTCGACCGTCCGTCCGGCGTGCCCCGCGCGGGCCGAATCACCTTCCAAGGCATCATCGCGGACGACGCCTCCGCGATTCCGGACCGCGTGAGCCTCACGAACGCGGTGATCGTGCGAGAGGTTCCATAGCCCATGCGATCAACGACGACGAGTTGCCCCCCCCCCCACTGTTTCACTGTGGGATCGGGCGGCGCGAGAGAGTTGTCGGGGATTGAAGCGGTCGAGTAGAATGCGCGAGCCGGAGATTAGCCCGCCGCCCGCCAGAACAGGCGTTGGGCCGGACAGTGAACCAAGTAAGGAGGGGTGTGATGTTTCGCGCGTCCCTGTACGGAGTTTTCGTCGCATTCGTCGTCTTCGCGACAGCCGCATCGGCTGGAACCACCATCCGCGTGAGCATCGGCCCGAACGGCGAGCAAGGCAACAGCTTCTCCGGATTCCATTCCATCTCGGCGGACGGGCGCTACATCGCGTTCGAAAGCAACGCGACCAACTTCGCGCCGAACGACACGAACGGGTTCGTCGACGTGTTCGTGCGCGACGTGGATGCGGCGACGCTCGAGATGGTCAGCCTCGGCCCCGGCGGCATTCTCGGCGACGGCATCAGCATGGACCCGTGGATCACGGCCGACGGTCGGTACATCTCGTTCACGAGCTTCGCGACGAACCTCGTCGCCGGCGACACGAACGGCCGCACTGACATCTTCGTGCGCGATCGCCAGACGAACGTGACGTCGCGCGTCAGCGTCGACTCGGCGGGAAATCAGACGCCAGGCAACTCCTCTTGGTCGGTGATCTCGTCGGATGGACGCTACGTCTGCTTCCAGAGCGATTCGTACACGCTCGTCCCGAACGACAACAACCTCGTCCCCGACGTCTACGTGCGTGACCGCGTCGCGGGCACGACCGCTCGGGTCAGCGTCGACTCGGCGGGACACGAAGCCAACGGCGAGAGCAGCACGCCGTCGATGTCGTCGGACGGCCGATACATCGCGTTCGAGAGCCAAGCGACGAACCTCGTCGCGAACGACACCAACGGACTCAGCGACGTGTTCGTTCACGACCGCGTGTCCGGAACGACCGTTCGCGCGAGCGTCAGCTCGACCGGCGTCGAAGGCGATGACGTGAGCGGGACGTACGGCTTCGAGATCTCGCCGGACGGCCGTTACGTCGCGTTCGCGAGCTCGGCGACGAACTTGGTGCCGAACGACGCGAACGGCCGCACCGACATCTTCGTCCGCGACCTCGTTGCAAACACGACCTCGCTCGTCAGCCTCAGCGGAACGGGCGCCCAAGCCGAGCTCCCGTGCATTTCGCCCTCGATCTCGAGCGGAGGTCTCTTTGTCGCGTTCGAGACGGCGTCGACGAACCTGATCGTCGGCGACACGAACAACCAGAACGACGTCTTCGTCCGGGACGTCGTCGGGGGAACGATCGAGCGCGTCAGCGAGATCACCGGCGGCGTCCAGGCGCGCCTCGAGAGTCGCGTGCCCGAGCTGTCGGCGACCGGCCGGTACGTTTCGTTCAAGAGCTTGGCCAACCTCGTTCCCGAGGACACGAACACGGTGAAGGACGTCTATCGCCGCGATCGCGGTGCGCTCCAGTTGTCCGGCGTGTCGCCGGCGACCGGCTCCGAATCGGGCGGCGACCTGGTCAAGATCGCCGGCTGCGGGTTCACGAACCTCGCGGATACGTCCGTGCTGGTCGGCGGCGCTGCAGCAACCGTCGTCGCCGTTTCCAACCGACGGATCGACGTGAGAACGCCGCCCGGCAGCGGGATCGCGGATGTCGTGGTCACCAACTCGAACGGCACGGCGACGCGGACCGGCGCCTACACATACGTCAACCCGATCTTCGCGGCCCGCTACGGCACCGTGAACGTCGCGCGAGGAGACCGCGAGAACGTGCTCTTCGTGAACGACGGCGTCGGCGATGCCACGACGCGCGAGTTGACGGTCGCCGTGAATCATCAGATCACGGTTCGGATGGCGTCGCCATCCAGCCGCGCGACCGCTCGCTACGCACTCTACGCGTGGTCGCATCCCCCGACCCTGGCCACGCTGAGCTCTCAGCCGTTCGGCCTCGGCACCGCAGCGATGCCGACGCCGCTGTCGGGCGGATCACCGCAGCCGTTCATGATCCTCAACAACCTCGGCCATCCGGGCCAGCTCGGCGTGCCGAACGCACCGTCGAGTCGCGCCCCATCGGTCCTCGGTTCGCGCACGATCACGCGACGGTTCACGCTGACGTTGCAGGGGCTGATCCAAGACGATGGATCGGCGAGCCCGCAGCGGGTGAGCGTGACGAACGCGGTGGTCACTCACATCCAGTGACCTCGCGAGAGTAGCTGCCGGAATCATCGATCGAGATCGTTCAGCGCCGGATGCGGCCGAGATCTGCGTCCGGCGCTCCTGTCTCCGCGCTCGACGCGCGGGGCGGATCCTCCCCTACGGAATCGTGAACGTCTCGGCGGTCGACGCGCGCGCGCATTCGACGAGGCGGCTCAGGTCGAGCACGCGCATTTGAAGCGCGTACTGCGGTCCGCGAAGCAGCGCTGGACGGATTCTCGAGATGTCGAAGTAGAGCGTGCGCGATGCCGTCACGTCCGACGGCGCGTTGCGGACGGTGAGCGCGCGAACGCTCGCCCGGACGATCTGTCCGTTCGTCGTCACGTCGAAGAACAGCCGAAGATCTCTGCGGTCGCCGGCTCGACCCAACCCCTGATAGTCGAGGTTCACGAGCAACGGCTCGGTCGCGGGATCCTCGATGACCTGTGATTCCGGCGGAATCGTGAGCGTCAGGCGCGCGAGGTCGAGGGAAAAGACGTCGAGCGCAACGACCCGATCGTTGAATCCCGCCTCGTCGCCCGTCGCACTGCCGGTGCACGCCAGTTGGTTCGGACGGTTCGTCACGCTGAGGCTGTAGGAGCCGCACCCCTCGAGCAACCCTTCTGGAAACGCGACACGAACGACCGCGCTCTGACCCGGATCGAGCCCTTGCACTCCCGGTGCCGGATCGAAGTCGGCGAACGTCGTCAGGATCTGCTGCGAGATCGTCCCGGGCACGCCGAGAATCGCCTTGAGAGTCGCGCTTTCGATCGTCGTCGTTCCGGCATTTCGAATCGTGACGACCACGTCGACGGCTTGGCCGAGGCCACCTTCGCCTCCCTCGACCTCGGGCGTCGAGGGATCGAGGTCGACGACCGCAGCGTCGACGGCGAGATCCCGCTCGTGCGCGATGCCGCCGAAGACCTGGAACTCCGCGAAGTCGAACGGTTCGCCGACGACCGTTTTCTGCGCGCGGACGTAGCGCAGCGGCAGCGGCGCCACGACCGGAACCGACCACGCGGTGTACGGCGGAAACGCCGAGCCCCCCTGCTCGTACAGCACGCTCACTCCCGTTTGAAAGTCGGCGTCGTTGCTGCCGAGGACTCGGAAATTGCTTCGCGCGGCGGCTTCGTCCATGTCCGGCCGCGGAATCACGCCTACTCGATTCACGATGAAGCCGTCGCCGAGGTCGACCTGCCACCACGCTTGCTCGCCGGCGTTCGACGCGCTGTGCCAACCGCTGACCGCGCCCGACGGCGCGCGCAGCAGGCCGTCGTTGCCGTCTTCGGGCCGCCCCGTGAAGCTCGGCGACGTCACGAACGAACTCGCGGTCGCGGGTCGCCCCATCGCGAGGTTCGCCGCCGGGAAAACGTCGACGGTCGTCGACCTCGAGAGTCCGCTCGAATCCGTCGCGGTAAAGACGATCTCGAAGTACAGGAGTTCGCCTGGGTCGCCGTGCTGATCGGTGACGAAGGAGCCGCTGGTCCCGGTCGCGTCGAGGTACGGATGAATGTGATCTTCGTGATGAAGGAGGATCGTCCATCGGAGGTTCGCGAGCGGGAGCGCGCCCTCGTCGGGATCGCGCGCGTAACCCGAGAACGAAATCGTCTCGCCCGGCTCGAAGAGCAGCCCCTGGCCCGGCGTGAGGATCGTGGCGTGCGGAGGGCGGCTGCCCACGGTGACGACGACGCTCTTCTGCCTCGTGGCTTGCCCGTCGCTGACGACGAGAGACACGTTGTATCTGCCGTTCGCGCCGTACGTGTGCGCCGGGTTGTCGTCCGTCGAGGTCGATCCGTCGCCAAAGTCCCACGCATACGAAAGGGCAGTACCATCGGGGTCGTAGGTCCCATCCGAGCTGAACTGGACGTCGAGCGGCGCATAGCCGTACGGCGGGGTCGCGCGAGCCTGCACGATCGGAGCGCGATTGCCCGGCCCGATGTACGACACTCGCGTGACGGTGCCGGAAGGCATGGTGAAGCTCGACGCGAGGTTGAGGACGTACAGGTCTCCATCGGTTCCTTGCGCCAGATCCACGGGACTAAACGTGTCGTCGCTCGTCGCGAACGACTCGATGGACAAGAGATCGTTCGACGGGCCGACGACCGCGCGCTGGATCGAGTGAAAAACGTAGTCGGAGAAGAAATAGTTCCCGCGATACTCGACGGGGTAGTTCGTGCTCGTCACGAACGCGGAACCGGTGATGCAACCTTGGCCGTCGACGTGGCTGTACGCATAGAGCGGCGAAAGAGGGACGTTCGGCCCACAGATTCCCGGGAAGGCATCCTGATAGTCCGGCTGCGCGTTCGGTCCTTCCTGACACGGCCAGCCGTAGTTCGCGCCGGGCGACGTGACGTCGATTTCTTCCCACGCGTCCCATCCGACGTCGTTGACGAACAGCGTCGAAGTCCCGGGTTTCACGGAGAAGTGAAACGGGTTCCGGAACCCGACGCACCACACCTTCGATCGGATCGCGCTCGGCCCCGCGTAATATGGGTTCGAGGCAGGCGCGGATCCATCGTGTGGATCGATGCGGAGGATCTTGCCGTTGAGGCTGTCGATGTCCAACGGGCGCAGCGCGTACGGATCGACCTCGGTGAAGTAGGCGCCGTCGCCGGTGGAGACGTACAGCATTCCGTCGGCGCCGAATCCGAGATCGCCGCCGCCATGGCTCTCACTGTCGCTCGGGATGTTGTCGAGGAGGACGACCTCGCTCCCCGGAACCGCGGTGTTGCCGAGCGCCGTGATCCGCATGACTCGTTGGATGTAAGACTCCGCGCGAGTCGCTCCGGCCGGACGCGACGGCGAGAGGAAATCGACGTAGACCCAGCCGTTGATGGTGAAGTTGGGATCGAGCGCAATGCCGAGGAGGCCGCGATCACCGGAGTCGTGAACCGAGATCGTCGCGAACGGTGTCGGAAGGAGAGTTCCATCCGCCGTGACGAGTCGGATGCGCCCGCCCTTTTCGGCGATGAACAGCCGCCCGTCCGGAGCGAACGTCATCGACGTCGGTCGATTGAGCCCGGTGACATAGACCTGTTCCTCGAACCCGGGCGGATAGTCGGTCGCAGACGCGCTGCCGAGCCCGAACCACCCCACACAGAGCGCCGCCAGCGCGACGCGATGCAATCGATGCCCCACGAAAACCTCCAGAACATCCCCTGAAATGCAGCCGGCTGCCCACCGGTCGGCGCCAGTATAACCGAGGCTCTAAGGCGCACAAATGGTGGTCTCGCGGCCGGAAGCTAACGCATCGTTCGCGGCAGGCGAGCCAGCGGAATCGCGACGGCAGCCACGACGTAGATCACGGCGGCAGCGCACAGGACTGCGCCGAAGCCGAACGTCATCGCTCCGATCTGAGCCAGCACGCTCCCGATCACGGCGAAGAATCCGTTCGCCGACCACGCCCACGGGATCCACGGCGCCATGTCTCCCTCGAGGAGCCGCAACGAGAGCGGGAACGGCATCCCCATCAGGAACCCGCACGGAACGACGAAAAGCGACGCGACCGCGATTCGCAGGGCCAGCGGGAGGGCCAACGACGCCGGGAGCGCGACGCTCGCCGTCGCCGGAACGACGAGAAGCGCCAACGCTGCCCCGACCGCTGCCGCACGCGCCGCGCGGCGCGGGTCGACGGCATGGCGATCGGCAAACGCGCTCCCGAGCCCCGCGCTGACGAGAAGCGCCGCAACGACCACCGCGAGCGCTCGCGCCGGATCGCCGAGATAGATCGCGAATCGCTGCACGAGGGCGATTTCGGTCGCGATGAAGGCCAGGCCGAGCGCCGAGAAACATGCGAAGACGCGAGGCCCGTCGGGCGCACGTTCGCCGCGCCGCCACGCGAGCCACGGCGGGATCCCGAGCAGGAGCGCGCTCACGACGAGCGCGAGCGCGAAGAGCGCGATGAGCGTCGCCTCGGTGATCGGTTCTTCTTCGAGCGCCAAGCGAGCGCCCGCGCCCGTGCCCGCGAGGTGAGAGAACGCCGCGAACCCAACGGCGGACCACGGTGCGTGACGGTTGAAGAACGGACAATCGTCCGTCGCCGGCTCGAGCAGAAGTCCCGTTTCGCGCTCGAGGGCGGAAACTTCCTCGCGGCGTGATGCCGCGGCACATCGCGCGAGGAGCGCGCTCGGACCGCGACGCGACGGCGCATAGACGACGTCGGCGCCCTGCGCTTTCACGCTCGCTTCGAATCGCGCTTCGTCGTCGGGCTCCAGTGGGCGCTTCGAGAAGATGCAGCCCGCGAAGAAGCTGCGCTCGGGCACGCGACCGTCCGGCAACGCTTCCGGAGCGTGACGATAGACGAGCAGGCGTGCCGGCGCGTCGCCCGCACCCTCGAGGTCAGCGGCACGTGCGAGCGAAACCAGGAGTCGCGGGAGTTGGAATTCCGGCCGCGTGACGTAGAGCATCCCTTCGGGAGACAGGCGCGCGATCTCCGCGCGAAACGCCTCGAGCGTGAGGACCGTCGACTCCCCGAGAGTGAGCGCGCCCGAGGCGATCGCCGCATTCGTCACCGTGTGCGACGACAGGATGAGGTCGAATCGCTCGTCTCGCGGCAGACGACTCAGCGTGCTTCGCGCATCCTCGTTCCGAAGCGTGACGCGGGGATCTTGGAAGAGCCCGCCTACGAACCCGCTCATGCGGCCAGCGACGAGGTCCGCGATCGCCGGGTTGATCTCGACGGCGACCACGCGGCGCGCACCGTGCGTCAGCGCGGTCAGGACTTCGTATCCGCCGCCCGATCCGACGACGAGCACGGACGGCTCTCGCCGGCACAGCGTCGCGAACGAAATCGCGCTATGGTGCGTCTCGTCGGACGGCAGATCGCGAATCGGCTGTGTGACGTTCGGTAGCCGCGTCATCGCCGTGCCGCCGTCGATCGCCACCCATCGCTCGTCGCGCGTCGTGGGATTTCCGCGAGGATCGACGCCTTGCAGCACGTCGATGCGCGAGATGCCGTTCCACGCCGTGAACAGGTCGATCGACGGATCGCCGAGGACACGTCGAAGCGGTTTGTTCGGCGTGACGGCTATCGGCAACGCGGCCGAAGCGAGAGCAAGCATCGCGAGGATCGCCGCCTCGGTGACTACACGCGCGCGTTTCTCGTGCGCGACGAACGCCGGTGCGGCCGACGCTCCCAGGATGGCGGCGAGCGCCAGCGCACCCGAGCCGCCGAAGACGCCGAGCGCCGCCGGCACGAGCGCGGTTCCGATGCCTGCGCCCACGAGGTCCGCGACGTAGATGCGGTTCGCCTCGCCGGGCGCGCGAACGAACAGGAACGCGACCGCGAGCCCCGCGAAGAAAAACGGCGCCGCACCGGCAACCAGGTAGAGCGGAACGGCGAGGACTTGCAGGCGATCCGTCGCGAGGCCAAACGGGTCGAACGGCAACGCCGCCACGAGCGATCGCAGCCCGAGCGTCGACACCGCGAACAGGAGTGCGCATCCCGAGAGCGCGCCGTCCGACACCGCCGCGCGCCGCAGCCGAGGGACGCACGCAAGGGCCACGCCGCTCGCGCCCACGCCGAGCATCGCCGCGCCGAGCACGAAGAAGGCGAAGTGGTACCACGCCGCGAACGACAGGATGCGGACGAGCGTGATCTCGAGGAGGAGCGCCGCCGCAACGAGAACGAAGAGTCCTGTCAGGTGCGAGCGGCGCAGATCCATTTGCGGGAGTATAGTCGCCGCGATGGATCGTACGCGGATCGTCAGGCTCCGAATCGTGCCGCCCGAAGTCCTCGACGACGACGCCCCTTCGCCGCTCCCCGTCCATCGCTGCGCGGTTGCCGTCGTACGCGACGGTGCGGGCGCCCTTCGCGATGCACTCGATCGCGAGGCCCGCAGCGCCGGCGTCGAGGCTCGCGTGCGCGAGACGTCGGACGGCGCCGTGCTGGTCGTCGCGTGGCATCGGGTCAAGCCGGCGTCGCGCCTCGTCGACTCGGTGATCCTCGAGCGGACCCTCGCCGCGCACGCGCCGCCCGCTCGCGGCGACCGCGCAAGGAAACCACCGAAGGAGCACCGCTTGCTTTACCGAGCGCTCAAAGGAGACCTCCAAAACGCCGCGCTCGTGCGCGGGCTCCTGCGCGCGGCCTGCGCACGAACGGGCGACCCGACGCTCGCGCTCGTGCTGTGGCGAGCGTGGCTCGACGCCATGCACGCGGATGCTTTCCTGCGCGAGCGGCTCGAAGCACTCGGCGGAAGCCCGGACCCCGATCTCGCCGGGGCGCACGGGTACGGGACGATTTACGGAGCCGTCGTCACTCGCATCGGACCTCGCGTGCTTCGCCTCGCCACTCGCGGCGTCGCGAACCTCGCCGCCGACAACTACGCGATCCGGGCCGAGATCTATCGCGAGCGCAGCGAGCATCGCAGCGCGCGGCGCTTCGACGAATTCGCCGAGTCCGCACGACGCCTCGCAACGGAGATCTGAGCGCGTCGCATCGTCGCAGCGAGGCTCAACGCGAACGCAACGTCCCCATCAACGGCGAAGCGATCGCGCGCTCGGCGTGCGGTGACCGCGAGAAGGCCCTTCGCGCGAAAAACGGGGCGTCTGGATTCGCCCGACGGTTCAGCATTTCCCGTCAGTTCGGTCCGTCGGCGCGGACTCGGTTCGTTCGGTGTGCAAGTGAGAAAAACGATCCAGATGGGATGAGAAGGCTGCGGTAGGAAGCGCCGACCCCCTCGCGAGGTACCGTGGGTCCTCAAATGTTCTGTCGGGCTCGTAGCCCACATTGATGAGGAGGTCGGCGATGGCAAAGTCTAGCAGCAAGTCGGTGCGGTTGACGATCGGATTGGATCTGGGAAACGACGTGGCGCACTTCTGCGTGCTCGGCGAATCGGACACGGCTTTGGAGGAAGGGCGGGTGCCGCTCACGCGCCAAGCGCTCTTCAAGCGCTTCGGCAAGCAAAGCCCCGCTCTCTTCGCTCTCGAGGCGGGGACGCAGTCGGCGTGGGTGGATCTTCACCTGCGAAGCCTCGGCCACGAGGTCCTGGTCGCGCAGCCTCGGAAGCTGCGGATGATCTACGAGAATCCGAAGAAGTGCGACCGCATCGACGCCTACCAGCTCGCCTACTTCGCGCGCAGTGCACCCAAGGCCCTGTGTCCGATCGAGCACCGCTCGCCCGAGACGCAGGCCGAGCTTTCCTTGCTGAACGCGCGCGACGCGGTCGTCGGGGCCCGAACGAAGCTGGTCAACGTCGTGCGAGGCATGGCGAAGGTCTTTGGGACGAGGCTTTCGAAGTCGAGCACGAGGAGCTTCGCGAAGAAAGCCGGCCCCCAGCTGCCCGAGGCTCTCGAGGGGGTGATCGAACCGATGCTCCACCTACTCTCGACGATCAGCGAGACGATCGATCGCTACGACGAGGAGATCGAGAAGCGGTGCGCCTCGAAGAAGCACCGCGACTCGACCGCGGCGGTACGCCAGATCTCGGGCGTGGGCCCGGTGACCTCGCTTCACTTCATCTCGAGGATCGAGAATCCCCGCCGCTTCAAGAGAAGCCGTGAGGTTGGAGCCTACGTCGGGCTCGCCCCGAGACGCGATCAGTCCGGAGGCAGAGACCCCGAGCTCGGCATCACCAAGGCGGGCGATCCGAGGCTTCGCCGCCTCCTGATCCAAGCGGCCCACTACATCCTCGGCCCCCACGGGCCCGAGTCGGATCTGAGGGACTTCGGGCTTCGGCTCGCCTCAAGGGGAGGCAAGAGCGCCAAGAAAAAGGCGATCGTGGCCACCGCTCGAAAGCTCGCCGTCCTGATGCACCGGCTCTGGATCACGGGCGAGAAGTACGAGCCGCTTCGAAGGCGAAAGCAGGCCGCGGCGGCGCCCGCGGCCCCGGCCGGCGTGTGAGAGCAACGACGAGCGAAGAAAGTCGAGAGACTAGAAAGCAAGACGCGCGGCGAGGACATCAACAGGAGTCGTGAGGAAAGGCCTTCTTTTCGAGATTTCGCGGACACAGCAAACCGCCCAGTCCGGGTGACTGCGACGGAGCCTCGACCTTCGAGGTCGTTAGCCAGATGGCAGCACCCCGGGCTGGCCGGACCCCAACATGCACCGGTCCCACAATGTGGACTGACGTGAGAGTGCGAATGGAAGCCTGGCGGTAGCTGGCCCGCTTCGAAAAAGGAAGGCCGCCGAGTCGGCCTTGATTATCGAAGCCTTCTCATGGAAGGCTCCGTA
>JACOTG010000189.1 GCA_016178505.1 Planctomycetota bacterium
CCGCGAGCGCGCGCGCGTCGTCCTCGCCGACGAGTTCTTCCACGATCGCGGGGCCTTCGACCTTTTTCGTGACGTCTTCGTCGTCGAAGAGGAGGTAGCCGTCGGAGAGGCCACGCAGCCAATCGACGACGTCGCGTTGGCGATCGCCGGCGCACAGCACCACGAAGTCGCTTTCTCGCCGCAGCACGACGACCTCGGCGATCAATGCCGCGTCGCGATCGAGCAGGAACTCCCCGCGCGCGGTGCTCGGCTGCATCGTCGCGAGGTTGCTGCCGCACGCGCCCTGAAGCAGAGCGCCGGGGCGTTCACCGCTCACGCGAATCGCAGCGACATCGGCGGCCGCGCGCGACGGGATCTGACAGTGCGGATAAGCCTCGCCCGCGCCGGACCCAACGTTCAGCATCGCCGCCACGCCTTCGCGCACCTCGGCGAGAACCTTCCGATCGATCTTGCCGCGCGGCAGCTTGCCGGTCAGCCCGTGGTACTCGAACGGCTGAATGCCCGTGACGATGCGCGCGATGAAATCGGCCACGCGATCGACCTCGGCGCGGCCGAAGCCTCGCTGCGTGATCCACGGAGTGCCGATGCGGATGGCGCTCGCGTCCGCCGCCGACACGTCGCCCGGGATCGTGTTCTTGTTCACGACGATGCCGGCGAGGTCGAGGATGCGCGCGGCCATTTCGCCCTTGAGCTTCTTCCCCGACGGCGTTGCGACGGCGTTCAGATCGACGAGCAAGAGGTGCGTGTTCGTGCCGCCGTGGCAGATGCGCAAGCCGCGCGCCGCGAGCGACTCGGCCATCGTCTTCGCGTTGTCGGCGACGCGCCGCATCATCGCCTTGAACTCGGGGGTCGCGGCGATGCCGAACGCGACCGCCAGCGCGGCAAACACGTTCACGTGCGGACCGCCCTGCTCTCCCGGGAAAACCGCCGTGTCGACCTTTCGCGCCAACTCGTCGTCGGTCGTGAGGATCACCGCGCCGCGCGGCCCGCACAGCGTCTTGTGCGTCGTGAAGACGACGGCGTCCGCGATGCCGATCGGATTCGGGTACGCGCCCGCGACGATGAGCCCCGCGGGATGCGCGACGTCGGCGACCAGGCGCGCGCCGACCGAATCGGCGATCTCGCGAAAGCGCTTCCAGTCGGGCGCCCACGGGTACGAGGTGTAGCCCGCGATGATCATCTTCGGCCGATGCTCGCGCGCGAGCGACGCGATCTCGTCGTAGTCGAGGAGATCGGTCGCTTTGCTCACGCGGTACGACACGATGCGGTAGCGCTTGCCCGATCGATTGACGGGGCTGCCGTGCGTGAGGTGCCCGCCGTGCGAGAGGTGCATGCCCATCACGACGTCGCCGGGGCTCACGAACGCTTCGTAGAGGCTGTTGTTCGCGGCGGCGCCTGAGAGCGCCTGCACGTTGGCGAAGATCTGCTCCGCCGGAATCACGTCGGTCGCGAACAGCGCGGCGACGCGCCGCTGCGCGAGGACCTCGATGAAGTTCGCGTAGTCGCACCCTTTGTAGAAGCGCCGGTCGGAGTAGCGACGATAGCGCGAGAGCTGCTGCGCTTCGTCGAGCACGCGCGATTCGTCCTCGCGCGACATGCGCAGCGGCGGGTAGCCCTCCGCGTAGATGTTGCCGAACGTGGAGGTCAGCGCCTCGCGCACCGGTGCCGGGCAAATGCTCTCCGACGGGATGAGGATGATGCGGCGCGCTTGCCTCTCCGCCTCGAGATCCACGAGCCGTGCGACGGCCGGATCGGTTTCCGCGAGCGTCGCGTCAGAGGCGCGCTCGGCGTGACCGGCCTTCGCAATGAAGTTCATTCGCGACTCCCTTCGTCGTGCCGGAATGGTCTCTCGTGGCATCGTGTGCGCCTTTAGAAATCAGGTCCGCGTCGGTTACGCGGTTAGGGAGGGAATTCGGCGCCTCATTCATAGTCCGCGGATGCCTGCCTCCGCAAGAAGATTGATTCTGCGGATCCATCGTTCTTCGTGCTGGACGACGCGCGCACCCGCAACATATAAAGGATGTCCCTCTCCAGAAAGGACAGCGCCACGAGCGCCTTCTCTCGTCGTACCCATCGCCTAGGCACCGAGAACGCTTTCAAGATCGGGCCTTTGATCAAGGAAGTCGAGGCAGCCGGGCATCATGTCGTGAAGTGCAATATCGGCGAGCCCGATTTCCCGCTCCCCCGCCATATCGCCGAGGAGGTCAAGCGGCAGATCGACGCCGACATGACCCACTACTGCGATCCGCAAGGGATCCTGCCTCTGCGAGAAGCGATTGCGCGGACGATGGGCGAGCGTCGCGGCCTCCGCCTCAGCGCGGATCGGGTGGTCGTCTTTCCGGGCGCGAAGCCGCCGATCGGGCTGTGCGAACAAACCTACTGCGATCCGGGCGACGAGGTCGTCTATCCGAGCCCCGGCTTCCCGATCTACGAGTCGTTCACGACGTACCTCGACGCGGCGCCGGTCCCCGTGCACCTGCGCGAGGAGGCGGGCTTCGGCCTCGTCGCGGACGATCTCGCGAAGGTCGTCACGCGACGAACGAAGATGATCATCCTCAACTTCCCGTCGAACCCAACGGGCGGAGTGGCGACTCTGCCCGAACTCCAGAAGATCGCCGACGTGATCCGGCACCAGGCGTCACCCGACGTCCGCGTCTACTCCGACGAGGTCTACGAGGACATCCTCTTCGACGGGCAAGCGCACGCATCGATCGCGTCGCTCCCCGGAATGGCCGAGCGCACGGTGATCGTCTCGGGCGTGTCGAAGAGCTTCGCGTGGACCGGAGGGCGCGTCGGTTGGGCCGTCTTCCCGACCGCGGACGAAGCGGCGGTCTTCAAGAACCTCAACATCAACTACTTCTCCTGCATCCCCGCCTACAACCAAATGGGCGCGAAGGTCGCGCTCGAGTCGCCGGAGAGCAAACCGGTGATGGCGCGCATGATGGCTGCGTTTCGCGAGCGGCGCGACGTCGTGGTGGACGGGCTGAATGCGATCGACGGCGTGACGTGCCTACGACAGAAGGGGACGTTCTACGTCTTCCCGAACGTCGCGGGTGTTTGCGAATCGATCGGCGCGATCGAAGCCTACGAGTCCCTGCCCCCGGCATTGCGCGAGCGGACGAGCCCGTCGACGCTGTTCCAGCTCTTCCTGCTCTTCCGCCATCACGTCGCGACGATGGACCGGCGATCGTTCGGGCGCATCGGCGCCGAGGGGCAGCATTACCTCCGACTATCGATCGCGACCGCGATGGACGACTTGAAGCTCGGCCTCGATCGCATCCGCGCCGCGGCACGCGATCGCGATGGCTTCCGCGCGTTCGTCACTGAGGGCCAGCACCTGAGCTAGAGAGGAAATCCCATGATGCTCGGATTCGGACCGCGACGCGCGACCTACCTCGACGTGAGCGACTTGCTGCGCGCGGACGGGTTCCGCCTCGACCCGCAGTTCCTCGCGCAGCTCGAGGA
>JACOTG010000208.1 GCA_016178505.1 Planctomycetota bacterium
AGTGCCGCTCCCACGGCGAGTCCGGGGTCGTTCGCACCTCGAAGTTCGAGAAGTAGGTCGCGCCCGTCAGTACGGCCAACGCCACCTGACCCTTCTGGATGCCGGTCTTCAGATCGGGCATCACGAGCGCCGGCGTGTCCATGTCCTTGACGTAGAGCTTCGCCTGCGCGCCCAGGACGGCGAGGCGAAGGTGGAACCACCCGTCGTTCGGGATCTCGACCGCGCCGGTGAATCCGGGGCCGTTGTAGAGCTGCCAGTTGAGGCCGGTGTGGAGCACCGGAGTGTATTGCATGGCGTCCGGGGCGCCGGATCGGTGTTGGCGAAGATAGACCCACTCGCCGTTCTCGCCGTCGACGCGGAATTGGATCCCGAAGAATCCGCGGCGTGCGGGCGTGGCGACATCGACGTCGACCACGCCGTCACGCATTTCGAACTCCTTCACGGTTGCGATGCCGCCGTCGAGGAAGAGGCACTTGCGACCCTGATACTCCGTCGCTCGCGCTTGTCCCTCCAGCTCCCAACGCGGCGAGTCCGGCGGGACGGAGATCTTCACCGGCGCCTGGGGCTCGGTGGGGGATCCGATGAGAAAGGCAGCGGCACACATTACGAGAGGAAGGACCATCATGACTCGTCTCCTGCGGGATTCGCGCGGTCGCCGTCGAAGGGCCGAAGTCGGGCGGATGCGCCGGCTTCGAGGGACGGCGAATCTACGCAGGTTCGGCGGGTCGGTTCCCTGCAGGCGTCGTTCTTCACGCTGACGCCGAGGGGCTTGGCAATGCCGAAACGGCCATCGCGCGGCCGCACGCGCGGACCCGAACTCCCGCGCCGCGGAGACAGGTGACGGGTTGCGGCGTGCGCCGCGTGTGAAGTGGTTTCGGGTTCACCGCGCTGCCGCGGACGTTGGGCCCCACGCGACATCGATTGCGTGCGACGATTTCATCCGCGCTGCATTCTACCCGCCGCGCGGATTCGACTCGCGCAGCCGGCGCCGGGCGCACACACGAGGAACGATGCTGCTCTTTTCACGGTCACCTCCACGATTCCCGATCGGACGCGTGGCAGGGTACCGACGCGCCGCGGGCGGAAATCGTCCGTGATTGCGCCCGGAGGTGCCGATCGATTACGCTGCTCGCCGGAGAGTGAACCCATGTGCGCCGACAATCGGATTCCGACGACGGTCACGCGTCCGGGCGACTCCGGCGATCCCCATGCGATCGGACCGTATCGCATCTCTCGGGTGCTCGGCCGTGGTGCGATGGGCATCGTCTACCTCGCGACCGACGAGCGGACGCAAAGCCCCGTCGCGCTCAAGGTGCTGCCTCGCGACCTCGCGCTCGAGCCGCGGCGGATCGCACGATTTGTCACCGAGGCGCGGGCCGCCGGCATGCTCGACCATCCCGCGATCGCCCGCGTCCACGACAGCGGTGTCAGCGACGGCTTCCATTACATCTCCATGGAGGTGCTCGAAGGCGGTTCGCTCGCGGACATCGTTCGGCGCGCGATGCCGGATTGCCATCGGTCTTTCGCCGAACTCCTCGCGAACCCGTCGCCCGAGCCACTCACCGGTCAGCGCAAGCGCGCCGCGAAGGCCGCGTACTTTTACGACGTCGCGCGCACGCTTGAAACCGTCACGCGCGCGCTCGCCGAGGCGCACGAGCACGGCGTGCTGCATCGCGACATCAAGCCGAGCAACATCCTCTTCGACCGCGACGGGCAACCGAGACTGTGCGACTTTGGGCTCGCGCGCATCGAGGGGGGCGTCCCGAACACGTCAAGCCGCGCCGGGAACCCGTGCACCCCGGCGTATGCCGCGCCCGAGCAGGCGCTCGGCCGCCGTGAGGACGTCGTGAAGGCGTCCGACATCTATTCGCTCGGCGCGACCCTCTACGAGTGCCTCACCGGCCGCCTGCCGTTCGCCGACGTGCGTCCTGATCTGTTGCCGCTCGCGATCCGCGAGTACGCCCCGCGCGACCCGCGAGCGATCGACTCGGAGATTCCGGAGGCGCTCGAGCGAATCGCGCTGGGGTGTCTCGAAAAGCAGCCGGCAAGGCGGTATGGGTCTGCGAGCGTGCTCGCGGACGATCTCCACCGATTCGTCTCCGGAGTCGACCCGATCTTCCCCCCTCTCTCCAAACTGCTGAAGTTGTTCCGCAGGCTCTGGCCGCGGCGCTGGAAACTCAGCGCGGCCATCGCAGGCATAGCCGCACTTGCCGTGGGTTCCGCCTTCTTGATCGACCGTTATCTGGCGACCGTGGAGCTCGCCGCTTACATTCGTGACAACGCCGCATCGACACTGTCCAACGACGATTTTTCGTTGGCGGAATCACAACTCACCGAGGCGGCTCGCCTGAATGCGTCGGATCCCCTCGTTTATCTCTTTCGAGCACTGGCCCGCCGCTGCCAAGGGCTCAACGCCGACGACGATATCCTGCTGGCGAAGCAATCCCATCTCGACCCCTACTTCATCAATTTGCTGGACTCTGCGACGCCACCTTCGCCGCCTGTCGTGCCGGTCACGACGACGGATCCGCAAACGAAAGCGCTCCTGCGCCTGTTCGCGGGAATCGTGTTCAACCGATCGAACCAACTCGACGCCGCACTGGCGAACTTCAGCGCCGCGTCCGAAGACAATCCGAAGTTTGCTCAACCGTGCCTGCAGGAAGCGCTGGTGCAAGATCGACTCGGCCACTGGCCTGATGCCATTGCGGCGATCGACCGATATCTCGAAAAGAAACTCGACGCGCCCCAGCGCCAGATCGGGCAGGCCCTAAGCAACAGCTTCAAGGGAGACTTCGCCGCCGCACTCGCGGCGCTCGATCCACTGCCGCAGCCGCTCCTCACGCCGTTCACTCTCAATCTGCGGGCTAGGACCAAGATGGATTTGTTCGACGAACAAGGTCGGACGAATCAAGCGCTCCTCAGCACCGCAATCGAGGACCTCAAGAGCGCTGGCGCCGAGAATCTCCGAGTGTTGGGAATCTCGGTGGGACTTGCTGCTGCGTTTGCCTTCTCTCTTCCTTCGAAGGTGACCACCGACGACGACCTTGCGCCGTTGCGGCTGGTCGAAGCCATCCTGGCTCGAGACCGTTCCAACTCGGACGCCTGGCTTGTGCGCGGGTACCTCCGAGAACGACGAGGCGACTTCGATGGCGCTCTCGAGTCATACGACAAGGCAAGTGAACTCGTTCCGAGCAATGCATGGCCGCGCCACAATGCGATCACGCTCAAGTGGGAGCGAGGAGGGCGAGAGTTCGGCGCGGGCGACAAGACGCGAGCCCGGGCGGATTGGCAGGAGGCACTCGACGAATGGAAGAACTTGATGAACCTTCTCCCCTCTTACAGTCCCGTCTACCAGCGCCGATTCACTCCCTTTGGTGTTCTCGGTTGTCGGCTTTCTCACGCCATCAAGCGACTCAATCCAGACATAGACACAGACCTGGATCGTGCCATCGATTTCTTGAGATCGGTCGAAAGTCGGATGTCCTCCGGACCCGTCGAGTCGGAGCTGGGCACGTTCTTGCTGAATAGGGCCGAGAAACCGGAGGGATCCGTTGCCGAGTCAGACTACCGCGACTCGGCCGTCTTCTTCGCGGCCGCTCGAATGCGTGGCCGCGACACGCCGCACGTGCAAGCAAATCTGCTTTATCTCCACTACACGCTCAAGACCGACCCGCCCGAGCCCGTCGAATGGCGGCCGCTTCTCGAACACTGTCGCGCGTATGGTCCTAAGGAATTGCTAGAAGAGGATCCGATCAACCTTGCGCTTGCGTTCGGCGATTCCGACCTGCCTGACGGATCCGAAGTGGGCTGCCAGCTCATCGACGCATGCCAGAAGAACAATACGAAGTGGATGAAGCCGCAGTTCTCGGCTAAGGTAAGCCGTGTGTTAGCTCGCTGCGTTCGTTGACGGTCCGTCCCGTCATTTCCGAATGTGCAGCTGGGCTTCGACGACTTTGCCGTTCTTATCTTTGTCGTCCTTCCAGAAGAGACCGAGAAACGTAGGAACTTGAAGTTGCAAGATGGGGTCGGCGTTCTCAATCCCGTCATTTACCAGTCCAGCAGGAAAATGTAATTCCACCTGCTCTTTATCCTTAAGCGCGATGCTGAAGTCCCAAGGATAAACTTCGCTTGCGTAGTCTCCGCTGTCGTCGTGGACCCGGAACGTCAGCGATACCTTCGCTGGTTTCTTGTCTCGAAAGCGGAGTGTCGGTCCGGTGATCGTGAGCTTGGCGAACACTAGTTCGCCAGGCTTGACCGTATTCGGATCAAACGCAAAATCGTATTCGTACGGCACGTCATAGGCCGACTCGATTGGATGGGCCCCGCTCTCCGGCGAGCCTGCCCGCGGACGCGAATCACTCGCACACCCGACCGCCGCGAGAACGACGAACGCCGCTGAAATGACCGGCTTCATTTCTGGATCCTCCTATCAGTCCGTTTGGACGCCGAGCACGTTACTCGAACGGGGGCTGGAATGGCAACGATCTTACGCATAAGCGACTCGATCCGGCTCGCCAACGTTGTCCCGCTCGCTGTCGATCTTCGAGGAGGGCAGCGGCTGGAATTGATCCTACGGTCGGTGTCTCTGACTTCCGAGGCGTCCGCGTCACACTGGCCGCTCGAACGAATGCGGCTTCGACCCTGAACCCGCGAAATACGATTGGCAATCTTACGCACCCGGACTGACACTCCGACCGCATCACAGCCCCGTAGCGGATGGACACTCGACGCGGCGGCAACTTACTCGAAGCGCACGCGCGGCGATCAGCGCGACGATAGCTGCACGTCGCGCGCCTCGATCCAGAAGACGTCCGCGACTTGCTTGCGGACGAAGTCGTAGGTCACCTCGTCGAAGCGCGCGAGCGCCGAGTCCTCGGTCACGAACACTCCGCCGCCCTCTCGCGACGCGTCGTCGCGATATCCGACGAGGAGTCGGCTGTGACCCGAGCCTGCCGCGACCGGGTAGCCGCGCGCGATCGTTTCACGAATCTCGGCGAGCTGCGAATTGCTCACGCCGAAGCGGGCCGCCTGCCACGGCACGATCCAGTGCACGACCATCGATTCTCGGCTCGAGTCGCGCGCGGCCGCCGCTTCGGCGAGCGCCTCGGGCGACGGCATGACGTTCGGGTCGAACGCCGCGCGATACGGCATCGCGTCCTCGCTGCAGAGCCCGAACCGCTCGAACCCGGCGATCGCATTGTGAAAGAAGTTGCCGTCGGAGGGCGCGCCGGCCGCTTGGCCTCCGGCCCAGTTCAAGAACTCGACGCTGAGGCGTCGAGGCGAGCCGTCGTGAAGAGCGCACGCAACCTCGATGGACTCGCACGTCGTGAAGACGGAGCACGTGCCACGCGGACCTTGTGCGCGCGGGCCGAGATTCCACGCGAGCAGTCGTGGGCGGAGGTCGACGCTCGTCGGCGGCGCGGCCGGGGCCGGAGGATCCGCAGCGACGGGTGTCGGGCTCGGCGGCGCGAGCGCGCGACTCGCGCACGCGGCTCCGGCAATCGCGAGCAGCAGAGCCGCGCGCAACGGGCCACGATGCGGGCTCGGGACTCGTCGCTCGAATCGATCGGCCATTCCGCACGTTCCTGTTCTCATCGAGACAAGAGGCACTGTCCGGCAACGTCGCGCAAATAGCGTCGGGCATGATCGCCAAGAGAATGCGCCAAGGGCAAAGACAATCGCGCGCAACGTCAAGGACATCACTCGCTGACGTCTCAGCGGTCGGTTTCCACGCGACTCGGACGCGTCAGCCACATGCCCCCGACCAACGCGAGGGCCGCCACGACCACGAGCCCGACCGCGAACGTGAACGGGCCGCCGCTCAGGATCTCTCGACTGCCCATGACGGCGGCGATGACGCCCGGCAGCGCCGCGACGGCGACGGCATTCGCCCAGCCGATCCGACGAGCCAGACAGTCGCCGCGCACGATCCCGCCTGCGGCAAACACAGTGGAGAGACCGACCGGCACGAGGAGCACGCCGACGACGAGATGATTGAGAAGGAACGACGCTCGCACGATTCTCTCCGCCGCGGCGTCGACGTGGCCGTCGAGCACACTGTGCATCAGAGTGGGTGTGACCGCGAAATGGATCGCGCTCACGATCAAGAGAAGGGCGCCCATCGCACGGAAGAGCACGGCGACTGCGGTGCTCGCGCCGGATCCGGGATCTCGCATGGGGGCGAGGATACGGAAGTGCGCCACTGCGATTCCATCTCTCACGTGTGAATGGACGAGTGGGCGAATCGAGTACTGCGTTGCGCCCGACGGCAAGAGGCTGCTCGTCACGCGCCATCGCGATCCTCGCTTTCGCACGACGGATATCCACGCGGTGCTCATCGGGTTCGCGGAACTGCGCCAGCTCGCGCCGGCGCCAGCGCGCCGCTGACGCGCGGCTCCGGAGAGTTTTCGCCATCGTGGGCTCGCGAGCCCGCACTGCGGTGAACGGCGGGAGTCGATCGCCCTGCTCACCCATCTGCACCGGGGTTCCGACACATCTCATCCGAGCGGATTTCCCGGCGAAGCTCGGCGAGCGCTCGGACTGGGACTGCCAAAGTTCGCACCTCCGCCCGGAGTCGGGAGCCATTCCTTCATGCGCACCGGACCCAGACGACCGTTCGTGCGCAAGATCGCCAATCCAGTTTGGACCTGTATTCATGCGGGTCCGCGCGCTCGACGACGGCTTTGGATTGAAAGAAGCTCGTGCTGTGCATTCCACAAACTTCGTGTTGGCCGTGTCGGGAGCCATCGCCTGAAGCGTCGAAGCCGACTCGATGCCGACGGACGACGGTCTCGAGCTCCGCGGTGATCAGGGCCGACGTCCAGGCGCACCACGGGAGGTTCGTTCGTACAGCGACGTCGGGGTGCATCGAACGGAGGATTCCAGCTGATCTCCGTTGCTGATTGTCCTTGGCGCTCGTTCCGACGAAACTGTCGTCACGATGGAGCGACGCGGCGACTACGGCTATGACGCGCCCTACGGTCTGGTGACCTTTGCCGTGCTCGGCGCTGCCAGCGCGATCGCCGCGATCGTCTCGTGGTGGAGCCAGCGCGGCCACCTCACAGCGATCATGGGATTCTACGGCGCGTTCTTTCTGACAAACGCTTTCAGCTTTCTCTACACAACACGGCGCGGCAAGTTCCAGGTCTGGGACAACGTCCTCGACGAACTCCAGCTTCGCGGCGACGAACGCGTGCTCGACATGGGTTGCGGACGCGGCGCCGTCCTCACTGCCGTCGCCCGGCGGTTGAGGACCGGGCGAGTGACCGGCATCGATCTCTGGAGCACGCACGATCAATCCGGGAATTCCCACGAGGTGACGATGCGAAACGCATCGCTCGAGGGCGTCGGGGACCGAGTCGAGATCGAAACCGGCGACATGCGGGCGCTGCCGTTTCCCGATGGGGCCTTCGACGTCGTCGTGTCCAGTCTCGCCATCCATAACATCCACCCGAACGCTGCCCGCGCAGAAGCGATTGCGGAAGCCTGGCGAGTGCTCAAACCCGGCGGACGTCTAGCCATTGCTGACATTCTCGCGACCCAGCGCTACGCGCGGACGCTCAGCAATCTTGGCGCAACCGGAATCGCGCGCCGTAGGCTCGGGTGGCGCTTCTGGTACGGCAATCCGTTCGCCGCCACCAGCCTGGTAACAGCATCCAAACCGGTATCCGCATGAACAACGGAATTCTCTATCCGGCAATTGCGCGCGACGTGTGCTGGCGTCGACGGATGGGCGCTTCTGTCCGCGCCGTTCGGTGACATCGACCGGTTGCGGTCGCAGAAGTCTCCTCGCTCGTCGGCCTTCGCCCGATCGAAACGTCGGCTCGCGATCCTTGTACTGCGGCTCTCACCCACTCGGCGGCGCGAGTCTCTCGAACGAATCGTGGGCGACGGTGGGCCGTCGTGCGGCGATGGATGCGAGTCGCGAGTTCTGATCGTCGAATCGTCGCGACTCGGCAGGCGCCGCCCTCACGTGTAGAATCCCGCCGTGGCCAAGAGAACCTCGAGAGAACCGCTTCGACTGCGCGACGAGATCGCGATCGTGACCGGCGCGGGAAGCGGCATCGGGCGCGCGGTTGCGCTGGCGCTCGCGCGCGAAGGCGCGAAGGTCGGGCTCGTCGGGCGAACGCGCGCGAAGCTCGGCGAGGTCGAGATCGAGATCAGCTCGTCGGGCGGCGAAGCGGTCGTCGCGCCGGCGGACGTCACCGTGCCGGCCGACGTCGAGCGGGCGGTGCGCGAGATCGCCTCCGGGCTCGGCCGGCCGACGATCCTCGTCAACAACGCGGGGGACGCGCGGAGCGCGCCGTTCGCGAAGACCACCGTCGAGGCCTGGAACGAGATCCTCGCGGTGAACCTCACGAGCGCGTTTCTCGTGACGCGTGCCGCGCTCCCTCACTTCCTCGAAGCCGGCCGCGGGCGCATCGTGAACATGGCGTCGATCGCGGGGCTGCGCGGCGCGGCGTACGTCGCGGCGTACACCGCGTCGAAGCACGGGCTCGTCGGCCTCACGCGCTCGCTCGCCGTCGAGCTGGCATCGAAGAACATCACGGTGAACGCCGTGTGTCCCGGCTACGTCGACACGCCGATGACCGATCGCAATCTCCAGAACATCGCGGGCAAGACCGGCATGTCCCTCGACGACGCGCGCGCTGCCGTCGTGCAGTCGAGCGCGCAGAAGCGGCTCATCACGCCCGACGAGGTCGCGTCGGCGGTCGTCTACCTGTGCCTGCCCGAATCGCGCGGCGTGAACGGACAAGCGATTGCCATCCAAGGCGGCGAGGGCTTCGCGTGAGCGTGCGCATCGAGTCGATCAACCCCGAGTCGCTCGGCGCTCCGTCCGGCTACTCGAACGGAGTTCTCGTCGACGGCGGCCGCCTCCTCTTCATCGCGGGCCAGGTCGCGTGGGACCGCGAGCACCAGCTCGTGGGGCGCGGCGACTTCGTCGCGCAGTTCGAGCGTGCGCTCGGGAACGTCCTCGAAGTCGTGTGGAAGGCGGGCGGCAAGCCCGAGCACGTGGTCGAGCTGACGATCTTCGTCGTCGACAAGAAGCCCTATGTCGAGAGGATGCGTGACGTCGGCC
>JACOTG010000027.1 GCA_016178505.1 Planctomycetota bacterium
CTATTCATGCGGGTCCGCGCGCTCCGCGAGGGATTTGGATTGGAAAATCTCGCGGGCAACGCGAAGTGACAGCGGAGTTCACACAACGATCTCGAGATCGCGCACTCCGATGAAGGCCCCACCGGATTGTGGCGTCTCGTCCTGTAAGCACAGCGCAGCCGCTTCGGCGATGTTCTTCAGTGCCTCTTGGATCGTTCGACCGTAGGAGCGGCAGCCGCTCAACGTCGGCACCGACGCGATGAAGACACCCTCCTCGTCCAGCTCGATTAGAACGGGCAGATGGTAGCGAGTTGGTTTTCTTTTTCTCTTCACGACGGGATTGTATGGAGCCACAAATCTCGTGGCAAGGCGAGGCAACGAGGAGAGCGAGCGGGATGGTCGCGCGAGCCGCTCGAGCTTCGGCCCGTCGGCAGGCGCGATCGCCGGCTGCGCGTAAACCGAGAAGCGGGAGCGGGATCAGGCGAGGAGCGAATCCAGGAATGCGTCTGAAAGTCGCCCTGCCCGATGCCGGCGACCGAGGACCTCGCGGCCGGACTAACGAGAAACCCAGATTCGTCGGGCTACGCCGGTGAAGACTTCGGAGATTGCGTCGCGTGACCGGCGGCGACTCGCCCGAGGATGCCGGGTATATCCGTGATGGCTGTTGCGAGCGCGTAGTCCCAGCGGCCTTGACTGCCCTCCGCGTTCACGGCGTCCACCCATCGTTCAGCGGCTTGAGCCTTCACGTCCTTGAGCGGGTCGTAGCCCTTCGTCTCGAGGATGAGATGAATCGGCGAACCGCTGGGCTCGGGCCTCAGGCGAACAATGAAGTCCGGAATGTAGTCGTGCGGCTGGCCATTGTGGAGGTAAGGGATCGCGAGGCCGAGGCCGGCGTTCTTCGCAAAGGCGTCGACGAGCGGATGCGTGTCGAGCACGTACGCCGCCTGCTGCTCCCACTTCTTCGTGTCGGCGACGACGTAGCTGAGGTGGCTCTTCACAACCTCGCGCACATCGCGACTCGTCCATAGATCGACTTCGGCGGTCGAGCCGGGGCCGCGCGATTTCTCGTAGCGCGCGATCTCGGGCGCCTCGCCGCTCGCGGCGTCCGGCTGGATCGCTTCCTTCAGCCGCTCGATGACCCAGCCATAGTAGGGAGACAAGAAGACATCGCGGATGTCGGTCTTTCCGATCGGATGGACCTTTTCCTCGAGATAGTGGCGAACGATTTCCATGACCTGGGGGAAGAGCGCGTGCGGCGGCACGGTGCAGCCGGGCTGGCTCACGTACGCCTTGGTCAGGTCGCCCGCGAGATCGAAGACCAACTCTTGGAAGCGGCGACCCGAGCGGTACGGGTTCAACGTCACGTCCTCGAGTTTCCCCGGTCCCGAGAGAGTGGGCCTGCCGTTGTAGGCGGGCAACAATCCCTTCACCTGAACTTCGGGTGGGATGTTCGTCGGATCGAGGCGAAGCACCGCGATCGAATTCCAGTCGACGGTGATGCGATTGCGGATGGCCTGGCTGAAGCCCTCGACGCGCGGGAACTTGATTTCGAACTCCGCCTTCGCGGGTACGGCGTAAATGTGATGACGCGGTGCCGGCTTCTCGGGCGTCGCGCCCTTGTTTTCCTTGAACGGAATCACCTCGAACGGAACGCCGAGTACCTTCGCGACTTCCTCGGTGAGGAGCCCGTCCGTGCCGACTTCATAGTTCGGGCGCCGAAGCGCGCGACCGACGACCTGCTCGCACAAAAGCTGCGACATGAACGGGCGGAGTCCGACGATGTGCGTCACGGTGTTGCAGTCCCAGCCCTCGGTGAGCATGCCGACGCTGACGATGCACCGGACGTCCCGGCCCGGCGGATGTGTCGGGCGCTTCAACTTCGTCGCGAGTTCCTCGAAGCCCTCCGGCAAAATCGCGCGGGCCTGCGAATCCTTCGGCCAGTCGGTCTTGCCGACCGTGTCGAGCGTGAAGCGCATCCACGTCGACTCGTCGCTCTTCGCGTGGTCGCTGTCCGTCTCGTGGACGACCTTCGTGTCGACGCGGATCGTGTTGATCTCTCCGTCGCGATTGCGAAAGCCGTCGAGCTTCGCCGGCGGGATGCCGGTCGGCGCTTTGTCCTCGGC
The DNA here is from genome assembly GCA_016178505.1 of Planctomycetota bacterium. Taxonomy (GTDB): domain Bacteria; phylum Planctomycetota; class JACOTG01; order JACOTG01; family JACOTG01; genus JACOTG01. The sequence goes on from JACOTG010000027.1 coordinate 2,103, forward strand.
GAGCCACTCGAAGACCACCTTTGCGATCTTCGTGTTCTTGCACACGATGATGAAGACGGGCGGCCGGCGCTCGCCGCGCGCGGGCCACTCCTTGCGAAGCACTTCCCACAAGCCGCCGAGCATCGCGATCGGCGTGTGCGCCCACTTCAGGATCGCCTCGGGCTTGGCGCTGCCCTTGGTGCCTCCGCGCTCGGCGGGAGTCAGGCGCGGGAGGATCCATCGCCAGATGTTGAAGTAGCCGGGGATCGGGTCTCCCGTCGTGTCGCGCACGGCAAGCTGCGGAATCTTCACGAGCCCCGACTCGATCGCATCGGTCAATCCAAAGTCGCTGACGACCCACGGAAACGGTCGGTTCGTCTCGCGGCCCGCTTGCGCGAGGAAGTAAGGCGTCGCGGAAAGATCGACGCAGAAGTTGATGCCGCGCAACTTGTGGATGCGATCGAGCCCGTCGACCCACACCGTCGCCTCGCGCACGAACTCCTCGAACTCTTCCTCGTCCTCCTGTTCGTCCTCGGCGTCGTCGGGACGAACCCGGTAGGCGTGGTGAGCCTCGTCGTTGAAGACGAGCACGTTCTGTTTGCCGCCGATCTCGCGGCCGAGGACGCGATTCACGAGTGCCGTATCGCTCTCGACGTACTTCACGCTCTCGACCTGAACCTTCTTCAGATTGCCCTGCTTGTCCTTTTCCTCGGCGACGACCGTGATGAGGTTGGCCGCCACCTGTCGGTTCAGCTCGTCGACAGTCAGGTACCGCTTGCCGCGGGCAGTCGCCGTCTTCGCGCCAATCGTGATCGTCTCGCGGATGCTCACGGCCGTACCCGCCTTCGACACGCGCGCGCTCGTGCCCGCGACCTGGACGCCCTGCGGCTCGAACACGTGCCAGTTCGTGACCAGCACCTTTCCGCGCATCAGTTCGGGCATCAGGTGAGCCGGCACCAAGTCGCGCGTGCGATAGAGGCTCCCCTCACCGGACTCCGGCTTCAGCTCGGCCAGCCGATTTCGAATCGTCACGTTCGGACAGACGATGAGCACGACGTCCGAGAAGCGCGCGTCGCCTCGATCGTTCACCTTGTTGAGGATCGACCATGCCGCGAGCATTCCCATGACGGTCGTCTTGCCCGAGCCCGTTGCCATCTTGCACGCGACGCGACGAAAGCCCGCGTAACCCTCTGCCTTGCGCTCGTCGCTCGGATCGTCCGCGGGCACGTCGATCCCTTGCCGAAAGTCGGCGCGAGCTTCGGTGAGAAAGACGATCGTCTCCGCGGCTTCGACCTGCGCGAAGAAAAGCCGATGTTGCCGGCCCTCGCGCCGCCAGTAGTTCAGCAGTTCGAGCGTCGTCCGACTCACGCCCGGCCAACCCTGATGCCGCCACTCCTTCACGCGCTCGCGGATGCGATTGACGAGAATCAGCTCGATGACGGTGCTCGTCGGGTTCTCTTCGTCCGCGTCGTTCGCCTTCGTCGGTGGTCGGTAGAAGTACATGGCCGGCCGACGCCCCGTTCGCTTCTCCGCGGGCTGCCCCTCCGCGAGATGCCAGTGCGCCGCGGGCTCGTCGTACGGCGAGTTCAGAATCGGCTGCGGGACCTCGTACTTCCTCACGCCTTCGCCCCGAACGCTTTGCAAACGGCGTCGAGCTTCTCGGTGACTTCGGGATGAATCTCCTCCGGCTTCATCAAAGCAGCGATTCCGAAGTACTCGGTGTAGGGAAGGCCGGGCAGCCCGGCAGCCGTGAGCGCCGGCGCGAGGATCAGCGTTCGCGCCTTCGTCGTGATCAGCAGCGAGTGATCCTCCAGCGGGTCACGCATGAACGCGGGGGGAAGGTTGTCCTCGAGCCACTTTCGAAGCGCATCGGGATCGCCCCGCTTCGCGACCACGAACCGCGCGAGCGCGTCGGGATGCACGAGGTAGCTCTCGATCTCGTACCGACGCCACCGCTGCCGCTGAAAGCCTTTGCCGGTGATCTTCGACGAGACGATGGTGTCGCGCGCGTCACCGTCCACCAGCTCGAGCGCGGGAAAGCCCGGCCGCGCCATCTCGAGCGCCTTGTGGTGTTCGGGTGCGCTGATGCCCGGTGCTCCCGGCCGCGATTCGGTCACGAGCTTCTTCCAGAACAGGCGAGTCGTCAGAAGCTCGAGCCCCGGGTGCTTCAGAACGCGCGCCCACTCGCGCAGCACGTTCAGGTCCGTGTAGTCCTCGAGGTAGAGCACGCCCGGACTCTCGCGCGTCATGAGTACGTCCACGTTGTCGAGGAAGCGCAGGGCGTCGCGAAGCGCCTTCATCTGCCCTTTGCCGGCGAGGCGCGTCGCACGATCGACGAGGACGTACAGCTCGCTCACGTCCACCGAGTCGATGATCACCTCCGAGTGCGTCGCGACGATCATCTGCGAGCCGGCCGCAGCAGCAGTGGCGCGCAGATGCGCGAAGATCGCCTCCTGAAGGAAGACGTGCAGGTGCGCGTCCGGCTCGTCGAGGAGGAGAACCGACCCAGGCCGGGTCGCGAGGAACGCGAGGAGCATCAGCACCTGCTGAAAGCCGCTGCCTCCGCTCGCGACGTCGAAGCGCGGACCGCCGAGGCGCTCCTCGTACTCCGCGACGATCACCGGGCCCGAGGAATCGATGGGCAGCAGCTCGACGCCGAAGAGCGTCCGGATCGATCGGAAGAGCCGAGTCCAAGCGTCGGGATTGTTGGCCGCGCGCATCAAGAGGTTGCGCAACACCTCCCCGGGCCGGCCCATTCCGATCAATTGGTCGAGGCGCGGGTCCTGGTACACCGGCTCGTCCAGCGTGAGGCCCGTGATCGAAGGAATGTAGACCGTTCGAAAAGACGTTTCCTTTAGCGCCTCCACGTCGGTGGTTTTGCTCGGGCGCACGTAGACCTGCTCCGTGCTGTCAGCCTCGAACTGCATGACGAGGGTTCGACCGTCCGTCGTCTGCAACTCGACCTCGACGGTGCCGCGGTAGGCCCGATCCCGCCACAGGGCATCGAACGACCGCAGCGGGACGGCCGTGAACGTCTGCCGCGTGATCGGCTTTCGGGCCCAGCCGCCGTTGTGCTTGCCGAGATCGTTCAATTGGCGCCATTGCTCGAGCGCGAACCCCCAGGCGGCGATCGCTTGGAGTACGGTCGACTTGCCCGAGTTGTTCGGCCCGGCGATGACGACGTGCCGGCCGTCGAGTTCGAACGTTTCCTCCTCGAATCGCTTGAAGCGGCGGATGACGACTTTGCGGATCAAGACTCCGCCTCCTTCAGGGGCTTCACGACCATCAGCTCGTTGCCGCGGTCGTCGATGACCTTCACCGCGACTTCGCTGTGCTCGCCTGCCTCGAAGGAAGCGCTCGTCGTTCCGGCGAGGTGATCCCACACGCTCTCGGCGAACTCGGCTTTGAGCGCGCGCTTGAGGTCGTCCCACGCCGCGGTGCGCGGAAAGAACGCCTGCGAGACGTGGAAGCAGAGGCCGTTGTAGTCGGTGTCGAGGAGCCAGCACGGCACGTCGTCGCCCTTGCGGTGGTCATTCTTCATCGTGATCGGATCGAAGACGTCGAGGCCGACCAGCTCGACCTGGTACTTCGGCCCGTCCTTGGTGCTCTTCTCTTTGGCCGCGAGCTTCTTCAGCTTCACCTCGGGCAGGCCGCAGACGCTGAAGATCTGGCTCGACCGCATGTTCTTCAGGAGGTCGCCCATCATGAGGTCGGGCGTCGCCTGCACGTAGGTCGCCGCGATGCCGACCGCGGCCTCGCACTCCTCGACGAGCTTCCGCGCGTTCGGCTGGATCGCGAAGCCGATGACGTAGAGGTGCGCGTAGCTCTTCGCGGCCGCTTCCTTCGCCGCTTCGTAGACCAGGCGCTCCGCGACCGCGCCGTCCTCGGGGCCGAAGACGAGCGCGACCGGCTTGTCGACGCCGTCGACGACGCCTTCGGCGGAGAGGCTCAGCGTCTTCGCGGGCGGCCGGACGCTCTTGAACGTCACCGTCTTCCCGCCTCCGACTTGCAATACCGGAGCCTTGCGCAAGACCTCCATCAAGCCTTCTTCGAACCGGCGCCCGTTCTCTTGTGCTTCGCTGGTCGACGCGCCGTTGCCAGCGTCATCCCAATCGAGCGGCGTCGGGATCGTCGCCTCGACGCAGAACGGCCCCGTTACCCGCGTGATGTTTTTCTCGACTTCCGGTCGGTCGACGAGGACCTCCTCGTCCGACGGCTCATCATTGGCGATGCTCTTCAGCGTGACGTGCGGCACGATGCCGCCGACTTCCTCCCCTTTGCCGTTCTGTTTCCGGAGGTAAACAAAACCGCCCGCCGGGCCGCGCTTTTCGTCCTTGAGTTGGTAGTAAGGAAACGTCGCCGTCAGCAGTCGCTGGCGCGCAAGGGCCAGCGGGACACGGCTTGTGTCGATCGTGATCCAACGCCGTCCCAACTGCTCCGCGACAAATGAACTTGTTCCGCTCCCGCATGTCGGATCGAGAACGAGATCTCCGGGGTCGGTGGTCATGTTCATACAGCGCTGAATGACCTTTGGGTTCGTTTGTACAACGTACAGTTTGTCCGAAGCGAAGCCAGCAATGCCCGTGTCCGTCCAAGAGCTCGACAACGGGTAGACCGGAAAGTCTTCGAAGTAACGCACGTAGCGAATCGTAGCACCGACCACTTCTACACGGCCAAGATCAACAAGTCGCCGCATTCCATCGGGGCCCGTTTTCCAGTACCCCGGCCGAGGTCTGAATACACGATCACCGACCTGCACTGGGAAGTCACCGGGCGGACGCTGGCTTGTCAGATCAGAGACTGCGTAGATTCGAGAACCATCGGGCAAGACGCTCAGATCGTTTCGTTCCTCCGTCGTCATTGACCTGCGTTCCCGGTTTGGTAACTCAACTCGGTTATATGCACGAGCGCCCTCGCGCCCGACTTCCTTGCCAAGGTAGAGCTGGCGGTACTTCACACACCCACGATTACGGGCGTACCAAAGCAGATAGTCCGTAGTTGTGGGTAACAGCTCCGATGTAGCGCTTGTGGTTTTCGCGAAAGACACGACGCTGCACACGTTGTCGGCGCCGAATACTTCATCCATCAGCTCTCGCACGTGGTGGACGTTCTCATCGCTGATCTGGACGAAGATGCTGCCACTCGGCGTGAGCAGATCGCGCGCGAGCAATAGTCGGTCGCGCATGTAGGTCAGGTACGAGTGCAGCCCCAGCTCCCACGTGTCCCGGTAGGCCTTCACCATCTCGGGCTCGCGGGTCATGTCCTCGTCGTCATTGTGCTTGACGTCGCGCTTGCGGACGAAAGGCTGGAAGTTCGAGCCGAACTTCACGCCGTACGGCGGGTCCATGTAGATCATCTGGACTTGGCCGCCGAGGTTCTCGTAGCGCAGGAGCGAGTTCATCACGACAAGCGAGTCGCCGAGAATGAGGCGATTGACCCACCCGCCGACGTGCTCGTACGCGCGCAGGACTTGCTGATGGATGGGCAGTGACGGATCGCCGAACAGATCGAACATCGTCATCTGCTTGTCGCGCTTGTGGCCCTTGAGCGTCTCGAGGATCGCCTTCGTCGAGAGCCGCTCGTGGACGAAGAGCGGCAGCGTCGGCACGTCGAACGAGAAGCGCTCGGCCTTGCCGGCCCAGTTCAGGAACGGACTGCTGAGCTGCTTAAGCTGTTCGACCGCATCGCGAAGCCCCGCGACGACGAGCTTGCGATCGCCGCCCATCTTGTACTCGCGCGGCGTCGCGAAGAGGTGAGGCGCGTCGAGCCGAGCCGCGTCTTCGACGCAGCGAAGGAGCCACTCGCCGAGTTCGCGCCCCGAGTTCTGCCCGTCCCACTCGAGCGCCGGCGCGAGCGACGAGTCATAGCGATAAGTCGCCGGCGGTTTTCGTTTCTTGAACTGCGCCTGCGTCCCGACGTCGGGACGCAGGCAACTCCCTCGTCGAATGCGGACCGCTCGTGACGTGTCTTCCACCCGTGAAGCGGGGAGTATCGCGAAGAGTTCGAGGGGCGACAAGGGCGGAAGTCCCCGCCGATGGTGCCGATTAGATGTCTCTTCTGCCGGCGGGCCTTCTTCCGGATCGAGCACTCCACGGTTGGAGTGCTCAGCGACTTGTTCACCCGGTTCGATGAGTTCCGACGTTTTCGATGACGCGCGACGAGTGGCTCGCCCGAATCAACGGATCGGCGATTCGATCCGGGCCGCTCGGTGACATCGACGTGTCGAGGTCGCAGTGTGGCTATCCGTAAGGTCTCGGCGTCGAGCGCACGGTCGCCCTTGCGCGCGGTCGAGCCTTCAGCACAGGCGCCATCTGGCGGCGGGAACCACCGCGAGGATGGAGTCTCCGCGCTTGTCCGCATTCGGGGGATCGAAACGCGAATGGGACGGTGCAAGCCCTGGCCTGAATGACGACTCGCTGAGTCGAAGACGCAGAGCGTTCGGTTCGGCTGCCAATCGCTGCCATCGTTGAGGCCGCGCACGGCGGACTCGGCCGGCGACAACTCTTCGACCTCGTCCGGTATGCCATCGAGGTTCGCGTCCCACAGATACAGACAGCCCGAGTGATCGATCTCGCAACAGAAGACAGCCTGAGACACGCAGAATACGTCGCCCTTCGCTGCGTGCTGCGCCCAACTCACGACGTCGTAGAACTCGAGGTTGGGGTACGCCGCGTTCGTGAGCACGACGGTCGTCTTTCCCGGTCGGTAGATCCAGCTTCAAGAGGTCCTGCGTCTCGTGCCGCTGCACGACCAGGAACTCGTCGTTGGGTGAGACCGCCGCCGCTCGAATCGTGGTGAGAGCCCCGCGGCCTAGACCGCGACGTTCGATGCGCACGCCGCGCGATCAATTGCCGGTAACAATGGCGGTGTCCTTGTAACTTGCGCCGTACAGCCTCAGTCCCGACCGGGACGGG
>JACOTG010000028.1 GCA_016178505.1 Planctomycetota bacterium
CAGGATCCGCTGAAGGTCCAGCGCGCGACGCCGAAGAAGCTCGAGACGCTCACGCATCGCCTCACGCCGGCGCAGCTGCGGCGGCGGCCGGCGCCGAAGAAGTGGTCGATCGCGGAGATCCTCGCGCATCTCGCCGAGACCGAGATCGTCGTCGGCTGGCGATTGCGCCAGGCGCTCACCAAGAGCGGCGGGCCAGTGCAGGCCTACGATCAAGACGCCTGGGCGAGCGCAGGGCGCTACGCCAAGCGCGATCCGAAGGCGTCGCTCGCGCTGTTTCGCGCGCTGCGCGAGTGCAATCTCACGCTGCTTCGCGGCCTCTCGAAGCAACAGTGGAACTGCTTCCACATGCACGAAGAGCGCGGCAAGGAAACCGTCGCGCGAACGGTGAGCATGATCGCCGGCCACGATCTGAATCACCTCGGACAAGTGGAGAGGTTGCGCAAGGCGTTGCGAAAGTAAGGGGGCATCGACGTCCGGCAATCGAATGACATAGGAGACGCAACGTGGCTGAGCTGAAGACGAAGCAGACCGACGCGAGCGTGAATGCGTTCCTTCGCAAAGTCTCCGACCCGAAGCAACGTGACGACGCGATGCAGGTGATGAAGCTCCTGAAGAAGATCACCGGATACGCACCGAAGATGTGGGGCGGCAGCATCGTCGGATTCGGAACCTACCGCTATCGATACCCGAGCGGCCGCGAGGGTGAGTGGTTCCTCACCGGTCTCTCTCCTCGCAAGGGGTATTTGATGATCAGCATCATGTGTGGCTTCGAGCAGCACGGCGCGCTGATGAAGAAGCTGGGGAAATTCAGGGCAGGGAAGTCGTGCCTCTACGTGAAGAAGCTCGAGGACATCGACCTGCAGGCGCTCGGCGAGCTGGTCAAGCTCTCCGTCGCGCAGATGAAGGCGATCGAGAAGGAGCGCATGAAGGCCTGACGTTTCGCGCGCGAGAGGAGGCTCTCGTGAGACGGATTCGATACTCGGTGGCGTCGAGCTTGGATGGGTACATCGCCGGGCCGAAGGGCGAGTACGACTGGATCATCATGGATCCGGAGATCGACTTCGGCGCCCTCTTCGGTCAGTTCGACACGATGCTGCTCGGGCGCAAGACGTACGAAGTCACCCAGAAGCAAGGCGGGGGTGGCGGAATGGCCCGAATGAAGGCCCTCGTGTTCTCGCGAACTCTCCGACAGAAGGACCACCCCGACGTCACGATCGTCGCCAAGAAGCAGAAGGAGATTCTCACGGCACTGAAGAAGGAACGTGGCAAGGACATTTGGCTGTTCGGCGGCGGCGTGCTCTTCAAGAGCTTGCTCGCGATCGGGATGGTGGACACCGTCGAGGTGGCGATCATCCCGGTCGTTCTCGGCGCGGGCATTCCGCTAGTCCCGTCGCCCACGAAAACGGCGAAGATGAAGCTGACCCGCCACAAGGGCTATGACAAGTCGGGAATCGTCGCACTCGAGTACGCGGTGAAGTAGGTCGCCCCAGTCAATCCTCGGTCGCGACCACTCCGCCGCCGTCGAGTGGCATGCCTCCGATCGCGTGACCGCGCATTTCGGCGGGGGCGAACTCGACTCGACGATTGGCGGCCTTCGCGTCGGGTGTGTTGCCGCTGATGACGGGCTTGGTTGCGCCGAATCCGACCGCAAGCAGGCGCTTTCGATCGACGCCTCGCGCGACGAGCGCGCGAACGACGGAAAGCGCGCGCTGTTCGGTGAGGCGCTGCGCGGCAGCGAGGTCGCCGTCCCGGCTCTGGTGGCACTCGACGCGAAGGACCGTTACGTCCGGCCTCGCAGTCATGAATTGCGCGACGTAGTCGAGCGTGGGCCCCGACGACTCGTCGAGATCGTGGGACCCCGTCTGGAACGTCACCGGCTCGGGAATCACGAGGCGCTGATTCTCGATCTTGAACGTCGGGAGCTTCGCCGGCGACAAGGTTGCGTCGAGGGTCGTCGCCGTGCCCGAGCTTTTGGCCGCCGACGCCGCGGAACTTTTCGGTTCCGGACTGCTGCAGCCGACGGTCACGATGAGCGAGGCGCACACGAGCGCCGCGATTCGCGCGTTCATCGATCTCCTCCGATCCTGAAAACGAGGCGAGACGTTCCACCGTGCTCGACTGGTTGTCTCCTCGCCACGCCTCGAGAAGACGCACGAAGCGGCGAAGCCTCGCCGACTCCCCGCGACCTGTCAATCATCGCGTCGCGACGCTTGCGCCGTTGCTGCTGGCTCGTGCGACGGCCGCTCTCGATGCTACGGCGCGGATCTCGTCCGACCGCTGAACGGCGCGAGTGTCACGGTGAACGGCTCCGTTCGATGAAATCCGGAACGTGGCGGCGGCGGCCGCCAATCGGGTAACTTGCTCCTCGGAGGAATCACATAGGACGACCGTTGGACGCGGCGCTCGGCCGGCGGTCACGCACGGGGCAGGGATGTCGGGGAACGACGCGACGCTCATCATGCGGCGGCTCGTCGAAGGCCGGTCGTCTGGGGCCGACGAGCGGTCTACGCTCATCGACGAGCCGCTTCGATCGATCGCCGTACGCTTTCTGTCGGCCCGCGCGTACGAGAGTCGTTCTCACTGCTGTGCCATCGCTTCTGCGGCGATGTCCGTGCTGCGGAAGTTCGCACTCCGGAATCGCGGGCTCGCCGCCGGGGCAGCGACCGTGGTGATTGCGGTCGTCCTCGGGCTCTTCGCTGTGACGTGGTTCGTTCTGCGGCCCGAGCGCAAAGCACCCGAGTCGCAGCGCAACGAGCGAGTCGCCAAGCGGGTCGCGTATCGCGCGAACCTCGCGGCTGGAGCTGCGGCGCTCGACCGCGACGACATTCCGGCGGCACGGCGCTATCTCGACGATACGTCGCCGGAGCTGCGCGGATTCGAATGGCGCCATCTGCGCGCGCGCCTCGACGAGAGCTGGCTTCGCATCGAAACGGGATCCGACGTCGTGTCCGGCGTTCGCTTCGGCGACGAAGGGCGCGTCGTGATCGTGGGCATCGAGTCCGATCCGGCCGTCGCCGCTCGCTTCGATGCCGAAACGGGCGAGCGCCTGCCAGACAGCGATCCGACGATGAGACTGTCGTCGTTCGGCGTTGCTCCACTGAGGCCCAATGAACCCTGTCTTCAGCCCGACGGTCGCGTCGAGCTTCGCGATCCGGATACGGGCCGAGTGTCGTCGTTCGTCGTGGACGCTCCGATGTCGCTCGCGCCCGGCGCGAGACTCCGCAGCTTGACGATTTCCCGTGACGGCAGAACCATCGCGTTCGACGCGAGGCGTGCGGACGGCGTCGTCGCGCCGTACATCGGCGTCTTCGGTGAGGGGCGGCTCGAAGCTCGGCCCCTCGATTTCCGCAGTTGCGGGAGCCTGCGTTTTCGCAGCGACGGTCTCGAGCTGGTCGGAACGAACGAGTACGCCCCGCCGCGCATCTGGAGCGTGTCGACGGGCGACACCGTGCGGGATCTGCAAGGGCCGGTTGGTGCCGTCTTCGCGATCGACTGGAGCGACGACGGCCGGAGCATCGTCGCGGGATCCGACGATTCGATGGTCCACGAGTGGGACGCCAGGACCGGCAAGCAGATCGCGGTTGGGCGCGGCCACATCGACTTCGTTCGCGCGATTGCGATCAGCCCCGACGGGTCGACGGTGGCGAGCGGCAGCCATGATCGAACGATTCGACTGTGGGACGCGGCGACGCTTTCGGAGCGTGCGGTCCTTCGCGGGCACGAGGGGGCCGTACGGATCGCCGCGTTCTCGCCGGACTCGACCCGCCTCGCGAGCGTTGGAGAGGACCAAACGGTGCGCGTGTGGGACGCCACGCGTCGCGGCGACCCTCGTGTTCTGCGCGGCCACACGAGCGACGTGAATCCGGTCGCGTTCAGCCCGGACGGATCGATGATCGCGTCGGGTGGACGTGACAATACGGTTCGACTGTGGGACGCGGCGACAGGACAAATCGTCGCGACGCTCCGCTCGCACGACCGCGAAGTCGTCTCGCTCGCGTTCAGCCCCGACGGCAGCCGGCTCGTCTCGGGCGACGGCGCGGGGCGCCTGGTGTTGTGGGACGTGAGGGCGTGCGCGGCGATCCGCTCCATGGAGGGAAACGCGCTTCCGGACGTGCCGGTCCTCTTTCGTCGCGACGGCGCGGCGATCCTCGTGCCGCCGGACAAGGACGGCGCGGTGAGGACGTGGAGCCTCGCCGACGGCAGCGTGTCTCGTGGCGATCTCACGACTCTGCGCGACGTCGCGGGCCCGAGCGTGAGCGTGGACGGTTCGCTCGCCGTTCTCCCCTGGACCACGGTCGATCGCGGAGTCCGCGTCGTGGACGTCGCCTCGGGCCGACTCCTTTGGGAGATCGGTGGACTCATCCCGCGAACCGCCGCGTTCAGCCCGGATGGACGGCGGTTGTCGATCGTGAGCGCCGGCGACGAGGTCGTGATCTTCGAAGCGCGCTCCGGCCGGCGCATCGCGAGCCTCGGCGGCAGCTCGTTCGCGTGCAACTGCGCGCTCTGGTCGCCCGACGGCTCGCGCCTCGTCACCGGTGGGCACGACAACTCGGTGCGATTCTGGGACGCCGAGTCGCTCGAGGAGTTGGCGAGCTTCGTCGAGCACACGGGCTATGTGGGGTCGATGGCGTTCAGTCGCGACGGTACACAGCTCGCGTCCGGATCCGGGGACGGAACGGTTCGCGTCTGGGACACGGTGCCCATTGGCGATCGCGCACGGGGACGACGCGGTCCACGCGAACGTCGCGGCCCGCCCGACGGACGATGATCTTCGCGACCACGCGAGTGGTTGATGGCATGAGCGCGATGACCGGATAGACTCGCCTGGAGGCAGGAGCCCTCGCTCACGCGCGCCGAACGCGGCAAGCTGCAGCGCCAGATCCTGCGGCTCGGGCGGCCCGAGGACGACGTCCCGGCCGAGGAGATCTCGGGCGAAGCGGCGCTCCGGCGCGCACTCGACGAGGCGCTCCCCGGCGAGACTGACCCCGAGTCCGAGCACTTCTGGCGACGGCGCTTCGGCTCGAGCACTCAGCCTCGATCGGGGCCGCCTTGATCCATTTCGACGTCCATCCGCTCGACTGACGGCGTCGTCGAGCATTGACAGCTCGCAGCGCTCGCGCGACCCTGCGCGCCACGTGGGGTAGGCGCAAACGAGGAAGAACATGTTCGGATCGTCTCTGCTCTCCATGCTTTGCACATTCGTTGGCGTGAGCGAGGAGAGTCCGCTCGGGTCGCTCGATCTCTCGAAGATGCGGCAGGGCTGGGGCACGCCGCACGTCGATCAGTCCGTCGAAGGGCATCCGCTGACGATCGCCGGGCGCGCGTTCGCGACCGGAGTGGGAACGCACGCGGCCAGCATGCTTTGGGTGTCCCTCGACGAGAAGGCCGAACGATTCGAGGCGTGGGTCGGCGTCGACGACGAGGTGGGGAAGTCGACGGGCACGGTCGAGTTCCGCGTCATCGGCGACGGCAAGGATCTCTGGCGAAGCGGCGTCTTGAAGACGGGTGACGCGGCGAAGCGCGTCGAGGTCGCACTTCGTGGCGTGAAGACGATGATCTTGCTCGTGAGCGCGGGAACCGATGGACAAGACTACGACCATGCGGACTGGGCGGAGGCGAAGATCGTGATGCAGTCCGGAAAGCCCGAAGCCATCGAGCCGCCGCGCGAGGAGGCCGACGTCCGTACGCCGAAGCCAGGCCCGAAGCCACGGATCACGGGGCCGAAAGTCTTCGGAGTGCGGCCGGGCCATCCCATCCTCTTCCGCTTCACCGCGACGGGAACGAAGCCGATGCGCTTCGAGTGTACCGGGCTTCCACCAGGTGCGGCGCTCGACGCGGCGACGGGACAACTGTCCGGCAAGGTGAGCGCGCCCGGCGAGCATCGCTGTACCGTGACCGCGACGAATGCCGAGGGCAAGGCCAGTCGCGAATTTCGCCTCGTCATCGGATCGAAGATCGCGCTCACGCCGCCGCTCGGCTGGAACAGTTGGAACTGTTTCGCCGCGGACGTCGACGACGCGAAAGTTCGCGCCGCCGCACAAGCCATGGTGTCGAGCGGGCTCGCAGATCACGGATGGAGCAACATCAACATCGACGACTGTTGGGAGATCAAGCCGGGCTCCGACGACGCCATGCTCCAAGGCGAGCCGCGCGACCCAGACGGCATGATCAACACGAACAAGAAGTTCCCCGACATGAAGGCACTGTGCGCCCACATTCACTCGCTCGGCTTGCGCGCCGGGCTCTATTCGTCGCCCGGACCGCTCACCTGCGCCGGCTTCACCGCGAGCTATCAGTTCGAGGAGAAGGACGCGCAGCGTTGGGCGCAGTGGGGATTCGACTACGTCAAGTACGACTGGTGCAGCTATGGCGACATCGCGAAGGACGACAGCCTCGAGGAGTTGCAGAAACCGTATCGCGTGATGCGTGCGGCGCTCGACAAGGTCGATCGCGACATCGTCTTCAGCCTCTGTCAGTACGGCATGGGCAAGGTGTGGGAATGGGGCGCGGACGTCGGCGGCAACTGTTGGCGTACGACCGGCGACATCGTCGACACGTGGGACAGCATGGCCGGCATCGGCTTCGCGCAAAACGGGCACGAGGTGCACGCGGGGCCGGGGCATTGGAACGATCCCGACATGCTCGTCGTCGGCGTCGTCGGGTGGGGGCCCGCGCTGCATCCGACGCGGCTGACCCCGAACGAACAAGTCACGCACATCACGCTGTGGAGCCTGCTGTCGTCGCCGCTCTTGATCGGATGCGACATGACCAAGCTCGACGAGTTCACGCTGAGCCTCCTGACCAATGACGAGGTGCTCGACGTGAGCCAAGATCCACTCGGCAAGCAAGCGGCGCGCGTGTTTGCCGAGGGCGATCTCGAAGTCTGGGCGAGGGACCTCGAGGACGGATCCAAGGCCGTCGGCCTCTTCAACCGCGGCGAGATGGAAGCGGACGTGACCGCCGACTTCGCGGCGCTCGGGCGCCGCGGGCCGCAGGCCGTGCGCGACCTTTGGTCGCAGAAGGACCTCGCGGTCGTCGAGGGGAAGTTCACGACGAAGATCCCGCGTCACGGCGCTGCGCTGGTGCGTCTCACGCGGCGGTGAGACGCGGGCCCTAGCCCGCCGACGTTGCGTCGCCATCGCGACGACCGATGCGCGCTCCGCCGGCGCGGGTTACACGTGGGTGACGGCGTTGCGACTCGTGGACGAGCCGCCGTCGCCGCCCACTCGAGACTCGCGATTTCGCGCCGCACGACCCGCGTCACGCGCGAGGCCCGACATTTGCCAGGCCCTGCCCCCGATGCGCTCGAACTCACCCGAAGCCCAACCCCACGACACGTCGACTTGACCGCTCGATGCCGCCGCCATCGCTGCCGATCGACGACGGAGTTCTGCTCGACGAGCGTGTCGCGCTGAGAGTCTCCGAGCTCGTGCGCGACGACAAGATCGACGGTGCCAAAGCGCTCGTCGACGCGCTCCTGCACGAGCGAGTGGATTCGCGAATGGGGATCGCGCTCGAGCGCGCGTTGTCGAGCCCCTCGGGCACGCGCGACGACATCATCGCGAGGCTCGTGGTGGAAGCTCGTCGAGCACTCGAGGCATTCGTGCGGCGGGAGAACCTCGAGCGCCGACTCGACTCACGGCTGCGCGCACTTGCCGAGGCGGCGGCCAATGCTCGCGAGCGCGAGAGCGTCGAAGTGATCCTGCTCGTCACGGCGACGGACGACCGCGTTCTCGCGGACCTGCGACACGCCGGCCTCGTGATCGACGCCGTGCTATCTCGAGGTCCTGCGGTCGCGGGGCGGGCGACGATCGGAGCCTTGGAGCCGATGGCGCTGCTGCCCGCGGTGAAGCGGATCGAGCCCGTCGGCAACCGGTTCTAGCAGCGAGCTTCGGGCACTCCGCTCACTCGATGCCGGTGGTGTGGCACTGGTGGCAGAGATCGACGTAGCCCTTCGAGCCCGTATCGCCGTCTTCGGTGACCGCGCCGCGCCCGGACATGTAGAGCAAGCCGAAAGCGTTGTCGTTTCCGTGCGCCTTGTGACAGGACATGCAAGACACGACGTTGTCGCGGCTCGGCCAATTGCCGGACGCGCTGAGGGTGGGCACGCGGTTTTGGAGCGTCGCGAATCGTGCGAAGCTCGAGTGCCGGTCGTTCTCGGCGCCGATCGTGGCGCTCGCCGTGGGGTGCATGCGCCAACCGCGAGGTGATTCGCCGGAGTCGACGCGACCGGGACGCGGCGAGCCGAGCGATTCGTGGGTGCCGGAGTGACAACCTTCGCACCAAGCGGAGTAGGCGGATTGGCCGACGATCGGCTGATTGAAGCGCACGTTTGCCGAGGAGTAGCGATCCAGCAGACTCAACGAGGGGCGAATCCAGACGTCCTTCGTGCGGTCATTCGAAGCGCTCGTGACGTACGTCACCACGCGATTCGCATCGGCGGTGCCGGGGCGGAGCACGAGGTTGCGATACTGCGACGCCTGCCCATGTGAGTCATGACAATCGACGCACGTGAGCCCGCCCGCACCCGCGACCCACGACCCTCCCGGCGCGGGGAGCGCGCTACCGAGCGTGTGCCCGTTCTCCGATCGATGCGGACTTCCCAGGCCGCTGAGCGCGCCCGCCTGGCGCGGCACGACGGAACGGTTCACGCCGACGACGTTCGGCGCGTTCGATTGCTTTCCGTTGCCGTTGCCGTGACAGGACAAGCACACTCGGTTGGCATCGCGACGCGAGAGACGCTCGCGGCCCGAGTGACAATCGCCGCAGACGAGCGTGTTGCCGACGTGGTAGTCCCCGGCCCAGGCCCGCGACGCCGGAACCGTGAGGCAAACTGCGGCGACGAAGGCGCGCAGTGAGTACGAGCCGCGCATGGGGGGTGAATCCGTGTGGTGAGTGGCCAGACTTTCTTGACTACAGCATCCGCCGCAGCGGCGGAAGACGACCTTGATCCAGCTCGAGGCGCCGCGTCCGGCGACCGAAGCGCAGCCAACGGTCCGCGCGAAGAGCACCCGAGAAAGGAATTGTCGGTCGATTTCGTCGTTGCTGGAGTTCGCCACGTTCGGAATTCTGCGGAGTGGATCGACGTGAGCCGATCGGCGTCGAGATCGATTCGAAATGCGTCGCCTACGACCATCGTTGAGCGGCGAAGTCGGGACGATCGCGCGCGAGGATAGGGTGGAGCGAGTCGTACCGATGGAGAGCGGACCTCTGCGCTCCCGCGACTGATTGTTGCTTGCGTCGTGCATGCCGGCACCGTCATTTCGTGGACGCGGACGTCGACGGCGACTCGAGGAGCGAACGCAAGAATTGGCGCGCATCCTCGGTAGTCGCCGCGCGCAGCTTCGCGCTACTCGGATGCGGACCGACGTGTACGGGGATCGCGTCGGCCGGCAACGCGGAGAAAAGGTCTTCATCGGTGGTGTCGTCGCCCATCGCGACGAAGACGCTCCCGGGAGGTGCGTTCCCGAGGACCGACGAGGCGACGATTCCCTTGTTCACTCCGTACGGGCGCACCTCGATGACGTGATCGCCCGCGACCACCTCGGCTCCGACGTTGCTGAGGAGCTCGGTGAGGTGAAGGCGCAGTTCGCAGGCCTGCCTTCGACCGAACTGCGGATCCGCTTGGCGCCAGTGCCAGGCGATCACCGATTCCTTTTGCTCGACACGTGCGCCCGGCGTGCGATCCGCAAAGTCAGCGAGGATCGCAGCGATTCGCTCACGCGACGGGAGTTCGGGCAGCGGAAGGCGCTTCCAGAGTGGAAAGCCCGGCGGCCTCGACCAGAGGCCATGCTCTGCGTGAAGGCCCATTCGTAGCGATCCAAACCATTCTTCGAGCGACAGCCGCGACCGACCACTGACGACGTGGACCTCCGTACGTGGTCGGCGGCTGAGGCCGCGCAGCAACTCGAGCAGCGCAGGGTCCGGAGTCGCCGACTCGGGAACGAGCGCGTACGGAACGAGCGTGCCGTCATAGTCGAGCAGGAGGGTCAGGTGTGTCGCAGACCGCGCGAGATTCGCCGCCGCCGTCACTTCCGCGGCCGGGCTTGGACCGACCCCTCGGTGCGGACGCGAAGCCGCTGCCGCGAGGGCGTCGAGGAACGTCCCAGCCCATCGGGTCGAGTCGTGGGTCGCCACGCGCTTCCGCAGCGACTGCATTCTCAGACGACGCTCCTCGCGGGGCATCGACAGAGCGCGGTGAAGCGCGTCCGCAGTGCCGGCGATGTCGTACGGGTTCACGAGCAGCGCCTCGCCCATTTCAGAAGCGGCCCCGGCGAACTCGCTCAGCACGAGCACCCCGTCTTCGTCGCTGCGCGCGGCCGCGAACTCCTTCGCGACGAGGTTCATGCCGTCGCGGACCGGCGTCACGACCATGACGTCGGCGGCACGATAGAGCGCGACGACCTCTCGTTGCGTCATGGCGCGATGGAGATAGCGCACGGGCGACCACCGCGGCGTCGCGAACGTCCCGTTGATCTTCCCGATCAACGCGTCGATCCGCGCGCGGGATTTCTTGTAGGCAGCGACTTTGGACCGCGAGGGAACGGCCACCTGCAGGAGATGGACGCGCTCGCTAAGCTCGGGATGCTTCGAGAGGAGACGCTCGAATGCGAGCAAGCGGCGCGTGATGCCCTTGGTGTAGTCGAGGCGGTCGATTCCGACGAGGACGGCGCAGTCGTCCATGTTCCGCAGGGCGCGCGCCTCCGCGAGGACCGCGGGATCGTCGGCCATCTTCGAAAACGCCGCAGCGTCGATGCCCATCGGGAAGGAGCCGATGCGGACTTCGCGCCGGTCGTACCACAGCCGGTCGACGTCGACGGCCTGGCCCAAGATGCGCAAGAGCGACGCTGCAAAGTTGCGCACGTAGGACGCCGTATGAAAGCCGATCACGTCCGCGCCCAAGAGCCCCCGGAGGATTTCCTCGCGCTGGGGCAGCGCTCGAAAGACCGACGACGACGGAAAGGGAATGTGGAGGAAGAAGCCGATTCGCGCCTCCGGGACGAGGCGACGCAACATCTCCGGAACGAGCATGAGCTGGTAGTCGTGAACCCAAACGAGATCGCCGGGCTGGTAGCGAGCGGCCACGGCGGCCGCGAAGCGCTCGTTGACGCGGGAATAGGTCGACCACTCCCGCGACTGAAGCGGAATCTTGTCGAGCATCGAGTGGAGGAGCGGCCACAGAACTCCGTTCGAGAACCGCGTGTAGAATCCGGCGACCTCGGCTTCGGTCAGATGCACCGGAGCGAGCCGCATTGGCTCGAGGTGTTGGTCGAGGTTCGCGCGGACGGCGTCGTCCGGTTCCGAATGGACGCCCGGCCAGCCGATCCACGAGCCGTGCGATCGTTGGTGCACTCCCTGGAGCCCGGTTGCGAGGCCGCCGACGCTCGCGTGAATCGAGATCTCGCCGCCTTCGACCTTCACGGTCACAGGAAGGCGATTCGAGACGATCAGGAGTCGGCTCATCGCATCAGGTCCAGACGCGGACTCGACCATCGCGAGCTTCGAGCAGCTCGCCAATCGTCATCGCCGCGTGGATCAGGCCCACGTGCGTGTAGGCCTGCGGGAAATTGCCGAGGAGCGCGCCGGTCGCCGGATCGACGTCTTCTGAAAACAGTCCGGCTGGATTGGCGAACGACAACAGTCGCTGAAATACCATGACGGCATCATCGAGGCGGCCCATGAGCGCGAGAGCCTCCGCCCACCAAAAGGAGCAGATCGTGAAGGCACTGGTCGTCGCGCCGAAATCGTCGTCGTTGCGATAGCGAAGCATGAGCCCGTTTACGACGAGAAGACGCTCGGCCGCCTCGACCGTCGCCACGAAACGGGGATCGCGCGCGTCGATGATGCCGAGGCTGGGCAAGAGCAGGTTCGCCGCGTCTGGATACTGACTTCCCAGCGACTGCGTGAAGAATCCGAGCTTCGGATCGAACGCACGATCGAAAATCACGCTGCGTTCTTTCGCGGCAATCGCTTCCCAACGCTCGGCCTTGTCTAGATGTCCGAAACCTCTCGCTAGAACAGAGCCCCGGTGCATCGCAACCCAGCACATCGCTCGCGAGAACGTGTAGGGACGCAACATCGTTCGATACTCCCAAATCCCCGTGTCCGCGTTCGGCGCCGCGTCGATCGCCTCCTCGACCATCCGCTCGATGATCGGGAAGTACGTGTGCGCATCATCGATCACGATTCTCGGATCGGTGAGAAAGGTATCGAGGCACAACAGGACTTCACCCATGAGATCGTGCTGGCGCTGATGAACCGCGGCGTTTCCGATGCGCACGTGGCCGTTGCCGCCGAACCCGGCAAGGTGCGGCAACAGTTCTTCTTCGATCTCGCGCTCGCCGCCGATGCCGTACATCGGTTGCAGTGGACCCGACTCGACGACGTCGCGCAGGTAACGGATCAGCATCTCGCCTTCGGTGAGGTGTCCGAGCCGGCGAAGTGCTTCGACGACGAACGCGCCGTCGCGAAGCCAGCAATAGCGGTAGTCCCACGTGCGAGGTGTACCCATCGCTTCCGGGATGCTCGTCGTCGCCGCGGCGATGATCGCGCCCGTGTCGTGGTACGCGTGAAGCTTGAGGCACAACGCCGATCGGAGGACGGCGGCGGGTGCGAACGTCGGCAATGCACAGGTTTTCGCCCACGCGCGCCAGCCCGCGATCGTGCGGTCGAGATCGTGCAGCACGCTCGCGGTGTTCGGCGGATCTTCCCTGCGACCGTGCGTGAGCACGAAGTACGCGGGACGCGTCAACGCAAACTCGCGATGACCGAGGATGTAGGGAACGGGTACGCTCGACGCGAGCTGGAGGGGAGCCGCGCCCCCCAGGACTTCGATTCCCAACGTCGTCTCTTGAAGGATCGGCGTTGCCCTCGCGTAGTCGGGCCGCGGGTCGAAGTCCACACGAAGGCGAGGCTCGCCGGCCAGCGGCCGAACGACGCGCACGACCTCGATCGGCACCCGAACCGTCAGTCCCTCCGGAATTCGCGGCGCGAAGTCGACGACTTCCCATGCGGTGTCGCCTGCCTCGAAGCGCGTCGTCACGACGTTGGTGTTCTGCACGTACGACTGCTTGCCAATGACTTCGCGATCGCCACGGAGGAAACGAAACGTCCCGCCGTTCTTTGCGTCGAGGATTCGCGCGAACACCGAAGGTGAGTCGAAGCGCGGGAGGCACAGCCATTCGATCGCGCTCGTCGGCGACACGAGGGCAAGCACGCGGCCGTTTCCGATGGCCGAATAGTCGAGGGGGGGCCAGTTCGCGGTGCGCCGCCGAGCCACGGCTTCATTCACGGCGGCGTCGTCGATGGGCGTCGGCATCATCACCCTTCTCGCCGAAGCGTGTTCGAGGACGAACGACGTCCCGGATCACGATGGTGACGTCGTGCGATCGCAACGAAGACTCCGGGCGATGAAACGCATATTCCGTCACGAGCGCAATCGGCGTCGACTGCGCTGAATCTAGCACGATCTCGGCTGGGCCTTCCACGATGCGAAAGGCGTGCGCGATGCGGGGCTAAGGCAGCTTCGAGGCGTATTTCTCGGGATCGGCCCAGAATTGCGGTGGGCATTTCGGGCAACAGAAGCCGACGACGCGGCCCTTGTACACGATGCGGTAAGCCGGATCGACGGCGCGGTCGGTGACGGGGCACGTCGTGTTGACGGGCGCGAGCACCTCGGCGCCCGGGGGCGCACCGGCGACGGGCGCCGTGTTGGTGAGCTGTAGATCCTTTTCCGTCTCGACGACGGCGGCATCTCGAACGTCGCCGGCCTCGATCTCGAGCGAGGCGCGCTGCTCGTGGAGCTTCAGGGCGACGTCCTCGCTCACGCCGGAATGCCACAGGTAGACTCGCTTGAGCGCGGGCAGAGCGGCCAGATGCGAAACCGCCGCGTCGGTGAGCTTCGTCTGCACGAGAATCAGCTCCTCGAGCTTCTCGTGATGTGCGAGCGCCGCGATGCCCGCGTCGGTCACGCCGGTCGCGCGTACGTCCAAGCGTCGCAAGTGGCGCATCTGGGCGACGAGCGCCATCGTGGCATCGGTGATCCCACAGTGGCCGAGAGATAGTTGCTCGACTTGATCGAGTAGGGGCGTCAACAGTTCGGCCGCCGTCGCGTCGGTCGTCTTCGCGGCCGCGCCGGCGAAATCGATCCACAGTAGGTTCGACCCCTGCGCCTGCGCTTCGACGTGGACGAGGGCTTGCTCGAGACGCGCGACGGCGTTCGGATCGGGAGGCGCGATCGGCGGCTCGGGCTCGAGGCCCGGCACGTTTCCCTCGAACGGAGCGCCGGCCGCGATCCAGGCTTCGATGCGTCCGATCTCCTCGGCGGTCGGCTGCCCTTTTCCCTTCGGCGGCATGTGATCGCGATCGGACTCGGGCAGTCGCAGGCGCTTGATCATCTCGCTTTGTTCGGGCTTGCCCTCGACGATGACGGCGCCGTCGACGCCGCCACCGATGATGCCGGCCTCGTTCTCGAGCGTGAGCCCGCCCTTCTTCTTCGACTCGCTGTGGCAGGTCATGCAACGTGCCGAAAAGATCGGCGCGATCAGGCGCGCGTACGTGGACGTCGCAGTCGCAGAGACGGCATCCTCCGCGCGAAGCGGCTCGGTGAGGAAGCCTTCACCGCGGACCAGCGTCGAGCCGAAGTGACCCGCGGGGAGCAACCCTCCCATCGTCGCGACCAACGCGACGCGATAGGCGGCGAGCACGGGCACCCGAGTGCCCCCGCGACTGAGTGCGTGCAACAGTGCGACGACAACGCTCGCCGCGGCGACGCTGATCCCCAACCATTCGTGAGTCTCGAGCGTGTCGCCGCCGTAGCCGGCTTCGTCGCTGAGCACCCATCCCGTCGTCGCGGACATCACGGCCGATGCCGCGGTGAGCCACGCGACGATCGAGATCGCGCCGCGAGAGACGATCCCCTTTCGGAAGAGCGTGACGAACTCCAGCGCCGCGAGCCCGCCGAGGAGCCCGATCGGCAGATGCAGCAAGATCGGGTGCAACCGCCCAAACACGCGAACCCATTCGGTCAGCATGGCGTCACGCGACGATCTCGTTGACGACGTTGCCGAAGACGTCGGTGAGGCGGAAGTCGCGGCCTTGATGTCGGAAGAAGAGCTTCGTGTGGTCGAAGCCGAGGAGCTTCAGCATCGTTGCGTGGAGGTCGTGCACCTCGACGGGGTTTTCGAGGATGTTGTAACAGTAGTCGTCGGTCTTGCCGTAACGAATGCCCGGCTTGATCCCTCCGCCGGCAAGCCAAATCGTGAAGCATCGCGGATGGTGATCGCGGCCGTAGTTCTCTTTCGTGAGCGTGCCCTGACTGTAGACCGTGCGGCCGAATTCGCCGGCCCAAAGAACGAGCGTGTCGTCGAGGAGCCCGCGGCGTCGCAGATCCTTGATGAGCGCGGCGGTCGGCTGGTCGGTCGCTTGGCTTTGCACGCGGATCTCGCCCGGCAGGTTGCCGTGCTGATCCCATCCGCGCATGTAGAGCTGGATGAAACGCACGCCGCGCTCCGCGAGTCGCCGAGCCAGGAGACAGTTCGCGGCGAACGTTCCCGGCTTCTTCACGTCGGGTCCGTAGAGGTCGAGCGTTTCTTGGTCCTCGTCGGAGAAGTCCGTCAGCTCCGGGACGGACATCTGCATGCGATACGCCATCTCGCACTGTGCGATGCGTGCCGTGATTTCGGGGTCGAGGCTCGTCTCTGCCTCGCGCGCATTCAGATGATCGGCGACGTCGAGCATCGCGCGTCGGTCCTCCCGTGTGACGCCATCCGGGTCCTTCAAGTACAGGACCGGGTCCGTCCCGCTTCGCAGCTTGCAACCTTGGTGCTCGCTCGGCAAGAAGCCGCTCCCCCAGAATCTCGCGGAGAGCGCCTGCATGTTGCCGAAGCCCTGAGTAATCAGGACGACGAACGACGGCAGGTTGGCGTTAGCGTTGCCGAGCCCGTAGCTGACCCACGCGCCGAACGAAGGCCGGCCGGGCTGTTGGTTGCCGGTCTGGAAGAACGTGATGCCGGGCTCGTGGTTGATCGCGTCCGTGCGCATCGAGTGGATGAAGCAGAGTTCGTGCGCGACGCTGCCCAGGTGCGGCATCAATTCGCTGATCCAAATGCCGTCCTGGCTGTTGGCATAGCGGCTGAATTTGAAGATCGACGGCGCGACGGGGAAGCGCGACTGTCCACTCGTCATCGTGGTGAGCCGTTGGCCTTGCCGGATCGAGTCCGGAAGGTCTTGGTTGAACCGCTCGCGGAGCCCCGGCTTGTAGTCGAAGAGATCGATCTGGCTCGGCGCGCCCTCCATGTGGAAATAGATGACGCGCTTCGCCCGCGCGGGAAAGTGCGGACCGCGAAGCGCCGGCGTCGCGGCGAACAGTCGCCGCGGATCGAGAATCGAGCCGAGGGCGAGCGCACCGAGTCCGGAGCCCAGCGTCGTTGCTGCGCGGGCGAAGAATCGCCGCCGCGTGATGTTCAGGCAATACTCTTCGAAGGGATCCATGATCTCCGATCTCACCCGCGACTGATGGTCGCGTCCAGGTTGAGCACGGTGTTGGCGATCAAAGTCCACGCCGCCAGCTCGGCCGCATCGAGCGCCGTGGGAACGGGCGAGTCTCCGACGTCGAGCAGTTTCGAGGCGTCGTCGGGGGACTCGCGATATCGCTTGCGGAATCGCGCCAGCTCTTCGTGCAACGACTCGATCGCGTCGGCGTCGGGCGAGTGGCCGGTGCATCGCCGGAATAGCCGCGCGATGCGATCGTGATCGGTGCCGGCGACGGCGAGCGTGTGCTGCGCCAGGACGCGCGCGGCCTCGACGAACTGTTCGTCGTTCCAAAGGACCAGTGCCTGCAGCGGAGTGTCCGTCGTCGGGCGACGAATCGTGCAGAACTCGCGCGTCGGGGCGTCGAACGTCTGCAGCGATGGGGGAGGGCACGCGCGCTTCCAGTACGTGTAGAGGCTGCGGCGCCACAGTTCGTCGCCGTCGCCGCGCACGAAGACGCGCGTGTTCGACGCGGGCATCGCGACCTCCTGCCACAGTCCATCGGGTTGGTACGGCTTCACGGACGGGCCGCCCAGGCGCTCGACCAGCAAGCCCGAGACGTAGAGCGCTTGGTCGCGAATCTGCTCGGCGGCGAGGCGGCGACGCGGGAAGAACGAGAACCACCGGTTTTCCGGGTCGCGGTCACGAAGCTCCGGTCTCGCGCGGGAGCTTTGACGATACGTCGCGCTCGTCACGAGGCGCTCGAGCATCGATTGCACGTTCCAGCCGCCTTCGCGGAACTCCACGGCCAGCCAGTCGAGGAGTTCCGGATGGCTCGGCCATTCGCCTTGCTGTCCGAGGTCCTCGCTCGTGCGCACGATCCCGGTGCCGAAGACCATCTCCCACAGCCGGTTCACGGCCACGCGCGCGACGAGCGGATTGCCGGCCGACGTCATCCACCGTGCGAGCCCGAGCCGATTGGCGGGCGCGTCGTCCGGCAGCTTCCCGAGTGCGGGCGGAACGGCGCGTGTCACCGGGCGCGTCTTGTCGGGATGGTCGTACTGGCCGCGAACGAGGACGAACGTCTCTCGAGGTTTCTCGAGCTCCTGCATCACCATCGTGCGCGGGATTTCTCGATCGAGCTCGGCGACGCGACTCTCGAGTGCCGCGATCTTCGCGACGTGTTCTCGATAGAGAGGCGAGTAGGCCGTTCGCCACGCGCGGACGAGTCGATCATTCAGCTCTTGCGTTCGAGCCACGTCGGGAAGAAACGCGGCGACCATGTCTCCGGTCAGCTCGGAGGCTTCACGCTCGGCACGATAGTAGAACCCGCATTCTCCCCCGACGTTCACGATCTTCAAGACGAGCGTGTGGATGCCCGGGTGAAGCTCGAGCGTCGCGCGATCCTGGTCCGCCGCGAGAGAGCGAGCGTCCTTTTTCGACGCGACCTCGTGACCGTCTAGGTAAAGGCGGAACCCGTCGTCGCTGCCGAGCGAAAGGTCGATTCGTCGCGGCGCGGGGACGAACAGTCGCTTGCCGACGTACGTGGCGTTCACTCCAGTCGGCAGGCCGCCGTTCAGCACGCCATCGCGAAGTCCGTCGCCATGGCGCCAGAATTGATTCCCGCCTCCGAAGTCGTGCTTCAGGTCGAGGGTGGTTTCTTTCTCGGGTCCGAACGCGGTTGCGAAGACCGCTTCGTCGTTGTCCGCGGGGAACGGACCGACGAGGTACCAGCCGCTCGTCGCGGCGGGAAGTGCCGCGATTCCAGCGTCGCCGACGCGGCCCACGTCGAGGCGGACGCGACCGAACGTGTGCCGCGCGTAAACGGAGTCGTACTGCAGCCGCACGACGATGTCGGTGCCCCCGTCGAATCCGAACGGCCCGTCGGCGAGCAGGAGCGCCACGCGCCCGCCCGCGAAGCGATGCGCGTCTACGGCCCATCCGAGGTGGTCGGTCGGGTCGAGAACGTTCACGACCGCAAAGTCGCCGTCGGGCTGCTCGCGGCTGGCCCAGGCCCAGCCGAAGCGAAGGGATTGACGTTTCGTCGGGTCGGCCACCGACGCCGCCTCGGCGATGACGCCCGTGAGAACGGCGTTGCCGTTGTCCGCGCGACCGACGCGCCCGTTCGGCAAGCTCGGATCCGCGAGCGCCTCGAGGGCGAGGAGGCGAAGGCCGGTCGCGTCCGTGCGAAGCGTGATCACGTGCTCGTCCCGGTCGGGGTTCTTGCCGGACGCGAGGATCGAGCCGTCCGGCAGGACGTTCAGCGTCGCGCCGCCCGTCGACTCCGCAGCGACGGCGGTCGCCGTTTTCCACTCGAGCCCGCTCTTCTTCGATTGCTCTGCGAAGAACGCGGCGCGCGGCGCGTCTTCCTCCGGCGCGGGCGCATCGAGTGCGCGCTGCAGCTCGGCGAGGTTGTCGCGCGCCACTTGCAATTCGGTGCTTTGCTCCGGAGTTGCCACGGTCATGAACGGCTCGAACGCGCGCTTCGGATCGGGAAGCTGCGAGTAGACGCCGGGCTCGTCGATCGAATCGAAGAACGCGTAGAAGCGGTAGAAGTCCTCCTGCGAGATCGGGTCGAACTTGTGCTCGTGGCAGCGCGCGCATCCCATCGTCAGCCCGAGGAAGACGGCGCCGGTCGTCGCCGCGCGCTCGACCGCGTACTCGACGAGGTACTCCTCGGAGAGAGCGCCGCCCTCGTCCGACGTCACGTGGCAGCGGTTGAATCCGCTTGCGACCTTCTGCGCCTGCGTCGCATTCGGGAGGAGATCCCCCGCGAGCTGCTCGGTGACGAAGCGATCGAACGGCATGTTGTCGTGGTACGCCGCAAGCAGCCAATCGCGCCACGGCCAGATCGTGCGGCCGGCGTCGGTGTGGATGCCGGACGTGTCCGCGAACCGCGCGGCGTCGCACCACGGCGTCGCCATGCGCTCGGCGTAGCGCGTGCGATACGGCTCTTCGTGGAGCAGGCGTTCGACCCAGCGCTCGTACGCGTCGGGCCGCTCGTCGGCGACGAACGCATCGAGTTCTTCCGGCGTCGGCGGCAGCCCCGTGAGATCGAAGAAGACGCGGCGCAGCAACGTCTCGCGGTCGGCTTCGGGGCTCGGCTCCACGCCTTCGCGTTCGAGCTTCGCGAGAACGAAGCGATCGATCTCGTTGCGACACCACGATGCCTGCTTCGGCTCGGGGACGGGCGGGCGCTTCGGCGGCACGAACGACCAATGCGGTTCGTAGGTCGCGCCCTCGGCGATCCATCGGCGAACGATTTCGCGCTCGTCGGCGGAGAGCGGGCGCTTGTTGCTGTCCGGCGGCGGCATGCGCACGCTCGGATCGTCGCTGTTCACCCGGCGCCACATCGCGCTCGCTTCGGGATGGCCCGGCACGATCGCCGCGTGGTCGCCGCGCACCGCGGTTGCGATCTCCGCGACGTCGAGACGCAGGTCCTTC
Source organism: Planctomycetota bacterium (assembly GCA_016178505.1). Taxonomy (GTDB): domain Bacteria; phylum Planctomycetota; class JACOTG01; order JACOTG01; family JACOTG01; genus JACOTG01. The sequence goes on from JACOTG010000028.1 coordinate 19,915, forward strand.
TGCCGCTTCGCACTGTCGGGCCCGTGACACTTGAAGCAGCGATCGGAGAGGATCGGCCGAACGTCGCGGTCGTATCGCACGGGCTCGAGTGGAGCGGCAGCGACGGGCTCCGCCTTCGGCGGCGCCGATGCGGCGGGCTCGGGGGTGGGCTCGCGCGAACAACCCGCGATGGCCACGAGCACGATTGCCACGACGGCGCGCGCGAGGGCGAAGCCGGCTCGCGAGCAAGAAAGACGTCGCATGAAGCCATCCCCGTCGGTCACAGACGATGCGCTCGGAATCGAAGCGCGCCGATTGTATCCGCGACGTCGGGCAAGCAGGAAACGGCTTTCCCCGCGTGCCGAGCGGTCGAGTCTCCACCGAGCCCGCGCGTCCGCTTCGTCCGCGAGCCGCGGCTGCCGCGTCGACACCGAATCAGCGTACCCGTCTCCGTCGTGAGCGACGGCCGCAGGTTCGATGCCGGAAGATAGTCATTGCGTCCGGCGGCGCCACGGGGTTTGCTAGGGGCCGGAGACAAATCGAGGAGACGCTGATGAAACGACGCTGCTGGCTCTTTCTCGTTTTCGCATTCGCCGTTCCCGCGGCCGCGCAAGACCTGATCGTGAACGGCTCGTTCGAGAGCCCGACCGTGGCGCCGGGAACGGTTCAGTACCTCACGACGATTCCCGGCTGGCAAGCCGAACCCGGACCGCCGATCGAGATCCAGAACAACTGCTGCGGCGCCGCCTACGCCGGCAACCAGCTCGTCGAGCTGGACAGCAACTCGCGCACGGCGACCGGCGCGATGTACCAGGACATCCCAACGCAATCCGGGCGGTCGTACACGCTCCGCTTCGGATACTCGGCGCGTCCGGGCGTCGCGGACAATCGAATACAGGTCTGGTGGGACGGCGGGCTCGTCACCACGCTCGATCGAAACGCCACGGGGCAGACGACGACGCAGTGGTCTGCTCAGTCGTTCACCGTCGTCGCCACGCAAACGACGACGCGCGTTCGGTTCGCCGACGTGAGCGCGATGGACACGGTCGGCGGTTACATCGATGGCGTGTCGGTCGTCGCGCGCGGGATCCAACTGGCGACGATCGTCCCGACGAGCGGCTACGATTTCGGCGGTGATCTCGTGCACCTCACGGGGACGGGCTTCACGAGCGTTGCCGATACGACCGTGACGTTCGGGGGAACGCCGGCGACGGTCGTCTCCGTTTCCTCGACCGCGATCGACGTTCTCACGCCGGCCGGGCTCGGAGTCGTCGACGTGGTGGTGACGAACACGATCGGGAGCGCGACGTTGACGAGCGCGTACACCTACGCCCCGCCCGAGCTGGCCGCGCGATTCGGCAACGTGAACGTCGGCGCCGGCGACCGCGAGGACGTGCTCCTCGTCAACGCCGTTCCGGGAGATGCGAACCGCGAGGTCGTGCTGACGACGGGGCAGCCATTCACGATCACGATGGGATCTCCGTCGAGCCGCGCGAGCGCACGGTTCGCGATTTATGTTTGGAACGGCGCGTCGAGCGCCGCGACGTTGCGCGGGCAGCCCGCAAACCTCGGCGTCGCCGTCTTTCCGACGCCGCTCAACTTTGGGGACGCGCCACAACCGCGTCAGATCGGAAACAACTTCGATCTAAGGCTCGGATCGGCGACCTTTGCGACGAGTCGCGCTCCGTCCCTCATCGGTCAACTCCCGAACGGTTGGCCGCGGCGCCTCGTCGCGACGATGCAGGGGATCATCCAGGACGACGGATCGCAGATCGCGAACCGCGTGAGCCTCACGAATGCCATCGTCTTGCGAATCCACCCGTGAGGAGGACGAGTCGATTGCGCGCTCGTCGACGATGAACGAGTAGCGTCCGCCAAGATCGCGCGCGCGCGATCGATGATCGAGGGTCGAAGGACTCAAGCGGCGACGGCGCGCATGCGATTTGCCAGATCGCGAATGCGATCCATCGAGAGCTGGAGTGCGGGCGCATACTCGCGCGGCACGCACTCGCCGCAGATCTCGTAGGCGAGGTCGCCGATAATCGCCGAATTCGCCGTGAGCGCCGCGGACTGAGTTCGCCCGTCGGGCAGCGACTCGCACAGCGCACAGAATTCGGCAAGGCCGGCCGCAAGCGAGGTGAGAATCGCTTCGAGCACGGGCTCTTCGGGCACTTGCTGCGTTCGATAGAGCAGGTCGTGCACCGTTCGCAGCTCGCCCGCGAGCATCATGCCCACGCTCTCGAGCCGCTGCAGCATGCGATCGAGCGACAGCCGCTCCAGCAGCGATTCGTTCGACAGAGTTTGCAGCTCCGACAGCACGACGTAGAGGTTCGTGCGCACTCGACCGAGCCGATCCTCGAACGCGATGCGGTGAATCTCTTCGGTGAGGTGCTCTTGTCGTCCCGAGACGAGCTTCGACACGATGAGGCCGAAGACGAGGAGTTCCGTCGCGCTTTCGGCGACGGCGAGTGCACGAACGATCCCGGCGGGTACGACGTCGCCGAATCCGACCGAAGTCGCGGTGACGAAGCTGAAGTAGATCGAGGTCGCGAGCCCCGCGAGGTCGAGCCTCACCGGCACGCCGCGATCGACGAGCCCGCCCGGCATCGCCGCCTCGAGGAGCCAGAAGATCGTCCCGAAGCCGACGACCATCCCGAACCAGATTCCGAAGAGCGCGCCGAAGGACTGGCCCGCGAGCCGATCGAAGAACGCCGAGAGCCATCGCGTGCGCGGGTCGGCTGGACGTCGCACACGAGGAGCGGCTCTCGCCGAGCCCTCGCCGATCTCGATGATGCCGCCGCCTGCCCTCCACCCCGCAATGCCGTCCGAGAGGTGGAGGACGTTCGCGTAGCCGATCTCGTGAAGCAGGCCCACGGCCTGCGCGCCGAGCGGTCAGGTGGGGCCACCGCAGTAAACGGCGATCTCCGCGGACGGGTCGGGGAGGACGACAGAGGCGCGCGCGCGCAGCTCGGCGATCGGCAAGTTCACGGCGCCGGGGATGTGACCCTCGACGAACGACGCGTGCGGCAGCACGTCGACGAGCACGAAACCCGGCCGACCTACCCGTCGCCGAAGGTCGTCGACCGTGATTTCCAATTCCGCGTTCATGGGCTACTGCATACCGAGTGCGATGCCCGACGACAACCCTCCATCGCGCGGTGCCGCGGCTCCCGATCGAGAACCCGTGCGAGCCGCGATCGAGAATCGCGCGTGCGGTGCGCAGCGTCGGACCGATGCCCCGGGCGAGACGGCCGTCGTCTGGGGTCTGACCCCATCCGACGGCACGCGCTTCGCGGAGTGCCCGGGCATGGCAAATTCGTCGAGGGAATCAACATGATTACGCGCGAAAGTCTCGTCCTGAGTCTGTGCCTGGGGCTGGCATTGACGGGCTGCGCCTATACCGGCACCGCCCAAAAGTTCAACGCAGCGGAATTCGATGCCGATGACCGCTGGGTCGTCGTGCGAGACGTTCCGCTCGTGCGTCAAGAGAGCCGAGAAGATTGCGGTGCGGCCGCCCTCACGATGATGCTCGCCTACTGGCGGATTCCGACGTCGCTCGAGGAGGTGAAGGACGGCTGTCCCCCGTCGGAACACGGCATACGCGCCGGCGATCTCCGGGAGTTTGCGCGATCGAAAGGCCTACAGGCGTTCCTCTTCCACGGCGAATTCGACGATCTCCGGCGGGAGCTCGCACGGCGCCGACCGCTGCTGGTGGGGATGGCGAAGCCTTTCATGAACGGCACGTTCACGCACTACGAGGTCGTCGTCGCCGTCCACCCGGAAAACCAGATCGTCGTCACGCTCGACCCCGCGAGAGGCTGGCAGCAGGACACCTTCGACGGGTTCTTGCGCGAGTGGGACCCGGTCGGCAGGCCCACCATGGTCGCGTTCAAGATCGACGAATCGACGGCGGCGAACACAGCCGCCATCCAACACTAATCGATTGGAAGGAGATCGACATGCTTCGATCGATTCGTCTTCTGCTGCTCGTCTTCGTCGTCATCTCGCCGATCGTTTCATCGTTGGCGCGCGCGGAGGGAGTTCCGGCGACGATCACGGAGAGAAGCGCCTACGTCGCCCTCGAGCGTGAGTCGAGCGGCCTCGACCAGTTCGCCGGCGGGGGCACGGTTCCGAACCGTCTCGTCCTGCCGCACGGCCTCGGGACCGGCACCTCGGCGAGTCTCGAGGAGACGAACGCGTACGCAGAACGCCAGGCCGCCTCGCCGGGCGTCGAAAATTTCGTGGGAGGCGACTTCGGCGGATTCATCATTGCCCTCGCGTTCATCGCAGCGATCGTGATCATCGTTTGGCTCGTCGTCAATCATCATTGATTCGCGCCGGCCGGACACGACGACCCGCAACTTTGATCGTCTAGGAGGAGATCGACATGTTTCGAACGATTCGGTTTCTGCTGCTCGTCCTCATCGTGATCTCGCCGATTCTCACGTCGTTGGCGCGAGCGGAGGGCTCTCCGGGGACGGCTTCGGAAAGAAGCGCCTACGCTGCCCTCGAGCGCGAGTCCGGCGGACTCGAGCAATTCGCGGGCGGCGGGACGGTCCCGAACCAACTCGTCCTGCCGCACGGCTTCGGGACTGGCAGCTCGGCGACGCTCGAAGAGATGAATGTGTACACGCAACGTCAAGCCGCCTCGCCCGGCGTCGAAGACTTCGTCGGAGGCGAACTCGGCGGCTTGATCATCGCCCTCGCGGTCATCGCCGCGATCGTGATCATCGTTTGGATCGTCATCCCCTGGCACTAATCGGAAACGAATGGTGCTCATCGTTTGATCTTTGATTGGTGATCCCCTGGCACTAATCGGGGACCCATGTTGCTTTTCGTTTGATTGGGGATCCCCGGGCATCGATCGGAAACGAGCGGAGGTTTACAGCGGACGAAATGCGATGCGCCGGATCCGGGCCTTTCCGCCCGTGCATCCGACGCCGATCATCGCCGGTGATCCGTCCACGTCCGCATCGGCGACGAGCTTGCCGTCGACCCAGACGGTTGCGTGACCCTTGCGACGGCGCAGCACGATGTCGACCGGTTTGATCGAGAGTGACGTCGCGGGATCGTGTGCGACGGCGCGGCTCTCGCAGTAGAGAAACGCGCCCTGTCCGCGCAACACCATTGCCTGGCAGTTGGTCCCGATTTGTATCTGAACGCCGTAGCACGAATCGAGCGGCTCGGCCTCGCACCGCACGATCGCATCGCCGACGGGTTTGGCGCCGAGTCGAGCGAAGCACCAGTCGCCCTCGTTCTTCTCGCCGCTCAAGACGAGCGCGGCGCCGTCCCATTTCGCGGGATCGCCCGTGGCGATCGGCGCTCCGTCCAGGGACTTCCACTCCGACGCGGGTCCGAGAATGGCGTCGTCGAGCGTTGCCTCCGGCGATCGCTTCAGCGCCCCGGGCCGTCCGCCCGCCCTCTCCTCGAGCAGATCCTGGAGGCCGGGCCGCAGCGCCACCTTGCCCAACCGCGCGTGCCAACCCTTTTCGAGCGATGCGAGGTCGACGCCGAACGCCTGGCGCGCGGGGACGCCGCCGTAATATTTGCGCGTCTTGGCGGCGCCGTACGTGTCGAGGAGGAAGCGAAAGTAACTCCCGCCGACGTCATAGCCGTTGAACCCGGGGTGCTGTCCCAGCCAGGCGTAGAAGTTGGGGATCGCATGGATCTCCGCGAGCGTCGGCAGCTCGCCACGCTTCAGGTAGAACGCAGCGACCGCGTCCACCGGGACGCCGCTCACGAAGCGAAGCACCGCGTTCGCGAGCCCCTCGGCGAAGAACAGATTGCGCGGCTCCGGCCCGTGCTCGGTGAACTTTTCGGCGACGACGTGCACCAGCTCGTGGACCCGAGTCTGATCGTTGTCGTGCGGCACGTGCGATTCGAGGGTCGTCGAGTGACCGCCCGAGGGAACGCCCGTGATCTTCTGCAGCTCGGCGACGTCGTCGTAGAGAAAGAGACGAATCGTGTACTTGAACTCGTGGAGATCCAGCTCCTTCAGGATGTGCTCGAGATCGCCTTCGACGAGCGACGCGACGCGATCGACCGACGCCTCCGCTCGCGAATCGGGCCGGAAACGAATCTCGAAGTGCGCCGTCTTTTCCACGCCCGTGAGCACGCTCGCGGGATCGGTCGTCGAGAGGAGCGACGCCGCCACGAGTCCGATCGCCGTCATCGTCATGGGGACGGATTGTAACCGCGGGGCGTGAATCGCTCGCGCCTCCTCGCCGAGCCATTGCGATTGGGAGAGACGGCGGATCGATACCTTCGTTCAGGAAAAATGGGCACGTGTGCCGTCGACGACTCGAATGGACCCCGCGAGGATGAGTAGGGCCCGGTCGACTCCTGGCTGCGGATCCGCCGTTCTGCACCATGGAGGCGCGAAAGGGGTGAAGCTCCAAGAGGTACCGGCTGATGAATTGATCGGCTGGCCCGCCCACTTCGCGTCTCAAATCAGGAGCGTTCCGGAAGGCACGCCCATCAAGATCGTCGTGAAGCGAGAGAGCGATCGTCGTTCCTATTGACGGACCGGCGTGCGGGCGCCTCGATCGTCGACGATTTCTCAGCGCCCTCTGGTTCGCAAGTCGGGGGGCGACTCCAGACAACGTGTCGCGTTACTCGAAGATCGCACAGATCGGAACGCGTAGTCCGGGTAGGGCGACTGCCGAGGTGACGTCGCCGTTCGTGGTCGTCGACTTCGTGACGAGGCGGCCGGCCTCGAGAGCGAGCACCTCCACGCTCTGGGCGTCCGGATCGACGATCCAGTACTCGCGCACGCCGCACTCGCCGTAGAGGCGTCGCTTGATCTCCGTGTCGCGCTCTCGGGTCTTCTCGAAGACGATTTCGACGAGGAGGTCGGGCGCGCCGAAGACACCCGGCTCCTTCACGATTTTCTGGCGCGCGCGCGCGACGAAGAGGATGTCGGGGTCGACGACGGTGTCGTCGGCGAGCACGGTCGCGAGTCGCATGACGCAGAAACCCAGCCTCTCGCCGTCGCCTTCGACGTGATTCATGATCGCGTGGAGGAGGTTGCCCATGACGATCTGATGCTTCACCGTCGGCGTCGGAAGCAGGACGAACTCGCCGCGCAGGATCTCCCAGCGCTTGCCATCGTCGGGCTGACGCCAGTAGTCGCGCCAGTTGCACGGTCCCTTCGGCGGGAACTCGGCAAGCGAATACGGCTCGTCGCCTTCGCGACACTCGGAGGCGTCGTCCTCTTCCGCCTCCTCGAAAGCGAACAGGTCCATCAGCGGGACGGTGAACCCGGGCAGGGCAGCGGGCGACGCGGCGTGGCCTTCCGTGATCTCGGCCTTCTTGACGAGGCTCGTGTCCTCGAGCACGTAGATCTCGATGCGCTCGACTACTGGGTCGACGAGCCAATACTCGCGCACGCCGTGCTCCGCGTAGAGTCCACGCTTCGCGTTGGTGTCGCGCCCGCGAGTGGACTCCGACAGCACCTCGACGACGAAGTCGGGCGCACCCTTCACGACGCCGCGGCGAAACACGTGCTTTCGCTCGTTGCTCACGAACAGAATGTCGGGCTGCACGACCGAGTCTTTCGCAAGCACGACGTCCGGCGCCGGCCCAAACACCAGCCCCAGATTTCGCTCCCGGACGAAAGCGTGCAAGTGAAAGGTGAGCGCGTTCACGACGTATTGATGCTTCGATCTCGGTGCCGGCGACACGATGAGTTTCCCCCGAATGATCTCGTACCGTTTTCCGTCGTCCGGGAGATCTCGATAATCGTCGTAGGTCCAGTGCGTGCGTTCAGCGGTCTCGGACATGGATCACCTCGTGATTCGAGCCACGGTCATGCTACCCGGCGAGCCTCCCGATTCAATGCGGCCACGCTTCTGAGTCGAGAGAGTTCGCGAAAAGTTACAGCCCAGTCGGATTTCGCACACAAAGAGGAATAGAGAGGCGATCAGCGGTTACCCGAACGCCGTGCGGTCAACGAGGGTTTCGGTCCGCGGAATCGGCGACCTGAGCGGTGAGCGAGCGCTCGAAGTCGGCGACGAGCGCGGCGCGGCGCGCGGCGTCCGGCACCGCGATGCGGCGGACGACCGGCATGTCGTCGTGCGTGCGGCCGTCGAGTTCGCGCCCCGCGCGATTCTTCCGCACGCCGCCCCACTGCTTGAAAAAGAACGGGACGCTGGCGTCGCGGCACTGATCGCGGATCGCAAGCACCCACTCGCGGTGCATCGGTCGCGCGCCCGCGCCGCTCTCGCCGCCGGCGATCACCCAGTGGATTCCGCGGAGGTCGATCGCGCCGAGGTCCTCGAGGAGCGGCTCGACGGAGAGAAAGCGCACCGCAGCGCGCGCGTCGCGAAGGTGCTCGATGCGCGGCAGCCCGTGGCGTCGATCCTCGACGCTCACGCCCCACCAGACGTGCTCGGCCGCACCCGCGAACGAAAGGAGCGTGGCGAGCGCATTGCGCAGTCGCTGCGAGCGCTTCGTCAGAACTTGAAACGTGTGCCACGGCGTCGCCGTCATCACGCGAGCCACGGCGAGGACGTACGAGTCCGCGACGCCCTCGAGAAACAGATCGCTCATCGAGTTGACGAACACGCGCTTGCGCTCGCGCCACCGAAACGGTTCCGCGAGCTTCTCCGGCACCAGCCGCAGATCGAATCCCTGCTCGTACGGATGCCCCGGCACCCCGCGAAACCGCTCGGCGAATCGTTCCGCATAGCAGTGCGCGCAACCCGGCGTGATCTTCACGCACCCGCGGATCGGATTCCACGTCGCGTCCGTCCACTCGATCTTCGAATGCTCGCTCATCGCACCGACCGCGCTAACTGACGCATACGGAGCCTGGAACCTTTTTCTCACTTATCCCCCCACGGTCCATCGTAACGGATGCCGTTGCCGCGGGCGGGGAGCAAACCCGGCCGGCTGAGTCAGCGCAGGAATCTGGGTTCAGGATCGCGTGACCGGCGAAGTGCCGTGCGCCGACTGCGACTCGCAGAAGGCCCGTGGCGCCATCGCTGGTATGATCGGCCGCCCCGGAAAGCACCCGGATCGCTGGGACGGACGATGAATCCAACGGATGCCGTAACGCGGTTTCTCGACGAGTGGCGGCAAGGCGACGCGACCGTCCTGCCGAAGCTCCTGGCGGTTCTCTACGACGAGATGCATCGGATCGCCGAGCGCCAGCTACGCCACGAGCGCTCGGATCACACACTCCAGCCGACGGCGCTCGTTCACGAGGCCTACTTGCGGCTCGTCGACCAGCGCAGCCAGAACTTCGAGAATCGCGCGCACTTCTTGGCGGTCGCGTCGACGGCGATGCGCCGCGTCCTCATGCAGCACGCTCGCGGCCGCGATGCGCAGAAGCGTGGAGGAGGGCGCGTCCAGGTCACGCTCGGAGACGTTGCCGGAGCCTTCGAGGAGCGCGCGACCGACCTCGTCGCGCTCGACGACGCACTCGAGCGGCTCGAGCAATTCGATCCGGTGAAGAGTCGCATCGTCGAGCTGCGATTCTTCGGCGGCCTCACGATCGAGGAAATCGCCGACGTGCTCGGCATCGCGACGCGGACGGTCGAGCGCGACTGGCGCGCCGCTCGTGCGTGGCTGAAGGTCGAAGTCGGCAAGCGACTCGACGACGAACGACCGGACGGCACCCAGGACTGACGGGAAGGGAAGCGCATGTCGCGAGATCGCTGGCCGCTCGTCACGCGCCTCTTTCACGAAGCGCTCGAGCGCGACGCGAGCGAGCGAGGGCGCTTCCTCGACGAGGCGTGCGGCGGCGACGCGGGGTTGCGGCACGAGGTCGAATCTCTCCTCGACGCGGACGCGAGCCCCTCGCAGTTCATCGAGCCGCCGACGCCGAAGACGATGGGTGGGCTCCTTGCTCAGGCCCAAGGCCTTCTCGCGGACGGCGAGCGCGTCGGCCCGTGGCAGGTCGACGGCCGAGTCGCCGCCGGCGGCATGGGCGTCGTCTACCGCGCACATCGTGCGGACGGCGAGTACGACCAAGCAGTGGCGCTCAAGGTCATCGGCGCCGGCGTCAGCGTGCCCGAGGTCCTCGCGCGATTTCGAATCGAGCGACAGACCCTCGCGCGCCTAGACCACGCGCACATCGCGCGGCTCGTCGATGGCGGGGTCACGTCGCGCGGTCTTCCCTACCTGGCGATGGAGTTCGTCGACGGAAAGCCGATCGCTGTGTTCTGAAAAGAGAGCGGGCTCGACCTCGACGCGCGCCTCGAATTGCTCGAGGCGGTGTGCGAAGCGGTCGGCTACGCACACCGTCACCTCGTCGTGCACCGCGATCTAAAGCCGAGCAACATCCTCGTCACGGCAGACGGCACGCCGAAGCTCCTCGACTTCGGGCTCGCCAAGCTCTTGGAATCCGGCGACGCGAGCGCGGACGTGCCGTTGACCCGCAGCGGCATGCGCCTCATGACGCCCGAGTACGCGAGCCCGGAGCAGATCCGCGGCGAGCCCGTCACGACCGCGACGGACGTGCATGCGCTCGGCGTGCTCCTGTACGAGATCCTCACGGGGCGACATCCGTTCGTGCGCGAAGGGCGTTCGCTGCCGGAGGTCGAGCGCGCGGTGAGCGAGGAAACGCCGCCGCGCCTCAGCGTCGTCGATCGTCGCCTCGCGGGCGATCTCGAAACGATCGTTCGGGTCGCGATGCACAAAGAACCGGCGCGCCGCTACGCATCCGCGGAGCGACTCGCCGAGGACCTTCGCCGCTTCCGCGAGAATCGGCCGATCCTCGCGCGCAAGGACACGCTTCGCTATCGCACGGCGAAGTTCGTGAGGCGCAATCGACTTCTCTCGACCGCGATCGTCGTCGCCGCGCTCGCGGTGGTTGGCGGGACCGCGGGCGTTGCCTGGTGGGCGTGGATCGCGGGGAAGGAGTCGGCACGTGCGGAATCGGCGCTCACCGGCGAGCGTCGCCGGGCGCGAAGCCTCGAACGAGTGAACGGATTCCTCGAGCGCCTGCTCGCGGCCGCCGATCCTCGCAGCCATGGGCGCGACGCGCTCGTGCGAGATCTCCTCGAGTCGGCGACGGCGACGATCGACGCGGAGCCGGTCGACGATCCCGAGGTCGAGGTGAACGTGCGCTCGACGCTCGGAAAGACCTGGTTCGGCATCGGCATGTACGCCGAGGCGGCGACGCAGCAGCGGCGCGTGCTGACCCTCGTCGAGGCGCGTCGACCGGAGGAGCCCCAGGCCCTCGCGCAAGCGCACCGCGTGCTCGCCGAGACGCTCGTTCGCTCCGGCGCGTACGCGGAGGCGCACGAGCATTTCGATCGCGCGCTAGCGATCCTCGCGTCGAGCGTTCCCGACGAGCGATTCGAACGATCGCTCGCGCTCGGATCGCTGGGCAGCGTCCTCATGCTCGAAGGGGACCGCGAGCGCGCGGAGTCGGTTCAGCGCGAGGCCGTTCGCTTGTCGTCCACGGCTCGGGACCCGAACGGCATCGACCACGCGATGCTCCTCGATCGGTTGTCGAAGACGCTCGTGTCGACGGGGCAGAAGCTCGACGAGGCCGAATCGCTGCAGCGAGCGGTGCTCGACATCTTCGCGGCGCGGCTGCCACCCGACCACCCATCCGTGCTCGACTGTCGCTCGCAGCTCGCGCGCCTCTTCATCGATCGCGGAAAGTACGCGGCGGCGCGCGACGAGCTGTCGATCGTGGCCGATGCGCAGCGCGAGCGGCTCGGGCCGGATCACGCGGATCTCGGCGCGACCCTCGCGCTCCTCGGCCGCGCGCGCCATCTGTGCGGTGACCCGAAGGGCGCGGAGTCGACGTTTCGCGAGGCGGTCGCGATCCAACGAAATCAGCTCGGCGAATCGCATCCCGCCGTCGTGCAGACGCTGTCGGGGCTCGGCGCGGCGTTGCGACTCCAAGGAAAGCTTGCTGCCGCGAGAGAGGCCTACGAGGAAGCGCTCGAGATCCGGCGCTCCCAGTCCGGGGACCGCGATGCGAGCACCGCCATCTCGCTGCACAACCTCGCGATCGTTCAATTCCAGATGGGCGAATTCGACGCGGCGCAGGCAAACTTCGAATCGGCGCTGGCCACGCAGATCGAGCTCCAGGGACGCGAGCACCCGGACGTCGCGCAAACGCTGAACAGCATCGGGTTCCTCTACCGGGCGAAAGGCGAGCACGCCGTGGCAAGGCCGTATCTCCGCCGCGCCCTCGCCACGTGGCGTCGCTGCCTTCCGTCGACGCACCCGCAACTCGCATCGTCGCTCTTCGCGAATGCCGAGGCCGAGTTCGCGCTCGGCAGCACCGGCCCCGCGGTCGCGCTCCTGCGCGAATGTCGAGAGATCCAGCGGAGTCACGCCGACGCGCCGCGAGAGTTTGTCGCGAAGACGGAGACGCTCCTCGGCGCGTGTCTCACGGAGCTCGGGGAGTACGCGGAAGCCGAAGAGATCCTCGTCGCGATCAGCGCGTCCCTCGAATCCGGCGCCGGGAACCGGGACCCGCTCACTCGCAACGCGCTGGAACGACTCCTCGCGCTCTACGACGAATGGGGCAAGACCGAGCTTGCCGTCGGGGTCCGCCGCCGCCTCGCCGAATAGCCCGCACTACGCACTCCGAAATTGTGGCGGACTCCACGCCGGAACGGGACGTGATCTGGTAACGGACGGATCGGCCAGCTCACGCGAGGGATCGCGAGAAGAGGAGTGCAACCATGTGCGTCGACAGGATGAGGAAGTTCGTCATGATCGTGGCGCTCTCGAGTACGACGGCAATCGGAGTCGGAACGCTCGAGGCCAGCGTCCCACGCGGGCCGGACTTCAACGGAGACGGCTTCGACGATCTGCCGATCGGGACGATCTTCGAGGACGCCGGCGGGGTCATGAATTCGGGGTACGTTCAGGTCCTTTACGGCGGCAACGCGGGGCCCGGCGCGGGGGGCACGTTTCACGCGACGGTTCTGCAAGCCGGCGCCGAAACCGGATGGGCGCAAGCGTGGGGAGACTTCGACAACGACGGCTTCGACGATCTCGTGCTCGGCGTGCCGTTCTTCGACGCGACCGGCCTCCTCAATTCGGGCGAGGCGGTCGTCGTGTACGGGTCGTTCGGCGGCCTCGACCTCGGCCGCCAACAAGTTCTCTCGCAGACGACGACGAACGTTCCGGGCGTGGCGGAAACGCGAGATCGCTTCGGTTTCTCGGTCGCGGTCGGCGACTTCGACGGCGACGGCTTCGACGACCTCGCGGTCGGCGTCCCGTTCGAGTCCGTCGGCGCGGCCGGCAACGCCGGCGCGGTGAACGTGTTCTACGGATCGCCGTTGGGGATTGCGACGCTCGGCTCGGAGATCTGGAGCAAGGGCGGCAACGGGATCACGGGCACGGCCGAGCAAGGTGCGCTCCTCGGCGTTGCGCTCACGGTCGGCGACTTCGACGGCGACGGCCGCGACGACCTCGCGATCGGCGAGCCACGCGACGACGTCAACGGCGTCACGAACGCCGGCTCGGTCACGGTGCTCTACGGCAGCGTTTCCGGTCTTTCCGGCGTCGGTCAGCAAACGTGGACTCAAGACTCCGGACTCGGCGGCACGGCCGAGACGCAGGACTCGTTCGGCGCATCGCTCGCCGCGGGCGACTTCGACAATGACGGCTTCGACGATCTCGTCGTCGGCGTCGCGTTCGAGAACTTCGGTTCGACCGTCGACGCCGGGTCGGTGAACGTGATCAACGGATCGGCGGCCGGCCTCGTGGTGACGGGCAACCAGATCTGGGAGCAGGCGACGGTCGGCATCGATGGTGCCGCGGAGGCGGGCGACAAGTTCGGCGCGACGTTGGCCGTGGGCGACTTCGACGGCGACGGGTTCGGCGATCTCGCCATCGGCGTTCCCGGCGAGGACGTCGGCGCAACCGCCAACGCGGGCGCCGTGAACGTCCTCTACGGATCCGCGACCGGTCTCAGCACCGCCGGAAACCAACTGTGGGATCAGTCAACTGCCGGAGTCCTCGACGCACCAGAAGCGGAGGATCGCTTGGGGTCGAGCCTCGTCGTCGGCGACTTCGACGGCGATGGTCGCGCGGATCTCGCGATCGGTGCCACCTTCGAAGGTGTCGGCGTCGTCAACCGTGCCGGAGCGGTGAACGTGATCTTCGGAACGGCGTCCGGCCTCGACGCATTCGGCAATCTGTTCATCTCCCAGAGTTCCGTCGGCGATGGCTCCGCCTCCGAGCCCGGTGACCGCTTCGGCTGGGGCGTGGGCTCGTTGTTCTAGGCCGCAGCTCGTCCAAATCTCGCAATCGAATCGAACCGGCGCGCGGTGCTCGAGCCGCGCGCCGGTTTTCTGACGCATACGGAGCCTGGATCGTTTTTCTCACTTAACGACGGATCCTCGGGCTTTGCGCCGTCGGCGGGAAGCAGCGGAGGCTCCGGCGCCGTCCATCGTCTTGGGTCGGCGGCACGGAGAGCGTCGACCCGTCGTCGCGACGTTCCAAGGCCTGATCGAAGACTCCGGATCGATCGTCGCCGACGGCGTGAGCGTCACGAACGCGATCGTGCTTCGGATCGGGCCTTAGTCGCCGAGACGAGCACCGGCGTGAACCGCTCGTTCGTTCGGATCGACTAGAGCGAGCGCACGAGGATGCCGTTCGTCACCGCAAGCTCACCGTTCGGCGCGGCTGGATCCGTGACGATGCCCTGCACGAAGAACGTGAGGTGCTTTCGAAGGCCCTGCGGACGGCTGAAGATCGGGCCCGGTGCCGGCGGCGAAGGTCGGGTCGGTGCGCCGAAGCGCGCAAAATCGCCAATCGTGTTCCAGATGGCTTTCGGCCGCTGCGACGGAAGCGGTGACGACAGCGGCGTGACCATGCACGATTCGCCGATCCCGTCCGGGAGCGTGCGGCTCGACGCGCTCGTCGGCCGGTCGTTCCACGCGTACAGGGCGTACGTCATCGACGAGGCCGCAGGCGGCAGCTGCAGTCGCAGCGTGAACGCCGCGTTTCGATCGACGTCGAGGTACCGTGCGGGTCCAAAGCCTCTCCGCCCGTTGATGAAGAGGACGTTCGCCGTCGGTGCCGACCCCGCGTTGACGTTGCCCGCGCGGCATCGGTAGAGATCGAACGGCGTCCGGTTCAGAAGCGAGACGGCGTTCAGGTTTCTGGCGAGGTCGTTCGCGATCACCAGCGAATCCAAGTGCCCGTCTTCGTCCACGTCGTCGACGGCGACGCTCGCGACGAGGCCGACGTCGAACTCCGACTCCTTCGAGAAGCCGCCGTCGCCGTCGCCGTGCAGCACGATGTCCCCAGCCACGACGTCGAGTCGGCCGTCTTCGTCGACGTCGACCATCGAGATGTCCGCGAGTCCGTTAGCGTTGACCAACGCAGTTCGGTAGAGGCGCACGGTGTCTGCCACGCTGCGCGGTCCGTCGCCGAAGAAGAGGAGGAGGGGCGCCCCGCCGCCGACGCCGCAACACAAGGCGGACGCCGCGACATCGACGTTGCCGTCGCGGTCGAGATCGCCCACCGCGAAAGACGTGAAGAGGTAGTCCGACCGAACGAAATCCGTCGCGGCGACGCCGCCGTTGCCATCGCCGAACAGCAGGGTCAACCCGCGTGGTGGCTCGGTCTCGAACAGCACGTCCAGATGTCCGTCGCCGTCGACGTCGTGCAGCAACAGTTGCGTGGCTGACTTGACGCCGGACGGGAAGAGCACGTGGGTCGAGAACGCACCGGCTCCGTCGCTCTTCAGCCATCTCAGCTGACCGTCTTCTACGGTAGATGGGCTGACCACGATATCGGCGAGCCCGTCCTCGTCGACGTCGCCTACGGCGAACGCCCGCGGACAGAAATCGAGCGGCGTCACGGGCCCCGGCACGAACGTTCCCGTTCCGTCGCCGAAATAGAGGGCGACGGCGACGGGCGACGTGCAACGACTTCCCTGCACGATCGCCGCATCGAGGTCCGCATCACCGTCGAAGTCACCCAACACGACGCGAACGGAGTTCGGATCGATGGAGGTGGTCGCCGGCGATGCGAACGACCCGGTGCCGTCCCCCGCAAAGAAGAGGAGCAAGCCGGCCGTGGGATTCAGCGCGACGAGATCCAAGTGGGCGTCGGAGTTCACGCGGCCCGACGTCACCGAAGAAACCCGATCCGCCAACGTGCCGACGAAGCTGGCCCTTCGACCGTGGAAACTTCCCGCGCCGTCGCCGAGACGAACGATGACGGATGCTGCCGGGCACTGGCAATTCTCCCCACAAGTCAAGAGATCCTGATGGCCGTCGCGGTCCACGTCCACCGCCGCGATCCGCTTGCCCGCGAGTCCGGCAAGATCGATCCGCGGTCCGAGCCCCCCCATCCCATCGCCGAAGTAGACCGTGGCCGAGAAAAAGGAGCGCGTCGAGGCGATGTCGACGTTTCCGTCCTCGTCGAAGTCCGCCGCTGCGAGCCCGCTCGCGGGCCTGTCGTTCGAGTGGTCCGATCGAAGTCCGAAGCCGCCCGCGCCGTCGGAGAGGAATACCGAAACCATCGCCGTCTCGTTCGTGCCGACCACGAGATCCGGAAAGCCGTCGCCGTCGAGATCGGGCGTGATGACGGAAATCGGGTGAAGCGGGGTCGCGAGCGTGGCCTGCGGCGTGAAATGCCCGAGTCCGTCGCCGCGCAAGACGCGCACGTCGTTCAGAGCGCTGTGCGTCAGGGCGAGGTCGAGGAACCCATCGCGATCGAAGTCCGCGAGCGCGCACGCCGACGCTCCCGCAACGATGTCGCTCGACGGACCGAGCGAAAATCCGCCGTGACCGTCGCCAAAGAGCACGCGCGCATCCGTGGCGCTATTCAGCGAGACGACGAGATCGAGCCTACCGTCGCGGTTCACGTCGCCCACCACGAGCGCCTCCGGGAATCCGGCGACGGAAATGTTCATTGGCGCCAGGAACCCACCGAGGCCGTCCGCGAGAAGGATCGCGACCTGCGGCTGCTCTCCCTCCGTGATTGCGAGGTCGGATCGGTGATCGCCGTTGAAGTCGCCGCCGACGAACTCGTACGGCGCGAAGGGGAGCGCGATGTCTCGGCGCGGCGCGAAGCCGCCGGTCGCGTCCCCGAGGAAGACGCTGATCGAGTTCTGGACGAGTTCACGTTGATAGCCCACGACGACGTCCAGGTTTCCATCTCCGTCGAAGTCGCCCACCACCATGTCGTCGGCGTAGTCGAGCGTTCCGAAGTATTTCGGAGCATCGAAGTCGACTTGGGCGGTCGCGCGGCTCACGACGACGAGCGCGGCGAGAAGGGGGAACACAACCTTCGTGATCGCGGCGTGGCGGTGGTGCATGGTCTTCCTCCTGGTGCGGCTCCCGAGATGAGCCCATTGTGCGTCCGCGGACGTCAATTGTCAGCGCCGTTTAGGCGCGTCGGGGACGAAACGCTCGCGGGGCAGACTCGAGATCAGTGGATCTCGCGCTTCGCATGTTTGAAGGGTCGCGCGTGCTCGCCGCTGTACGTCGCAACGATCTGGCCCGTGCCATAGAGCTTGTACTTCGTCGACACGAGACCCTCGAGGCCGACCGGGCCGCGCGCGTGGAGCTTGCTCGTCGAGATGCCGACCTCGGCGCCGAAGCCGTAGCGAAAGCCGTCGGCGAAGCGCGTCGACGCGTTGTGAAAGACGCTGGCCGAGTCGACCGAGTCGAGGAATCGCTCGGCCGCCGCGGCGTCCTCGGTGACGATCGCGTCCGTGTGTCCGGATCCGTAGCGGTTCACGTGCTCGATCGCGTCGTCGAGCGAGTCCACGAGCTTCACCGACAGCGTCGGCCCGCCGTGCTCGGTGCGCCAATCGTCGTCCGTCGCGGCTTTCATCGCGATCGTGGGCGCGAGCGCTCG
Organism: Planctomycetota bacterium; assembly: GCA_016178505.1. Taxonomy (GTDB): domain Bacteria; phylum Planctomycetota; class JACOTG01; order JACOTG01; family JACOTG01; genus JACOTG01. The sequence continues at coordinate 37,693 of JACOTG010000028.1, forward strand.
CGTGCGGTCGCATGCGCGCAGCTCCACGCCGGCCGTGCGCAGCGTCTCGAGGAGGCGATCGAGGAGTCGAGGCGCCGCGTCTCGATGGACGAGCAGCGTCTCCGCCGCATTGCACGCTGCCGGGTACTGGAGCTTACTGTCGTGCACGATCGCGATCGCCTTCTCGGGGTCGGCGGCGGCGTCGACGTAGACGTGGCAGATGCCCTCGGCGTGGCCCAGGACCGGGATGCGCGTGTGCTCCTGCACGTATCGGACGAGCGCGTTACCGCCGCGCGGGATCACGAGGTCGATGCAGTCATCGAGGAGGAGCAGCCGGTCGACGTCCTCGCGGCCCCCCACGAGCGAGACGGACTCAACGGGAATTTCCGTCGAACACGCCAGCGCCTCGTGGATCACGCGCACGAGCGCCGACGCGGAGCGCGATGCCTCGCGCCCGCCCTTGAGCACGACGGCGTTCCCCGATTTGAGAGCGAGCGCGCCGATCTGCGTCACCGCATCCGGCCGCGACTCGAAGACGACAGCGAGCACTCCGAGCGGGCAGCTCACCCGGACGAGCTCGAGGCCGTCGTCGAGAAGCGTTCGCGCGAGCACTCGACCCGAGGGATCCGGAAGCGCCGCGACGGCGCGGACGCCCTCCGCCATCTCTCTGAGCTTCGCGCGATCGAGCTTCAGCCGGTCGACGAGCGGCCGCGCGAGCTTTAGGCTCGTCGCCTCGGCGACATCCTCGGCATTCGCGGCGAGGATTTCGGACGCCTTCAGCTCGAGCGCTGACGCGATCGCGAGGAGCGCCTTGTCCTTCGCGGCGGTCGGCGCGACGGCGAGACGTCGCGACGCAGCCTTCGCGGCTCTCGCGATCTTCTCGAGCGGCGTCATCGTTTCGCTCGCTTGTGTTCGCTCGGCTTCATCGCAACAGCACGATGTTGTCGCGCGTGATGAGCGCGTCCTGGCCTCGTCGCGCGATGACGCCCTCGCCCGCGTACCGATCGACGAGCTTCGCGGCGTCATCGGTGCCATAGTTCGTGAGCCCCCGCGCGAACTCGACTCCGGCTGCGTCCGCGATGCTCACCACGTCGCCCTTCGCGAAGCGGCCGTGAAGGCTCACGACTCCCGCGGGGAGCAGCGACGCCTTTCGCTCGACGAGCGCCGACTTCGCGCCGTCGTTCACCCGCACGCTTCCTGCGATCGCCGACGCGTACGCGATCCAGCGACGCTTCCCGTGCAAGCTCGATTCCGGGAGGAACACGGTCCCGATCTCGTCTCCGGCGAACACGCGATCGAGCACGCCTGCGGCTCGCCCGTTCGCGATGACGGCGATCCCGCCGGATCGGATGGCGATGCGCGCGGCTTCGAGCTTCGTGCGCATGCCTCCGCGCCCGCGCGAGCCGCCGCCTTCCGCGAATCGTTCGACTTCGGCCGTGATCTCGGGCACGACCGAGACGAGCTGCGCCGCGGCATTCGTCGTCGGGTTCGCGGTGTAGAGCCCGTCCACGTCCGACAGGATCACGAGGAGGTCCGCGGCGATCTTGCTCATCACGAGCGCCGAGAGCCGGTCGTTGTCGCCGAACACGGGAGGCCGCTTCGCTCCGTCCACGGCCGTCTCCAGCTCGATCGTCGAGACGGTGTCGTTCTCGTTGAGGATCGGCACGACGCCGAGCTTGAGGAGCGCCTCGAGCGTCGCGCTGAGGTTGAGGTAGCGCGTGCGGTTCGTGAAGTCGTCCTCGGTGAGGAGAACTTGCGCCGTGACGAGCCCGAGCTTCTCGAAGCCTTCCTCGTAGACCGCCATGAGCCGGCTTTGTCCGATGGCGGCGCACGCTTGCTTTAAAACGAGCGTGTTCGGCTTCTTCTCGAGCCGCAGCTTCTGCGCGCCGAGGCCGACCGCGCCCGACGAAACGAGGAGCACTTCTTTGCCGCGCTGGCGAAGCGTCGCCACCGATTCGATCAGCGAGTAGATGCGGCCGAGCGCGACGGCGCCGTCGTCTCGCAGGATCACGTTGGTGCCGACCTTGACGACGACTCGCCGCGCGTTCGCCACCCGCTGCCGGACGGCGGCGATCGGCGTGACGCTCTCGCCCATCGGTTACTTCCCGAGCTCGCCGGCGACCTTCGCCGCGGTCTCGACGGCGCGCGCGAGGACCGAACGGACGCGACCGTCCTCGAGCGCGAGGATGCCGGCGATGGTGCAGCCGGCCGGCGTCGTCACGTCGTCCTTCAGCGCGGCGGGGTGCTTTCCCGTGGTGAGCACCATCTCTGCGGCACCGAGCGTCATTTGCGCCACCAGCTCGGTCGCGACGTGGCGAGGAAGCCCGCGCATGACGCCGCCGTCCGCGAGCGCCTCGATGATGATGTAGATGAAGGCCGGGCCGCTCGCCGACAGCCCCGTCACGGTGTCCATGTGCTTTTCTTCGAGCTCGATGCACCGGCCGAGCGTCGAGAAGATCTCTCGCGCGATCGCCACGTGCTCGTCGGTAGCGTGCGAGCCCTTGGCGACGACGGTCATTCCTTTGCCGATGAGGCAGGGCGTGTTCGGCATCGCGCGCACGACCGGCGTCGAGTCGCCGAGGATGCTCTCGATGAAGCCGCTGCTGACGCCGGCGGAAATCGAAAGGACGAGCGGGCCGTGCGCGAGCGCTCTCGTCGACTTCAGGCCTTCGGCGACCTTCTCGACGTCCTTCGGTTTCACGCAGAGGATGATGACGGCCGCCGCCCGTGCTGCCGCGGCGTTGTCGGTCGAGCACGAGACGCCCAGCTCCTGCGCGAGCTTGTCGGCGCTGGCGCGCGTGCGCGCGGTCGCGCGAATCCTCGACGCGTCGACCTTGCCGGAGCGGAGGAGTCCGGCCGCAATCGTTCGTCCCATCGTCCCGGACCCAATGACGGCGATCTCTTTGTTCGCGAGCATCGATGATTCCCGAAGGTGAGTGTTCGAGTTCCCGCGCACAGGGTACGGGCCTCGCGCCAGCGATGTCCAGCGGGTCAGCGGTAACTCATGGCCCCTTTGAAGTCATTCGAACCTCACTCCGGGCGCTTCGGTGGGAACCACTTCCGGAGCGTGCTCACGACCTCGCGAAAGCTCTCGTCCTTGCATCGCGTGAAGCTGACGGTGTCCGCGATCTTCCGGAACACGCTCGATGAAGGCGGCAGGTTCACTTCGCGAAGGGCTTTTTCGAAGGCCTTCTTCGGGTCGGGTGGCTTGGATTGCCCGGTCGGCCAAAGGTTTTGTTGTCCAAGCCACGTGCGCAATTTAGGTTCGCGACCTTGCCATCCGAGCGCCACATCGATGTTGGGCGAATCGCTCCAGACCCAGTTCTCCACCTCGGGTTCGATCACGATGCAGCGCGCGCGATCGCTCCAAGCAGCGGACAATTTTGCCTCCACGTCTTGCTCGAGAACACGTCGGTCCTTGCTCGGAGCACCCTCCCACGCGCGATCGAACACGATCAGGCCGTGTTTGGAGTGGCTCGCATACGCGGCAAGAATCTCATGACCGGTGTGGTAGCGACCGGAATCGCGATTGGGGTGGGTCAGGATTTCGGGGCGGATCGGCGAGATCTTGAGAGCCGGTGGTCGATCGAACAGGCCGCGTAGCGATTGTTCGATGTCCTTGTCTGCAACGAGTACGACGAGATCCTCGATCATCCAAGAACGCCGGCGGCGAAGAGGGTGCCGAGATCGAGCGCCCCTTTCCAGTCGCGTAACTTCGGGTGCTTGTTGCCGCGGACGATGTCGGTCGCGCCCGTCCCGTCCTTTGCGAAACAGAGCACGTCCTCGGGTCGCGCCATGCCGAGGATGACCGGCGAGTGCGACGCGCAAAGGACCTGCGCTCCGTACACCGACGAAAGGGACTGATAGACCGTCTCGACGGCACGGGGATGAATTCCGTTTTCCGGCTCTTCGATCAGGTAGAGGCCGTCGACGTCGGGCAGGTACGCGAGCAATGTGAGCGCGAGGAGCCGAAGCGTTCCATCCGAGACGACCCACGACGGCGCCTTCAACTCGTTCGCGTACTGGATGACGAGATAGCGATGACGGTCTTCTGGACGCTCGATCGTTTCCACAGAGCGAAGGTCGGGTAGCGCCGTTCGAACGTGTTCGACCCAACGCTCGAAACGATCCGGTGCCATTGTCTTCAACCCCTCGATCACCCAAGGGAGATTCGAGCCATCGGGAAGAAAGCGCCGGGGTGTTCCAGGCGGGCTGGGGCTTCGCATCGCTTCCGCGTTGAGAACGACCCTCTGGACGCCGTCCATCAGGACGTGCTTCACCCAGGTGGCGACCGGAAACTTACTCTCGTCTTCCGGAAGGTTGGCGAGAGCGGACTTCGTCGGGCCGAGTCGGAAGGGGTTGTTCCAATCGGACGTCTCCGACTTGAAGTAGTCATTGGCAGCGCCGCCGATCTTGTTCACGACGGTCCGCCATCCGGGAGCCGCCTTTTGGTGACGCTCACGCGCGATCGTTTGCGGGGCTGACAAAGGCTCTGGGAACAATGTTCGTTGAGCTTGCGGTTCGCGGCTGCTCTCCGAAGGATCGCGAATGGGCGCGAGCCACAGGGTTTCGACCTCGAGGCCGACGTCGCCTCCGTCGCGCCCGACGTTGATGGCGACTTCGTAGCGGACACGTCGATACTTCCCGTTCGGAAGCTTCGCCATTCGCTCCTCGGGAATTCCCAACTCGATGGCGAGCTCGAACCGACTTCCTTGCCGCATCCATGTCAGATGGGACGGATCGACGGCGCGGGAGGACACGCCATTCTTCGAATCTCCGAGGATTGCCTTGAGCGGGCCGACTCGAAGCATGTCGCCGAGAAAAGCGACGACGTCGAGGAAAGTGGACTTGCCCGATCCGTTCGGGCCAACGAGAACCTGAAACGACGAGATGTCCTCGGCAACGTGATGCAGCGAGCGAAAGCCGAGTGCTTCGATGCGAGTGACCATGTTTGCCCGGTCCCTTGCATGCGGAGGCCCTCTTTCTCGCTGTCGCGGCACCTGCCGTCAAGAGTGGTCGCGGAACCGGCAGAGAGCCGCTTCGCTCGTCGCGGGTTCTCGCACATCACGTGGATCCGTACGGCGTCGACGCGATGCACCGTTGCATGCTGAACCTCGCCGACCACGCAGAGGGACGGCCGCACCCGGCCAGATCGTCGCCGGAGTTTCGCTTCAAGCTCGCGGCCGTGCCTGACCCCGGTTTGCCTCGTCCGAGGAATGACGACATTCCGGAGTCATCCGAATTTCCGTGTAACTTTCTCCGAGCGAGCGCGACTAGATGATGGCGAACGCGCGCGTGCGCGGTGCCGGACACGAGGACAGCGAACGAAGCGAGGTGCGCAGTGATGATCGACCAGCCACCGGTCGTGAACCCGACGTACTCGAGCGCGAGGCGGGCGGTCATCCGAGCCGTGCCGGGCCACGGTGCGCCTCGCGCGATCGCCCTCTTCGACCCCGGCAGCGGCGACTGTCACGCGATGTGCGGACCGGCGATCGCGACGGGAGCCGCGATGCTCTCGGATTTCGACGTGCTCATCGGAATGAATCCTCGCGGGATGCTCGAGGGGTTGGGGCTCGACCCGGCGCGGTGGCGCACCGTCGACATCCGGCCGCCCGTGCGCGAGATCCCGTTTGCGCCGCGATCTCGACCGGTGCCCATCACTCCCGAGATGCTCTTCCGGCACACGCTCGGCGTCGCACACCGCCTCGTGACCGACGGTCAGGTGCGACATCATCTCGCGTCGCGCATGTCGAAACCCTTTGCTATCGGGCTCGAGGACGACGCGACGGTCCTCTTCCTCCTCTACCGCTACGGTGCGCTCCATCGTCGCGTCCGCGTCGAGCATCGCGGGCGCGAGCGGTTCTTGGCCGTCGATTGGACGCTTCCCGGCGAGTCCACGCTCGACGACATTCTCGCGGGCGCCAAGTCATCCGGCGCCCGAGTCGCGATGATGTTCCGCCCGCCGGAATTCGGCGGCGGTCCGCCCGTCCCGATCGAATGCCGCATCGTGGATGTCGCCGAATCCGACGTCACGGTCGACGCGAAAGGAAAAGTCCTCGCGATTCCCCGATGGCGCATCGATCTGGCGTTCCTCATCGATGGCCGATCGGATCAGTGACGAGCGCTCAGTGCTTGCTTTCGCGCGCGGGAAGGCGCAGTGCGATGTGCACGTCGCCGGTGCCTGGGACGACGAGCTGCTTGGGGTCCGCGTCGTAGCCGATGATGCCGCCGAACTCGATCATGACCTGGACGTAGACCTGGTACGTCCCTGGCTCGACGTAAGGGAAGCGGAAGCGCGACTCGCGAATCTTGGTGGTGTGCTCGTAGCGGCGCGTCGCTCCGCTGCCTTGCACGGGAAAAAGAATGATGTCGAGCTTCCACGGCTCCTCGTCGTCGCTCGACATGGCGACGCTGCCTTCGACGGCAACGCCGATCGGCTCGCGCATCGTCAGCCTGACAGATCGCTCTTCGCCGATTCGCAAGTCGAGCGAATCGGGCGCCACGTCGACTGGGATCTCGGACGAGCCACCCCACGGATCTGCCCGAGACCACAACGTCACGAAACGATGAGGACCGGAGCCGAGGTCCTGAATTCGAAAGCGACCACGCTCGTCCGTCTGCGCCGAAGGACCCTGCGCGCCTCGACCGGTCGTGACGGTTCCATCGAGGCGGATCGTGGCGAAGGCGACGGGCACGCCATGTTCCGAGACCAATACACCCTCGACAAACGTCTGTTCGGACAGCGCAAATTCCTCATCGTGCTGCTCGCCTTCAGCAACCCGAATTCCGGATCGCACGATGCGACTGTGGCCGGGCGCAGTGACGTCGATCGTGTAGCTCGAGTCGGGCAGAAGTCGCACGAAGAACTCCCCCGCGCCGTTGGTCATGGATGCTCCGCTGGCCCCGTCGACTGGGCCCTGTCGTAGGTGATAGCTGAACTGGCTCAGTGGTCGGCCGTCGCGCGCGTCGACCACATGACCCTTGATTCCCGTCGCCGACTGCTCGACGCCCGTGAGCAACCGGAGGACGAGATCGACCCTTCCGGCCTCGACGTCGCCGCCGGGCTCGATGCCGTCGATTCGCAAGGCGGTTGCGCCGCGTGTCGCAGTGAGGCCGTAAGGTCCCCCGAGCAAGCCCCCAATCCGAAAGCGACCTTCTTCATCCGTAAAGTTCGTGACACCCCGATTGAGCAATTCCAACGCGAACGGATCGGCGTCAGGGCGCTTCCGAAGTTTGGCCGTTACGCTCACACCTGAAGCCGCGCGACCGCTCGACTCGAGCGCGACGCCCGCGATGACGAGTCCCACTGCGAGTCTGATCTCGACGGGAGAATCGCCGGATCGAATGCTCGTGAGTCGCCGCGCCACGCGATCCGGTGCGGAGACCTCCAACGTTGCAGAATCCGCTGCGTGGTCGAATCCGAACTGTCCATCGCCGTCCGTAATCGCCTGCGAGCGACATTCGGCGGCGACGAGAGTCACACGGGCGCCGGCGAGTGCCGCTCCGTCCTCGTCCGTACGGACGACGCCCTCGAGTCGCGTTCCCTGCTGCAGCACGATCGGAGCAATTTCCATCGGCCCGGCCTCCTTCGGCGCGACACCGTCGATCTGCGCAGGCACGAATTGCAGATGCTGGACGAAGACTTGAAACGTCGAGCCGGGGAGCAGCCCACCGATGGCAAACGCTCCGGCCTCGTCCGAGACGACGGCGCCGGTCGGGGGAAATGTGCTGTACTCCACGGCCGCAGCACGCGAAAGCCACAGTCGAACCGAAGCGCCGGCGACGGGCGCCCCTTTCCCGTCGACGACTTTCCCTCGAATCTCCGCCGCGTTGGCGAGCCGCACCTCGAGTGCGTTTTCAGCCGAATCGCCGATCGGCGGCGAAAAATCAACGTGCCGCTCAACGTGGCCTGCGGCGCCAACGAACACCAAGCGTTTGTCGAACGAAACCTGGTAGTGGCCGCGAAAGATTCCATCTCCGAGCGAATCCGCCGAGACATGCGCGAGGGTCGCGGCTGGGAGTGGCGCGCCGCTTTCGTCGTCGATGACACGGAAGTAGCCGAGAAGGGATGCTCCGTCCGGAGGCATCCGGACGATCAGCGTCTCACCGTTGGCCGGCGGCGCAACCTGCGACAGCGCGCAGGTGACGTAGCCCTCCGCCGTGACCGAGAGCTCGTTCAAGGAGTGGGCGATCGCGAAGGAGAATGCGCCGGTCGCGTCCGTCACGCGGCGCTCCTCGACGTCGGGGTTCGAATGATGGCGGATCCGGATCTTCGCCGCGACGATCGGCTTCTCGGTCGTCGCATCGATGACGCGCCCGCGAATGATCGTGCCGGGCTCGAGGACGACGAGGAGCCGCGCGTCGGGCAGGAGGTCCTGGCGTCGTTCTCCCACGAAGCCTGCGGCTTGGAACATCAGCGAAACAGGTTTCGCCTCGGCAATCTCGACGCGAAACGCGCCGTCGTCGCCGGTCGTCGCGAGAATCTCCTTGGATTCGCCGAACGCGGACGCCAGCCGCACGACTTCCGCGTCGCGAATCGGCGCACCTGTGGGATCGACGATTCGGCCGGAGATCGCAGGGCCCGTCATCGTCGGCGGATCGAGCGGTCTCGTGGGCGGCGACCCGTGCTCCGGGTCGACGGCAATCGAGCGAGGCGCTAGTGTCGCCGTCTTCTGCGCCGTCGGCGGACTTGAAGGAGGGCGGGGGGCTCCCGGTCGCGGCCACACGAGCCACGCGATGAATCCGATTCCGAGCGCGAGGAGTGAAAGCGAAAGAGCTCGACGCCAGTTCATGGGCGTTCTCCTTTGCCGCGACGGGCAGAATCTAACCCGCGGTCGAAAAAATCGCGACGGGAGCGTGGGTTTTCGGCGCCTGCCGCGTCGGTAGAGTCATGCGTGTGACCGGTGAAAGGGGAGGGTCGGGCGCTCGGTGAACTCGGACGAGGACTTCATTCGGATGTACCGCGACACGGTGGCGCCGCTCTACGGGTATCTCCTTCGTCAGGCGCGCGGGGTGCGCTCGCTCGCCGAAGATGCGACGCAGGAGACGTACCTCCGCGCGCTCGATCGCTGGCGTGGCGCGCGATGGCCCGACGAGCCGCTCGCCTGGCTGCAGACCGTCGGACGCAACCTGATTCGCAGCCACTTTCGGCGCGCCCGGCCGCAGACGGTCGACGACGTGGATCTCGACTTGCTCCTCGCCGAACCGGCGCCCGACTCGGCCGACGCCGTCCGGCTCCTCCAGTGGGGGCTCTCGCGACTTCGCGAACGCGAAGTGCAGCTCCTCGAGGCGTTCCACCTCGAACGCCGAACCGTCCGTGACATCGCCACGCAGCTTGGCCTCTCGGAACGAAGCGTCGAAGGGCGCTTGCGCCGCGCGCGCGCGAAGCTCGAGCGCCGCCTCGCGCCCTTCCTCGACACGAAAGGAGAATCGCCATGACGGATCCTCGGTCGCTCGAACCCGACTTCGTCGACGCGCTCGAGCGCGAGCTTCGAAGCGAGATGCGCCGTCGCGATCGCTTCCACCCGACGCCACGGGCGCAGACCGCGAGCGCCGCGTGGACGGTGGCTCTGCTCGCCGTCGCGCTCCTCCTCGGAGCGGGCAGCGTCGTCGCCGCGCAGGAGGTTCACGCGCGGGGCCGTCGTCGCCTCGAAGTCGCACGCATCGAGGTGATCTTGCAGGGCACGGAAAGCCGTCGGGCACTCGTCGCTCGGGATCTCGCCGAGATGGAAAACCGGCGAGACGCGGGATTGGTTTCCGAGGCGGAAGTGGGCGCGCTTCGCGAGCGAGCCGCCGCGCTCGCCGTCGCGCTCGAACATCAGCGGCTCGATCTCTTCGAGGTGTCGCGAACAGGTGAGCCGGTTCGGTCGGAGCTGTCGGCCCCGCTCGTGGAGGGCCGCGACCTGGTCCGCGAGCGGCTGCAGATCGACCTCGCCGAGGCGCGGGCGCGTCACGAACGGCTGGTCGCGGCCCGCGATCGCACGCGGACCCTCGTCGACGCCGGCGTGGCTCCGACGAGCGATCTCGACGCGGCGGAGACCTCGATCCGCGTGATCGGATTCGAGGAGTCGGAAATCGAGCAGCGCCTCGCGTGGAGAGCGGACTACGTCGCCGGAAAGATCCCACCGATGAAGGTCGACCTCCTCGGCATGAAGCGGAGTGCGGCGCTGCGGCGCGAGGCTTCCGAGGCCCATCTCGCGACGGCACACGCGATCCTCGAGAGAGCGCGCAGCCTATTCGCCGGCGGATTCGTGAGCCGCGAGGAAGTCTCCGCCGCGGAAGCCGCGGTCGCCGTGCTCGATACCGACATTCGACTGCAGCAAGCGGAGGAGCGAATCCTCGACACCCGACTCCGTGAATGACGTCGCGTCGCGTCGCCGCGACGCTCCCTGAGCTCGCGCGCAAACGTTCGTCGATCCGAGGCCGGCTTGCGCAAACCCTTCGAGAGGCGGTCGACGCGTCGCGCGCCGCGCGGTTCGACCCGTCGCATCGCTTCTCATGGCCGCCTCTCCCGATCCCCGCTGACTTCCGCGCGCGAAGTACACTCACGTAGAGATCCATCGACCTCGATGAAATGGAGGTGTCTTCGATGAACTCCACGTTCGACTCGGGCCTTCGTGCTGTCGCGTTCGTCAGCTTCGGCGACACATTGCAGCGTCCGCTGTTCGAGATCGGCGATCACCCGGTCTCGATCATGTCGCTGATCGTCTTCGCTTCGCTCGTCATCCTCACGTTCCTCGGCGCCCGGCTCGCGGCACGAGTCGTCATCGGTCGCGCGCTCGCGCACACGAAGATGACCGAGGGCATGCGGTACGCGCTGCAGCGGATGTTCCAGTACGTCTTGGTCGTCATCGGCCTCTTCGTGGCCCTTCACACGCTGGGAATCAACGTCGAGAGCTTCGTCGTGCTCGCGGGAGCGCTCGGGGTCGGCATCGGCTTTGGACTGCAGAACATCGTGAGCAACTTCGTTTCCGGGTTGATCATCCTGGCCGAGCGGCCGATCGAGGTCGGCGATCGCATCGAGATCGGCGGCTCCATGGGGCGCGTGACGAACATCGGCACTCGCTCGACGACGATCCTCACCAACGACAACATCGCGATCATCGTCCCGAACGCCGACTTCATCTCGAAGTCGGTGACCAACTGGACGCACGGCGATCCGAAGGTCCGCTTCAAGATCCCCGTCGGCGTCGCGTACGGCACCGACGAGCGGCTCGTCACTCGAGCGCTCCTGGAAGTCGCGGATGAAGACGAGGACACGCTCAAAGATCCGCCGCCGCAAGTGAGATTCCACCAGTTCGGCGAATCCTCGCTCGACTTTCTCCTACAGGTGTGGACGGAAACGCGGGCGAACCAGCCGACGCGTTACCGGAGCCAGATCAACTACGCGATCGCCGAGAAGTTCCGTCGCCATGGCATCCCATTCCCGTTCCCGCAGCGCGACCTGCATCTCGTGAGCGGATCGTTGAAATGGGTGACGGACCGCAGCGACGGGCGCATCGAAATCGCACCCTGACGGAGCCGGGCGACTCTCGAGACCGACTTCGACCGGCGAGACTACTTCTCGCGCACGAACGCGAGGATCGCGCGAAACTGGCTTGCGCCGTCGAGCCCCGCTTCCGTCAATACCGACGCGGCTTGGCCGCTTCCGAGGAAGTGGCCCTTTCGGAAGGGATGCAGCGTGTGGCGGCGGCCGCGATCCGATCGCACCCAACGGTCCATCGTGGCGAGCGTGAAGTCGGTGATGCCCATGGCTTCCTGCCCACGCGCTTCGGGGAAGATGCGCTCGCGCTCGGCGTCGGGGAGCGAATCGAAGAGCTCGGTGCTCGCGACGTAGAAGACGTTGAGGTCGAGGCCTTCCTTCTCTGCGAGCGGCATCGCGTCTTCTACGAACGCGTACGTCACGCCGCTTCCTTGCAGCACGATCGTGCCGTCGCCGCGGCCCTTTGCGCGACGCAGAGCATAGACGCCATTCACGGCCTCGCTCGCGGGCGGCAAGCCGAGCGCCGCGCGGTCGAGCACGAGTTCGGGCGGGCGCGTCACGAACGGCGCGATGACGGCGGGCCGCTTCGCGAGCGCCACGCTGACGAGGCTCCAAATCTCTTGTGGATCCCACGGCGTCAACGTCACCAGCGTGCCCGGAGGAAAGTTGTCCTGCAGGAGCTGCAACGCCTGCGGGTCGGCATGTGTCGGTCCATCTTCGCCGGTCTTGAGCCCGGCGTGTGCACAAACGAGGAAGAACGGGCGATACCGGCCGCCGCTCGCGGACGTTCGCGCTTGATTCCCGATCGCGTGGAGTCGCGCGGCCACGTGCCCGAGCGCCGCGTTGAACGCGCCGTACGAAGAGCCGACGCCGGAGTGATGTCCGAACGCCGCGATGCCGCTCAGCATCCCGGCCATCGCGTCCTCGCAGATGCCGCCGATCGAAAGGAGCCGCGCGCCCGGATTCGTCCGCCGATTCCAGAACCCGCCGGGGAATCCGTCGGCGACCTTGTTGACGCTCGTCGATGCGAGGAGGTCGGCGGCCGCCGCGACGATCGCG